>DASVGE010000132.1:0-17837 GCA_036379695.1 Pyrinomonadaceae bacterium | reverse complement strand
TACACAGATGAGTTCATCGATTGCACAAAACATCGAGGCACTTTGCCAGGAGCAGGGTATCGAACGCGATCTCGTCATAGAAGCTATGAAGGAGGCCGTGAGAGCGGCCGCCAAAAAACAGTTTCGGTCCGGTGAAGACATTCAAGTCGACTGGAATCCCGAGACAGGGATAGAACTGTCTGCTTCGAAAGTCGTTGTCGACGACGTCGAGAACCCCGCTACCGAACTCTCTATCACCGAAGCACGCGAACTCGCCGGCGACGAAGTCGAACTCGGCGACGCACTGCTACTGCCGTTGCCGATGGAAGAACTCGGCCGCATCGCCGCCCAAACCGCCAAGCAGATCCTGTTTCAGAAAGTCCGCGACGCAGTACGCAGCAACGTTTACGACCAGTACATCGACAAGATCGGCGATCTCGTAAACGGTTACGTCAAGCGTTTCGAACGCGGCAACATCATCGTCGACCTCGGTAATCTCGAAGCAATCCTGCCGCGCTCACAGCAATCACGTGGCGAGCAGTGGAACCAGGGTGAACGAATCCGCGTTGTCATAAACAACGTGTCAAAGGAATCAAAAGGCCCGCAGGTCGAAGTTTCGCGCACTTCTCCCGAACTACTGTTACGGTTGTTTGAAATGGAAGTGCCTGAGATTTACGACGGCACGGTCGTGATCAAGTCAGCCGTGCGCGAACCCGGTGAGCGCGCCAAGATCGCGGTGATGTCCAACGAACGCGACGTCGATCCGGTCGGCGCCTGCGTCGGTATGAAAGGTTCACGCGTGCAGGCGATCATTCGCGAACTGCGCGGCGAGAAGATCGACATCATCGAATGGTCCGACGAACCTTCAGTATTTGCCGCCAACGCACTTTCCCCGGCCAAAGTTAACAAGGTCAACATCACCGACATCGAAAACCGCCAGATGGAAGTCATCGTCAACGAAGATCAACTCTCGCTGGCGATCGGCAAGCGCGGTCAAAACGTGCGACTCGCGACCAAGCTGGTGGGCTGGAACATCGATATCCGCAGTGAAGAAGAGATCAAGCGCGAAGTCAGCGAGCAGATGGGTGCGCTCATTGCTTCGGGCGAAGCCGTTCCGCTCTCCGCAATTGAAGGTGTCACGGCTCAGCAGGCTGAAGCGTTGGCTGAACACGGCATCAGCGATATCGACGCGCTGGCACAAACCACGGTTGACGATCTCGTCGAGTTCCTCGACCTGAGTTTGGACGAAGCGGAAGTTATCCTCGAGGCTGCGCGGGCTGTTGTCGCCATGCGGCCTCAAGCATCGGAAGAACAGCACGCCGTTTCGGCAGAGTTTGATGAATCGATGGATGTAGAAGTGGAGCCTTCACTCGAATCGACTGCGGAAGGTTATGACGAAGCAGTCGAGAAGGGTGTTCCCTTCTCTGCCGAATCGGAAATTATTGCGTGGGAATCGGCTGACCCGGTACCGGTTACCGAAGCCGAGCCAATTCCAGCCGACGAGCTCGCCTTGCTGGAATCCGGACGCGATTTGCGCCCCGACACGATTACGCCATCTCCCGACATCACCTCCTCGAGCGTCGAGGCTTACGAAGCCATCGAACAGATGGCGCAGGAAGTGATGGCAGAAGATGAAGAGTTTGCTTCCGAGGCCACCGCTGACGAAGCAGAAACATCGGCTCCCGCAGTTTCGGAAGATGCTGCATCAGGCGGGAGAACGGACGATGATGAGAACCAGTGATGCAGCCAATTAGTTACAACACAATTGCGGTCTCTTCGGGCCGTTTGTGTTGCCCGCTACGCCCCTACTGTCACGCGCCGAACTTCTGACCGGCGCTTGAAGTGGTTGGGCCTGCGGTCCCAATCACTTTAGGCGTTAGGACGCTGGTTATAGCGTCGAGAAGGAGTGCATGACAGTTTCCTCTAAAGTTCGTATTTACGATCTCGCTAAAGAATTAAAGCTCGATACCAAGCGGCTCATTGAAGAAGTGCGTCGCGAAGGTGTCGACGTCAGCGTTCCGTCCAACTCGGTCTCGAAGGAACTGGCCGAGAAGATCCGGAACAAGTACTTCCCGAAGAAGGAAACAACCATCAAGCGCGCGGTTAAAGTGGTGAAGCGCGCGGTTGCTCCTGCTCCGGAAGCACCTGTCGTCGAAGCCGAGCCGGAAATTCACGAACCTGAGCCAGTTGCGCCGCCACCACCCGTTGTCGCCGAGGAGCCGGCAGTCGAAACGCCCGCGGTCGCGCCGCCGCCCGCCGTGGCGCCAAAGCAGCCGGTTACCAGGTTAGTCAAGAAGTTGGCTCCTGCTGCGCGCGCTGAAGCTCCGGCGCTCGAGGAAGTCGCGCCGCCGCCACCGCCGGTAGTGGAAACTGCTGAGCCAGCGCCCGCCGCCGAGCCGCCAGTAGTCGCTGAAACGCCAATCACGGTTCCGGAAGTCGTAGCCCCGACAAATGGCACTGAGGTCAGAGTCACTCCACCTGCGCCGCCTCCGCCACCACCCCCTTCTCGACAAGTCAGAGTTTTGCGTCCCACTGCGGCAGCAATTAATGCCGGCATTCGGCCGGGTGAGCGCGCTCCGGCTCCGACACCGCCGCCGACGATTGTCCCGAAAGAACGTGTTGACAGCAGAGCCACCCGCGGCAGAGAACGACCTTCGCTCCCACGCAACGAGCGTATGGGAACGCCGGGCGAGACTGCGACTCCGCAAACCACGTACATTCCACCGCCCGACGCCGGCCGTCGCCGTTCGCGACGCAGCAGCCCGCGCGGCGGCAGAAAGATTGAAGGCAAGGCCGGCAAGTTCGACAAGAACGATTTCATTCCACCGCCGAAGGCACTGTCGCTCGAAGACCGCATCGCCGGTCGTCTCGAGGTCCCAGTGTCGGGAGGTACTTTGAAAGCGGTACGCCTGATCGAGGGTTCGACGGTCAAGGAGTTTGCGGAAAAACTCGGTATCAAGCCGAAGGACGTCGTGAGTCTCCTCTTGCAGCGCGGTGTGTTCGCCACCATCAATCAACCGTTGATGGACGATGTTGCCGCCGATCTCGGCAAGCGTTTCGGTTATGACGTTTCGTTCGTGCCGTTTGAAGAGATGGTCGCGGAAGAAGAGTTTGAGGAACTGATCGCGGCCGACGCAGACGACGTGGAATTGCCGCGCGCGCCTGTCGTCACGGTCATGGGCCACGTCGATCACGGCAAGACGTCGTTGCTTGACGCGATTCGTACGACTGACGTTGCCGGCGGTGAAGCTGGTGGCATCACGCAGCACATCGGCGCCTACAGCGTGCAGGTTCCGAATCCGGATAATCCGACCGAGACACGTCGTGTCGTGTTTCTCGACACGCCGGGTCACGAAGCGTTCACGATGATGCGCGCACGCGGCGCCAAAGCGACTGACATCGTCGTGCTGGTGGTTGCAGCCGACGACGGCGTGATGCCGCAGACGATCGAGGCTATCGAGCACTCGCGCGCGGCGGGCGTTCCGATCATCGTCGCCATTAACAAGGTCGACAAACCTGACGCCAACCCCGATCGCGTCAGGCAGGAATTGGCCCAACAAGGTCTGTCGCCACTCGAATGGGGCGGTGAAACCGAAATGGTCCAGGTCTCCGCCAAGAAACGACAGAACCTCGAGACGCTGCTCGAAACGATTCTTTTGACTTCCGACATCCTGAACCTGCGCGCGAGCCCGACGCGGCTTGCGTCCGGCGTCGTGCTGGAAGCGAAACTCGACCGTGGCCGCGGCGCCGTGGCAACCGTGCTGGTGCAACAGGGAACGCTCAGAATTCACGAGCCGTTCATCGTGGGCCAGATCTTCGGACGCGTGCGCGCGATGTTCAACGATCGTGGCGAGCCGATCACGGAAGCGGGACCGGCGACGCCTGTCGAAGTGCTGGGACTGCAGGGCGTGCCGCAGGCAGGCGAGAGTTTCCAGGTTGTTTCTGACATCACTAAGGCGCAGTCGATTTCACAACATAGACAGATGTTGAGTCGTCAGGCGGCGCTGTTGCAAACGACCAAACGCGGTATCGAAGCGTTGGGCGAGAGTGAAATCAAGGAACTGCTGGTCATCATCAAGGCTGACGTGCAGGGCTCTGTGGAAGTCTTGAAGTCGACGTTGCAGAAGCTCTCGACGGATCGAGTGAAGGTCAAAGTAATCCGATCGGGCGTGGGTGCGATCACCGAGTCGGACGTTTTGCTCGGCACGGCGACACAGGCAGGTCAGTCGTCTTCGGCGGTCGTGATTATCGGCTTCAACGTGCGCCCGGAAGCGCGTGCGGCCGACGTCGCGAAGCAGGAGTCGGTTGATATTCGTCTCCACTCAATCATCTACAAGGTTGAGGAAGAGATTCGCGCCGCGATGATCGGCATGCTCGAGGCGATCGAGAAGGAGAGAATCCTCGGCAAGGCAGCCGTGCGCGAGGTGTTCCGCGTTCCGAAGGCGGGCACGGTGGCCGGCTGTATGGTGATCGATGGTACGGTCCGTCGCAACGCACGCGCGCGATTGATTCGCGATGGCGTGGTGTCGTGGGAAGGCAACATTGCCTCGCTGCGACGGTTTAAGGACGACGTCTCCGAAGTGCGTGAAGGCTTCGAATGCGGTATCAGTCTGGAAAACTTCAACGACGTGAAAGTCGGCGACCAGATTGAGGCTTACGTGGTCGAGCGCGTGGCGGCGACTGAGTTGTAGTCAGAGTAATGCATCGTACGGAAAGAACTGCTGACACTCTGAAGGAGGAGATTGCTCAGATTGTCGGCTACGAGTTGGAAGACCCACGATTGACGACGGTCACGGTAACTGACGTACGTCTATCGGCTGACAAGCGAGCGGCGCGTGTTTACGTCACCATTGCCGGTGACGAAGCGGAACACAAAGCGGCGCTGGCAGCTCTCAAGCACGCCGCGCCTTATGTGCGCAAACAGCTTGGGCTCTCGTTGAATCTTCCTCGCACGCCGGAGATTCACTTCGTGCGTGACCGCGTCGAAGAGGAAGGCGAACGCGTCGATCAACTGCTTCAGGAGATCGAGCGGGAATGGGAAAGTAAAGGAAAGGATGAAGGTTAGGTAGAGGCGCGAGCTTCTAATAGGTCGTATGAGTCCTATAAAAAGCTCCGCCCCGATTTTGTTTGCACCATGCTTAGTCAAGTCGTCGAGCTGATCGAGGCGAAACGTCGTTTCGCGATCACCTCGCACATTCGCCCTGATGGTGACAGTTTAGGCTCGTCGCTCGGTCTCTACTGGTTACTGCGCGCACTCGATAAAGACGTCGAAGTGATCATGCGCGATCCAGTCCCACACGCTTACCAGCAACTGCCCGGCGCCAGCGACGTGCGCGTCACGCCGTCAGTCGATCCTTCTTACCACGCCGTCTTCGTGATTGAGTGTTCTGATATCAGCCGGCCCGGTCTCGTCGATCTGGAAAAGCAGTTCGTCGTCAATATCGATCATCATTCAACTACCGCGCTTTTCGGCAACATCAACTGGATCGACTCGACCGCTTCTGCTGTTGGCGAAATGATCTATAACCTGTGCAAAGCCACGGGCGTGCGCGTTACGAAAGAGATCGCGGAGTGTGTCTACACGGCGCTGATCACCGATACCGGATCGTTTCATTACTCAAACACGACCGAGCGGACGTTCAAAGTCGCTTCTGAACTGGTGCGTACCGGTGTTAAGCCCGCCAAGACTGCTGAAGCAGTGTTTGCGAGTTATCCCTGGAGCAGGATTCAGTTGATGGGCGCGGTGATGTCCACGGCCCGGAGAGACGAAACCGGACGCGTTGCGTGCATGCGCCAGTCGCTCGAGATGCAACAGCAAGCACACGCTTCTGATGAAGACGCGGATGGGTTTGTTAACTATCCTTTGACGGTTGGCGAAGTCGAAGCGGTCGCACTGTTGAAAGAGTGTGAGACCGGAGTCTATCGCACGAGTCTGAGATCGAAAGGCGACGTCAACGTCGCCAAAGTAGCGGAGAAGTTCGGTGGCGGTGGCCATCGCAATGCTGCTGGTTGCACGCTCCGCGGCAGTTGGGAAGAAGCCGAGAACGTGATCGTCGGTTTATTGCTCGACGCGGTAAAACGCGCGAATGGCGCCGGCGACATCACCGAAGACGCGCTGAAAGAGACCGAATCAGTAATCTGAGCCACAAAAAGGCACAAAAGCACAAAAAGAAAATTTTGAGCCTTTTTGTGGCTAATTATTTGTGCTTTTTTGTGGCTTTCTGGATCGATGGCGGAAAAAGAGAAAAAGTATAAGTGGCGGCGTGAGGATTATCAGGAGAACACGCGCGGCCTGTTGATGGTCCACACCGGCAATGGCAAGGGAAAGACGACCTGCGCCCTGGGTCTGATGATGCGTGCTGCCGGGCGGGGCTTGAACTGCTGCATGATTCAGTTCATGAAGTCGCGCAACGATCGTTACGGCGAACACGTGTCTGCGGAGAAGCTCGGCATCGAGGTCCACACGATGGGTGACGGTTTTACGTGGGACACGAAGAATCCCGAGCAGGACATCAAGACCGCGCGCGAGACGTGGGCGCTTTGCGTCGAGAAGCTTAGATCCGGTGACTACGATCTACTCGTTTTTGACGAGCTGGTCTACGTGCTGAGTTACAAAATGCTGCCGGTTAACGAGGTGTTGGACGAGTTTCGGGCGATTCGCGCCGCTCAACCTGCGTTGCACATTGTCGTCACCGGACGTGATGCGCCACCGGAGTTAATTGAAGCCGCGGACCTCGTTACCGAGATGACCGAGATCAAGCATCCGTTCAACGCGGGCATTCGTGCTCAACAAGGGATCGAATTCTGACCCCCTTTGTGCTACCCTTCACTGCATTCCTATGGCCTGGTTCAGCAAGAAGAATAAACGGATAGAGGCGGTTCCCCCCGAAGAACGCGTGGTGAAGACTGAAAACGTCTTCGTCAAGTGCGACGGGTGCGAGGCGCATCTCTTCAAGGGCGAGCTCGAAGACGGGCAACAAGTCTGCAAGCATTGCGGCCATCACTTCCGTATCGGCGCGCGCGAACGGCTGGCGCTGCTCTTTGATGACGGCAAGTTTGAAGAACTCGACGCGGAAGTCATCTCGATCGACCCGTTAAAATTCGTCGACAGCAAACCCTACTCGGAAAGATTAATCCAGGCGAAGGACGCTTCGGGTTTGCCGGAAGCGATCATCAACGCGCGTGGCACTGTCGGCGATCATCCCGTCGTCGCCGGAGCCATGGACATGACGTTCATTGGCGGCTCGATGGGCTCCGCAGTCGGCGAAAAGGTTACGAGGTTAATCGAGCGCGCGATGCGCGAACACAGCGCGGTCATTATTTTTTCGGCCTCCGGCGGCGCGCGCATGCAGGAGGGCACGCTCTCGCTGATGCAGATGGCGAAGATCTCTGCGGCGCTCGCAGCGCTCGACGAAGCACACCTGCCGTTTATCTCTGTTCTGACCGATCCGACGACCGGAGGCGTGACCGCGAGTTTCGCGATGCTTGGAGACGTCATCATCGCCGAACCAAAGGCGCTGATCGGGTTTGCCGGACCGCGAGTGATCGAACAGACAATCCGTCAGAAACTGCCGAAAGATTTCCAGCGCTCCGAATTCCTCCTCGACCACGGCATGGTCGACGCGATCGTGGACCGGCGCGAACTGCGCGACTATATCGCCAAGCTGCTCAACTTCATGATGAACCCCGAAATCCATGGGGAATCCGATATCGAGCGCGCCCGCCGAGCCGCAAAGCTGAAAGACTAGCCACAAAAAGGCACATAAGGCACAAAATTAAGAACCTGGAAAGAATTTGATTCTCCTTCAGGTTTTCTTTTTTGTGCCTTTTGTGCTTTTTTGTGGCTAATGAATTTTGAGGCGGCAGTCAGGTATTTGTTGAGTCTGGGACATGAGACTCTTGCTATCAAACTCGGGCTGAGAAATACCGAACTGCTGCTCCATGCTCTCGATAACCCTGAACGCGCCTTTCCTTCAGTTCAGATCGCCGGCACGAATGGCAAGGGTTCGACAGCAGCGATGCTCGAGTCGATCTGTCGCGCTGCCGGTATCAAGTGCGGCCTCTACACATCACCTCATCTCGTTTCCATCACCGAGCGTATCAGAATTTCGGGCACGGAGATCTCAACTGAAGACTTCGCGGCCTGCGCGACGACTGTCCGCGAGGTTTCTCAACAGCTTGAAGTGCTGCCGACTTTCTTTGAGCAGTTGACGGCCATTGCCCTGCTCGCCTTTCGCAATGCAGGTATCGAGCTTGCCATTCTCGAAACCGGATTAGGCGGGCGACTCGACTCCACCACCGCCGCCAACGCAAGCATCGTTGCCGTTACTCAAATCGCATTGGACCACGAAGAGTACCTGGGCCCGACGCTCGAAAGTATCGCCGCCGAAAAAGCTGCGATCATCCGTCGCGGAGTGAAGGCAGTCATTGCCAAACAGGAACCTGAAGCATTGCAAGTTCTGTTGAAACGCTGTGAGGAAACCGGCGTCACGCCGATACTTGAAAACGGATCACACACACTCGAAGGAAACACCTCCGACGGCCGGTTTCGTGCAACGTTTGACACCGGCGCGGATCATTATGAGAGCGTTTTGCTGGGACTGCGTGGACGACACCAGATCGATAATGCAGCAGTGGCCATTCGTCTCGCGGAGTTACTGCGCGTGCCGCACTCCGCGATCGTGACCGGACTCGAAACCGCGAACCATCCCGGCAGGTTGGAGTTAATCCCACACAAACCGGCGTTTTTGATCGACGGCGCTCACAATCCCGCCGGCTCTCAATCGCTGCGAGCTTACCTTGACGAGTTCGCGCGGCGCCCGCTGACTTTGGTTTTTGGAGCGATGCGTGATAAGCAACTCGATCGAATTGGTGAGATTCTATTTCCGGGCGCTGACGTGATAGTGCTGACAACAGTCAACAACCCTCGCAGCGCTACAATCGAGATGCTGCAACCGGTAGCTGAACGCTTCGCGCGCTGGATGGTCGTTACCAGCGAGTCGAGCGCAGAAGCATTGCACATCGCCCGCGCAAACACACCGCCCGAAGGTTTGATCTGTATCGCCGGTTCGCTCTATCTCGCCGGCGAGTTGCGCCCGCTGATCATGAGTTAGGAAAACGAATATGAGTAAGCCACAACGAGAGTTACCCAAAATACTGAACAGTCAAAGAGTCTTCGAAGGACGCGTATTCAACGTTACCGTCGACACCGTGAGTGAAGGTGAACTGACCTATCAACGCGAAGTGGTCCATCACAACGGCAGCGCCGTCATCGTGCCCGTCTTTGACGACGGCACCGTGGCCCTCGTCAGGCAATATCGACATCCCGCCGTTCGTTATCTGCTGGAAGTGCCCGCCGGAACGCTCGCGAAAGGTGAACGACCAGAAATCGGCGCAGCGCGTGAACTGAAAGAGGAGTTGGGTCTCGTCGCTGCGCGGCTCGAAAAGCTGTCCGAGTTCTTTGTGTCGCCGGGCTTCTGCGAAGAGAAGATGTGGATCTACCTGGCAACCGAACTTTCGGAAGGCGAGCAGGCGTTGGAAGAGGATGAGATACTCGACGTCGTACGTATGCCAATCGCCGATGCACTCGAGAGAATCACGACTGGCGAGATTGAAGATGCAAAGACGATTATCGGTCTCATGCTCGCTGCGCCGCGTGTGGGATCGCCGCTGTTGGAGATCGAATATCCAGCCGTCTGACGTCGAAGTTTGACCGCGGCATGCCAACCACCTAAACTCTCCGAGTGATTACCGAAGAATCTTCCCAACAAATTACGCCACTGCCTGAAGAACATAGCGCACCTTTGGCGACTGCGCCCCGTGGTAGCTTCGAGCCGCCGCCGCCGCCCACTTCCCACGAGGGTCGGCAGCTGGCGTGGTTGGACGTCGTGAAGGGAGTAGGGCTTTGGGCTGTCAGTGTACTGCTGTTGATATTCGTCCCGGTGGTGGCAGTGCTGCCTTACATAATCTACAGGGTCGCGACAGTAGGTCCCGAAGCTTTTACCCCCGAAGCACTCGCGGCAGACAAATGGGTGATTTTCTATTCGGTCCTCGGTATCTTTCCCGCACACTTGATTACATTCGCTGTTGCGTGGTTTGTGATCAGCGAAGGCGGGCGTCGACCTTTTTGGGAAGCGGTGGGCTGGAAGTGGCCGGGTCCGCCCAGACGGGTGACGTTGATAAGTGTTGCGATTGCGCTGGGTCTATATGGGCTCGCATTTGGATTGACGACCATCTACGGAGGCAACAAGACTGATCTCGACCGTCTTATCGAGAGCTCCGTCTACACGCGCGTCGCCACAGCGCTGGTGGCATTTGCTACCGCGCCGCTGATTGAAGAGTTGATCTACAGGGGGGTGCTCTATCCAGCAGTAGAAAAAGTAACTGGAATGGCCTTCGCGATCATTGTCGTGTCCCTGTTATTTGCGGGCGTTCATGTCTGGCAGTACAAAGATAACGTTGTAGTCATCCTGGTCATCACGGCTCTGAGTTTTACTCTCACCGCGGCTCGAGCGTTAACAGGCACGATGCTTCCTGCTTTCATCATCCATCTCGTCTTTAATGGAATTCAATCTGTGCTGATCGTTGTCGGCGGCTTCATCGATCAGGACGCACTAAAGTAATCTTTGTTCATGTACGACGTAGTCGTTGTTGGAGGCGGTATTGGTGGACTTACCGTGGCGGCGTTGTTGTCCGCGCGCGGCATGAACGTCTGTCTACTCGAGAGACAATCACAAGTGGGCGGATGCATTGCGCGGGTGGAGTTTTCCGGCCACGACTTTGAGCCGGGCATGGGTTTGTACGCGTCGTTTGGGCCGGGTGGTGTATATGAAAAATTGTTCGCGCAGCTACCCGTTGATCCGCCCGCGGCGTCCCTGCTCGCTTCACCGTACGTGATGCGTGGGCCTGACGGTAGTGACGCGAAGGTCAATGAACACGATATCTATGCAATCGCCGGCGGTCCGGCAAGTCTCGCCGAGCGCCTGGCTGAATCAATTAAACGCAGCGGCGGCAACTTGCGCCTGAACAGCCCGGTGCTGCGACTCTCGTATGACGAAGCGGGCCGCGCTACCGGAGTCGACCTGTTGAGTGGCGAGAGAGTTTTTGCCAGGAAGGCGATCGTCAGCAACCTTACGGCCTGGGACACTTATGGCAAACTGGTCGGCCTCAACCGCACGCCTCCCGAAATCAAGAAAAACCTGAACGCGCTGCGAGGCACGGGAGCTTATGTGGTTTACGCCAGCATGGAAGAGTCGGCAGTATCGCGCTTGCCGGGCGAACGCATAGCCGTAGAAGATGCTGAGGGTGAGTTGGCGGTGGCGGTTTCCTCATCCCAGATGGCGCCGCCGGGTAAACGCGCAGTGACTTTTAGTACTCTCACTGAGGTCGATTCCTGGTTTGCGTATCAGTCAAGCGAGGAAGACTACGAGCAGCGGGACCAAGAAGCGCTGGAACAGTTCTGGAACCGGCTGCACAAAGCGCTGCCAGAACTCGGCAGTGACATCGAAATCATCGAAACCGCGAATCCGCGCACTTACTACGACGAAACGCGCCGCAAACTGGGGATGGTTTTAGGCGTTGACGGCACCTCGCGAGCCTCTTCGGACACTTTCCTCCCAAACCTCTTCATCATCGGCGACACCGTGAGCTTTACGCCGCGACTGCACTCCATAGTCGAAACCGCAATTCTGCTAGCCTCAAAGGTCCTAAGGCACTAATTTCCTGCTGGACATCGCTTTGCCTCAAAAGTCGGAAATCGCTGAGAAATCGGGTCAGTACCGTAACGCGGTAGCGTCGGGTGAACGCATTGGTCTCAATATCCTAAGAATTATCGTTTCTCGAGAACAACCCGACGCTACCGCGTTACGGTACTGACCCGATTCCAAGTACCATACCTGACTTTGAGGCAAAATCGCTGGACATCGCGAGATTGTCTAGTGTATACGTGCAATAGACAATATGTTTGTAACAGTTGATGAACGTGATGCACGGCCGCTCTACCAGCAGTTGGTGGATGAGATTAAGACCCTGATTGCGCGTGGGGAGCTTGAGGAAGGGACACTGTTACCGCCGGTTCGCCAAGTCGCCTCAGATCTCGGCGTAAACCTCAACACCGTGGCTTTTGCCTACCGCCGTCTTCAAAAAGAGGGTCTTATACGCGTTCGGCACGGATCGGGGGCGGTGGTGATATCCCAAACCCTGAAAGAAAAGCCTGACGACCGTTTGCGGGCGCAATTACGCACTGCGCTGACGCAGCTAATCCTCGCCGGACTAAAGCAGCCCGAGATTAAGGCCCTGATTAACGAAGAGTTGGACGAACTCCTGAGAGAACCGCGCCGGACGTCTTACTAATTCGGTCGTGTCGGTACTTCGATGTTCTTTCGCGGCATGCGATTACCGGTGTCCGGATCAATCATCCTGGGCTGTGGCGACGGTCTACCCATGCCACCGTCCATGCCCGTCGACGGAGCAGGACGTGGGCTGGCGCCACCGCCATAGGAAGGCGCTCCGCCGGAGGGTGCTCCACCAGCCGAAGGCGTACTCTGACCGGAACCGCCCGACACCGTCTGGCCGTTGCCATAGGGTCGATTCGGATTGTAAGCGGGTGTGTAACCAATGCCGCCGTAGAAGGTATTTGAATAGCTACTGCCGTAGGGTGAAGTCCAGCCAAAACGGAATGGCAGGAAGGTATAACAGTTTGCTCCACTATGGTAGAACCACATTCCGAAGCTACTTCGTGACCACGGATCAAAATCCCGATAGGAAGCAAAAGCGGACCTGAACATCGAGTCGGTAATGCGTCGATTAGCCTTGGCGAGTGTTTCCGCTCGCTCCTTGCTCCAATCCTCTACCTCTTCCTTTTGCTTCTTCTCTTCCTTCGTGAGCTTCGCAACCGAGACCGCAGTGGCATTGAAAACGACCTTGTTTCCACCTTTGACCTTGGTGTGTGAATCGCTGAGGATTACCCGGCCTTTTCGCACAATCAACTCGGTGGCATCGCCGGGAACCACGTTGAGACGGTAGAGCCCCTGCCGCACAATCGCGAGCTTCGTATGGGGTGTGCTGATGTTGATGTTGAGATCGAGCCCGTCCATTCCGGTGGCTTCGACGATGGCGGTGCCGCGAATCAAACGAACTTCGAGGCTATCAAGCGCATTGTTGGACAATTCGACCTCGGAATTGCCGCCAAGTCGCAGGTAAGAGCCCGGGTTGAGAAGAATTTCGACGCGCCCGTCATTGGCAGTTCGCACCCTGTCGCCGGCGTCCAGATCGTCTGTGATCATCAGTTGCTGCCAGTCAGCCTCGCCTCTGGCGAAGACGCTGGCCTGACCGGTAATGGCGTTGATCCCGCCGGCCTTGGCTGAAATCACGAATTTTTCCCTGTTTTGACTTTGGGCAAGGCTGACGACTGAACAGCACAATATGACGGCGACTGAAAGCAATGCTGGGAGGCTGAAAACTCTTCTCATCGAAATACCCTCCGATTCGCGAAAAAAGATTGTTGGCGGGACGAATCTACCGAGCATTATAGTCGGCTCGAAGAAAGTTACAAGAGTTAAGCCGCATATTCACGCAAATGAACGCAGATCAGATCCGCGTTTATCTGCGTGAAGCTGCGTCTTAACTCCGGGTTTTGGCGTAGTAACCGCGCTTCGTGCGGGCAAAGAGATCGGTTCGGTTTGCCAGGCGCACTTCGACCGAGCGCCATTTGCCGTCGAGTGTTTTATTCGTTGGCTGGTAGCCGATACTGTAAACCGTGCTCAGGTCGCGCACTACCTGTGTATACACCGCATCCAGATCGCTCAGTCGCGCCGCGCGGTAAAGCGGCGTACCGCAAACAGCCGCCATTTGCCCAAGCTGTTCGCGCGCCAGGGCATATGCCGAACGCGGAACGTGGTGACGCTTGACGTTCTCTTCCTCAGTATCGAGATAGATTGGAAAGACGATACTCTCCGAGGTGCGAATCCTCTCGATCAGTCCTTCAAACGGCAGCCTGGAACCCGGCCCGGGAACATCCGGTAGCGCGTTATCAATTCCATCTGTCATCACAACGATCGCACTGCGTCGCGACCCTGATGCCTGCGGGATCATATCTTTCAAGACCCAGGCCATCGAGTCCCAAAAGTTTGTGCCGCCAATCGCTTCGTCCATTTCGTCGATTGTTTTTTTCAGCTTGCGGCGATCGAGAGTAAACGAGGAGTAGAGCGCGGGCTGATCCGTGAAAGTTACGAGGGCGATGCGGTCGACGTCGCGAGCCGCATCGACAAAGCGCTTAGCTGAGTTTCGAATCATCTTCAGGTTCTTCGAATTTGAACCTGAAAGATCGAGCAGTAACACGAGATCGAATGGCGTATCCGCGGCTTGAAAGAACGTGATCTCCTGCGGCACGCCGTCCTCGAGAACGATGAAGTCCTTCTGTTCCAGTATTGGCGGTGGGGTGTTCGCAGGAGCGCCCAGCACGCTGACTTTCAGGTCTACGAGATCCGAATCGATACGAATCGTTTCAACCGGATCCTGGCTCCTGGCAATGCCATTCAGAAGAAGGACAGCCAGAAAAGTTTTCGCGCAAAATCCTGAAAACCTAGTTTGCATAGTAGCCGCGTTTGCCGCGTGGGACTGCGTTAGTGCGATTCACGCCGATGCGAATGGCTCGCCATCGTCCGTCGCGGGTGCTGTTTGATGGTCGATAAGCCAGACTGTACATCGTTCCGAGATCTGCTACCACTTGTTCGTAGGCGCCGGCGAGATCGGTTAACCGTTCAACTTCATAAAAAACACCGCCACCCGCATCAGCCATTTCCTTCATGCGATCGTGACCGGCGTCGAAGGCTTCGGGCTGCGTGTCGAGCGGGCTCATTGCCTCATACTCGGTGTTCAGCCACAAAGTGTACAAGACACCGTCAAACTCCTGGATGTTTCGCAAAGTCTCCGGGTAAGTCTGTCGCGAACCTTGTTGCCCACTGACACCGGGTATTGTTCCATCAAGGCCGTCGCTCATCAGTACGATAGCAGTCCTTCTGGATTTCTTTGACTCCTTCAACACCTCTTCCATGGCGAAGTTGGTCGCGTCGTAAAGCTTCGTATCGCCGCGAGCGGTGTCGATCGTCTCGATTCGTTGTCGCAGCAGTTCGCGATCGGCGGTCAAAGAAGAAACTACCCTGGGCTCTCCCGCAAAAATAATGACGCCGATGCGATCCGCGGGACGAGCAGCCTCGACGAAACGAATTGCCGCGGCACGGATGAGCTTGACCACTTCTCTTGTCGATCCGGACAGATCGATCAGGAGCATGAGATCGAAAGGCGCTGACGAAGATTCAAACTGAACAATCCGCTGCTCCTGGCCATCTTCAAACAGTTTGAAGTCTGACTGGTTCAGGCCGAGGAGCCCACGGTTCGTGCCACGATCGATCACGCTGATGTTGAGCGTGACCAGTTGCGAATCGACCCGTATGACGTCGCCTTCGGTGATCTCGTCATTGTTCACTGCTTCGGCGGGAGTTCCCGCAGAAGGTTTTGGATTGTTAGTGCCGACCAGTTCCGGTTGTTTGGGAGGCGGGCTTGTCTCCGCGACTGCGGCATCAACCACACGTATCTCGCCGGCTTGTGTCTGTATATCGATTTTTCTCGCACCGTTCCCGACGCGTGTTTGACTCGTTCCCTGCACCGATCGCGCGGTGATGTCCGCGTCATCAGGAACTTTGATTTTCAAATGAATCGGGACAGCTGGATCGGTCGGACGTCGCACGACAGAGATCGTCACCAGTGAACCACGGTTATCGATGATTATGGGAGACCGGGTTAACCGCTGCGAGCCATCGCCGCCAATGGCTGCAGAGACAGCAATATGGTTGTTGCTCCAGATTTCGGCCGTAACGTTGCCGAAGTCGTTGCGAACTTTCAGCTGTCCGCCGGCAGGAAAATCGATACGAATTTCATCGTCAGCGCGGGCTGTTGCGGGAGAGAAGGCGACCAGACATATAAGGCCCAAAAAGACCTTGTGAACCTTCGAGAACATGATCTCGAAAGCGATGATAGCAAATCAGCCTTTATCCGTGTAATCCGTGGCTGGCTTTAACCACAGATTACACAGATTAAGGCTCAATCAGATCAAGCATCGACGTCGGATCGCGCGCGGGTTCGGGCGGGGGTTGAGGGCGTGGGACGCCCGCCAGATCCGCAATCTTCAATAGCAGATTGTTTGAATTGCTCGCATACGGCAGCGCGGTTTCAATGCTGACCAGTCCATCACGAATAAACTTCTCGATCACGGTATCGAAGGTCTGCATTCCGTCCTGATCGCCCTGCTCCATCGCATCGATCAGCGACTTCCCTTCCGACTCACCTTTCTCGATGTATTCACGCGTGCGCATAGTCGACTTCAGTATCTCGATCGCCGCGATTCTTCCCTTCCCATCGCCGAGCGGAATGAGTCGCTGCGAAACGATGAAGCGAAACGACTGCGCGATGCGAGTTCTGATTGCTTTCTCTTCGTTCTTGGGAAACACGCCGATGATGCGGTCCACAGTCTTTGACGCGTCGATCGTGTGCAACGTCGACAACACCAGGTGACCCGTTTCCGCAGCTTCCAACGCGACTTCGATCGTTTCGCGGTCGCGCATCTCGCCGACGAGAATCACTTTCGGCGCTTGTCTCAACGCGGCGCGCAGGGCGATCGAGAAACTCGGCGTATCCGAGTGCAGTTCGCGCTGGTGAATGGTCGAGTTCTTGTGCATGTGCAGAAACTCGATCGGATCTTCGATGGTGACGATGTGGTAGTAGTGAGTCTCGTTAATTAGATCGATGATGGCCGCGAGGGTAGAGCTTTTCCCGCTGCCCGTCGGTCCAGTCACCAGCACGATTCCATTCTTGATGTCTACTATCTCTTTCAGTTGTTCCGGCAAATTGAAATCGCTGAACCTGGGCGGCCGCATCGGGATCACGCGCATGATGATGGCGTGTGTGCCACGCTGCTTGAAGATATTGACGCGGAAGCGCGCGTCGCCGGGAACGCTGAACGACAAGTCAGCCGAGCCTGTCTTTTCGAGACTCTCGAGCGCCGTTTGCTGATTGCCAATAATCAGTTTGGCGATACCCGCGGTATGCGCCGGCAAGAGCTTCTCGAGACCCGGAACACGAACCGGCACGAGTTTGCCTGCGAGTTCGATCTGCGGCGGCCGGCCGGGACTGAAAATCAGATCGCTCACCTTATCAGAGGCCCGCAGCATTTCCTTCAATACGGAGATGAAATTTAAAGGTGGCGGCGCCAGAGGCTGAGTGATTGAGGGGTTTGGTTGTTCGCTACTCATTTTGGAACTTTTCGGTTAGCTGGCGCGTCAAAACAAACGACAAGTTTCGCCAACGAATATTGTCAGGTGAAGAACAAACTAGTTTCGGATTGCGTACATCAAACTGTTCGATTTGGGAAGAGCACGGCACACGAGAAATTGGACCGTGTTCATGAATTTGAAAAGAAAGGCGCTGGCAACATGGCAACCTACAGAGATCCTGTGAGATGCTTTGCACCACTTGAAGTAATCGAGCGCCTGCTGGAAATTCGTGTTGAAGCGGGTTACTCGCCTGCCGTATATCTTCTTTCCCCCGATGATTTGGCAGACTATCTCGATGCGTATGGCTTCGATGTGTATGCATTATCGGAGGCCGAAGCTGAGTTTCACTTTGGCGACTATCGTGCTCCGCTCGCACCGGGCGGTGATCACGCCCATTGCTCGCTGACCGCACACTAGCATCACAAATAGTTACGGAATTGGCAACGCGGGAGATTGAAAAAGTCTCCCGCGTTTTGCTTTGTGCGCCTCCCTGGAGTGCGCCTCCTTGGAGTGCGGTGCCTTGGCACCGCT
>DASVGE010000131.1:0-21330 GCA_036379695.1 Pyrinomonadaceae bacterium | reverse complement strand
GCCTCGCCTGGACGATACAGGCGTTTGATGCGCTGGGCCGGGTAATCTCAGTCACTACGCCGGATAATGCCGTAGTAACGACGAGCTACAGTGGCAACAGCGTCACGGTCACCGATCAGGCGGGCAAAGCAAGGCGGAGCGTGAGCGATGCGTTGGGACGTTTGCTCGAGGTCTATGAAGATCCGAATGGCCTGAACCATCAGACCACGTATCTATACGACGTGCTCGACAACCTGGTGAAAGTCACGCAGGGCAGCCAGCAACGCTTCTTCATGTACGACTCGCTCAAGCGTCTGCTCCGCGCGCGCAATCCGGAACATACGACCCGCCCCAGCCTGAGTCTTTCCGATCCGCTGACGGGCAACAGTGCCTGGTCCGTTGCTTACCAGTACGATGCCGGCAGCAACCTGACGCAGCGGACCGATGCGCGCGGCGTGATGGCGACTTACGGCTACGACGCGCTGAATCGCAGCACCTCCATTGATTATTCCGACGCCACGCCCGATGTTTTCAGGCAATACGATCTCGCCGTCAAGGGTATCGGTCGCCTTAGCCAGACATGGCAATCAGGCAGTATAACGGCTGCAACTTACATCGATTCTTATGACGCATTAGGCAGACCATTAGTGCAGCGGCAGCGTTACGAAACAGCAGGCGTGTGGAGTTCATCGTATCAAACCACCCGCAGCTACAATCTGGCTGGTGGTGTTACTGCGCAGGTTTACCCATCGGGACACACGGTTACCTACACTTACGATGCCGCCGGTCGCGCCAGCAGCTTCAGCGGTAATCTGGGCGATGGCACTACCCGCACCTATTCGACTGCTATCACTTACGACACGCTGGGCGGCGTGCGGCAGGAGCAGTTCGGCACTCAGACTCCTCTCTATCACAAGAAGCACTACAACCGGCGCGGCCAGCTTTTCGACGTGCGCCTCAGCACCGTGTCCTGGACCACCGACCAGTGGAACTGGAACCGCGGCGCCCTCGTCAACTATTACAGCGCTAACTATGCCTGGGAAGGCGATCCGGCGACGTCGGCCGGACCTGACAACAATGGCAACGTGCTGCGGCAACAGCATTGGGTGCCCACTGACGACGCGATCAGTAGCTACAACTACACGCAGGACACTTATACCTACGACTCTCTCAACCGGCTGCAGTCAGCGGTCGAGGTGCACGGCACACCGGCGAGCCAAAGCGCGCAGGACTACGCGCAAATGCTTACTTACGATCGTTGGGGCAATCGCACGATCAATCCCGCTTCGTGGGGAGTGGGGATCAATACGAAACAGTTCACGGTCGATCCGGCTACGAACCGTTTGGGCGTGCCTGCCGGTCAACCTGGCGTGCTGACCTACGATGAGGCCGGTAACTTGACGGTTGATACTTACACGGGCACCGGAGCGCGTACCTACGACGCCGAGAATCGCATGCTTACGGCGGCGGATAACACGGGCCAGACCAGTCGCTACAGCTACAACGCTGACGGCCAGCGCGTGCGCCGCCAGATTGCTGCGAGCCAGGAAGAGTGGCAGATCTACGGCATGGAGGGCGAGTTGCTGGCTGAATACAAAGCCTCGTCGCCACCGTCAGCGCCGGAAAAAGAGTACGGCTATCGCAATGGTCAACTGCTCGTTACTGCTACAGGTCGATTCAATGTCGCCCTCGCTGCGAACGGCGCAGTCGCAACCGCCTCCAGCGCGCATACCTGTTGCGGCTTCTCGACGACCGGCGCGATCAACGGCAACAATCGTGGTCCATGGGGCAACGGCGAAGGCTGGAATGATGCGACGCCGAATTCCGTGCCGGACTGGATTCAGGTTGAGTTTGCCGGTGACAAGACAATCGACGAGATAAATGTCTTTAGCCTGCACGACAACTACACCGTGGAGAACACGCCGACTGAGACACAGACGTTTTCGCTATACGGCTTGCAAAGTTTTGACGTGCAGTACTGGAACGGAAGTAGTTGGGTCACAGTCCCCGGCGGCAGTGTGACCGGCAACAACAAAGTCTGGCGCAAGTTCACCTTCGCGCCCATCACCACCCGCAAGATCCGCGTCTGGATCAATCAAGTGCCGGACTCCTGGAGCCGCGTCGTCGAAATCCAGGCCTTCGGCACCTCAGCCGGCGGTGAAAAGATCCAATGGCTCGTCCCGGACCACCTCGGCACCCCCCGCATGGTGATCGATCAAACCGGCAGCTTGGCCAACATCAAGCGTCACGATTACCTCCCCTTCGGTGAAGAACTCTTCGCCCCTGTCGGCGCCCGGACCACCGCGCAGGGATATGCCAGCGGTGATGGGATTCGCCAGCAGTTCACCTTAAAAGAGCGGGATATCGAAACAAACTTGGATTACTTCGGCGCGCGGTATTACGGCAATCAGTTAGGCCGATTTACGAGCGTTGACCCATTAATTGCAAGCGGGAGGATCTCGCTGCCCCAGAGTTGGAATCGGTACGCATACGCCTTAAATAATGCCCTACGGTTAATTGATCCAGACGGTCTCATGGACATCGATGCGAACAAAGACGAACAGAAGAAAAGGACTCAACAACAGCAGCAAGGTCAGCCTGCACAGACACCACGATCATCTCCTTCTCAGCCGGTTGGGCCAGTACAAACACCCACTGGCCTTGAAATCAAACTCGCAATGGAAGCCAATACAATGGTCAACGTTCCTTTCGGCGGTAGTCTTTTTACTGGGGTGGGAGGGTTTCTCGAGTTGACGCCCACAGATCAGAATGGGAAACCAATTCCAAATGTAGTTGTTATTGAATCAGTTTCACCGGGCGATACAATTCAGGCGGCTGGTCCGGTGACATCCCCATCGGGAACAGTTACCGACTTGGTGGGTAGCGGGGAGAGGCATCCTGCTTCACAGCCGAAGACCATGGAACAGGCCGCAGAAATAATTGTGCCTAGGCTTGATAATCCGAGGACCATAAAGCAGACGCACCAAATGGCAATTCTTTCACCTAGCAGTGCAATAATGGCAATAGCTACCCACACGAGAACGCTTACAAACGTAGATTCGAGCGGCAACCTTGTGAACAATATTAAGGGAAATCGAAAAGTCAACAATTACACAATCACCGAGGTATCAGAACCTACAATTGTCCAGAAGCCTATTGTGATGTGTCCCAGATTTTAGCTCTGCGCTGTTGAATCGAATGTGGAGGTCGACATTGAAAGTAATCTTATTCTTGGTTGTGTTTGTAACTTCTGCTTCTGCGCAAAAAGTGTCAGATGTCGAAAAGGAATATGGCGCACCAACCCAAGTTTATTCGGTTAGTGAGCACATTTGGATGACTCCTGAATACGGAATTGATGGACAAATCTGCCGGGCTCGACTCTATCCGAAGCGGATCGCTCCCAAAGCCAACTATCTCTGGAAGGAACTGCCATTTCACGAATTAACAGAAGTCTTGCGTCGACTCATACCCCCTGCTCAAAGAGGGGCTGCCAAGGAATTTTTTGGAGAGACTCAACTCGGGGGGGGGATGGGCTGGACAACATATCCGTACGAGAACGTGTCTATTGTTTTCCTCTTCGCTGGGAGGGTAGATCCCGAGAGCGTCAGGCGAATAGAATCGCCGACTTTCCCACTTGAAGATGCACCTGTTCAACGGGACCAAAAGCCCCCACCATCGTATAGAGAAATCCCATTTAACGCCGGAATCGAGATTGCTGCAATCAATTGGACCAAACGGAAGTGCACAGATTGATTACTCGATTGGTCCAACCATCAAGGTCGAGCGGTCCAACAGCCAGAATGTGGTTTATTAAGCGATATAGTCATGATCGGAGTTTCGCTATCAGGTTCTCCGCGCGACATGAAGATTCTTTGTTCGATAGACGATCACTTCAACTACAGTAGGGATCGACAACAATTGTCCAGTCATTTACCCGTTCCAACCCGGTTAAGTAAATTGGAGTGGGCGGACCAGGCACAACAATATCTCAAGTTGGATGACGGTATTTCCACCGCTCGCTTTATAAGCCTGTTGTGAACCATGATGACACCATGATTAAAAATTTAATTTTTATTGTCGTGGTTATCACTCTGATTACGAGTTGCGGCGGACGAGTCAAGAGTGTTCCCCACCAAACGCAGACACCGTTCGCGATGAGGTTCACAGACTGGAACTATCGTTGATATCTCAGAAAGTCGTTTATTACCATGGCGACGAGTTCAGACTGCAAGTGATGTTGCGGAACCCGACCGAACAGGACGTCTATGTGTTCGGCACTCTGGATTGGGGATATTCGGCCAGCCTTATGTTTCATGTTCGAGACTCAAACGGAAAAGAGACAGTACCTCGGGAGGTTCCTGATACGCCACCTACCGCGCCACCTGCTGACAAAAGCGCGTACGTTAGACTACGCCCGGACCATTCTCTCGGCACTAGTTATTTCGCACCACTGAAAGTTGTCAATTTAACCAAGCCGGGAAAGTATTCGATTTTCGCAGAGTATCGATCTCCTTTCGCTCGCGCGGATGTTCCCGTTAGCCCTTTTTGGGCTCATGAAGACGGTATCGTAAAGTCCAATGTTGTGTTTGTAGAAGTAAAGTATTAGTAGAGTCTGTGGGACTTGCGTCGTGCCCCTGCCAACTAGCCATCCGGCGATTCCTCGATGTTCGACAACAGAAAGTCGGTATCGGTCAAGTGGTTGGTGGCTAGTTCGGAAAAAACTCGAACATTCTCATCGGCGTTTCACCGCCAATAACAATTATCGGACCTGCCACTCGGTGAGGCAGCGGACGGTTGGTACTACCTGGCAATCGGCGAGAATGGGCGAGTGTACTATGTCATGGAAGACATTTTGCTTGCTGGCGATACTGAAGATGAGGCTCTTGAAAACCTCCTGATGGGTCGAGACGCGACTTTAAATCCTGGGCGAGCCTCTTGACGTTATTATTCGCGCTTGCTCACGCGACCTATGTAAAACCCTGCGCCAAATATCATCGTGAGCAGGAAGAAGACAGGGATCAGGATCACGAACGTGTCCCATATCTGCTGTAACATTGATGACCTCCGTTTTAGACCGACGTGAGGTCCAGGGGCGGTGACAATCAATTTAATGGATCGCGGTTGCGCTCGGCAAGAATTTTCCTAATAAACTTTTTCCACTCAGGCTACCTCACTCTAAAAAAGTGCATCAATAGCGTTAGCCAAATAAATGGTTCTCGCGCGGTCTCCCCCGCATGGTCCAGTAGATACATCTGAGACCACTCTGTTCCCGGTCTCACTAAAGTTACAACCTGCGATATCAGGGCAGCGACACGCTCGTTGTGCGCCAGCATCACGCCCGCGTGTGTCTCGCGATCAGTGAAAGTTCTATGACTAACGCTATCAACAATGCCGTCGTCCTTACCCATCGCTCCAAGAGGGGGTGGCTTCTTCACTCTCATCCCATAGCCACCCCCAGCGCGTCGCCGCCGAAGATATCTTTCTCCGCGAAGAGCCGTACGTAGAGCAGTTCCCCCAACACGAAGAAGCACGAGGAACAAATGACCTGACGCGGTCGTTTGAGCCTTTTGTGCTTCTTCGTGGCTTTTCGGCTAGAATTAGCTCTATTCATGACTGACACGGAAGACCCGACTGGAAAGCTCAAGGATGAGCAGTTAGTAAAAAAGAGGCGCGAGGAGGCATTGCCTGAACGCATCCTGCGGCGCGTGCTTGAAGGAATGGGCAGCGTCGTCGACCGCCGGTTGGGTCGCACCGTTGAACCAAGACCCGGACTTACAACCTCAAAGCTCATCGAACGCATGAAGCGCCTGATCGACGAGCGCGTCAGAGATGAAGGCCGAAAAGGAAGAATCGCGCCACATCACCTCATACTAAAGGTCGAATGGGGCACTCACTCTGAAGCGCCGCCGGAAATCCTTTCCGACTTGAAACACGAAGTGCTCGCCGCCGCGATCGATCACATCAACGATCATCGCTACCGCACTCTTGGTCCGGTCACAGTAGAAGCCGAAGTCGATATCTTCACGACCGGCATCTCCGTCGATCCGACCTATGGCGAGTTTGAAGAAGATCTCAGGCGACAAGATGAGGAAATGCGCGCCGCGAAATCAGGCGTGCCAATTCCCGGCGCCGCGCCGCCCATGCCCGACATCCAGGTGATCGCACGCGTCACGCTGCAGGACAGCACGCGCGAGATACCCTTAATCTTCAAACCGGGCGGCAAACGACTGAACGTCGGTCGCGCGGCCGACAACGAACTGAGTTTAAACGACAAAAGCGTGTCTAAAATACATGGCGCGCTGTTGATGACTGCTGAAGGCACGCTTCTCGTCGCCGACACCGGCTCGACGAATGGCACATATCTCAACGGGCGACGCATCGCCTACGGTGAATCCCGGCTAATCGAAGATGGCGACGTAGTTGGCTTTGGAGATGTGGAAGTACGATTGCGAAAAAGTGAGTAGCGAAACTGGATGAACGCGAGTCTTTTCCTTCTACTTCTCTTCCAAGCCCCTTCACCTTCTCCCCTCCCGACTCCGCATGTGCTGGAAAGAACGCCGGCGCTACTCACGCTGATTTACGTTGGCGGGTTTGCGCTTGTCATTCTGCTCCTGCTGCTCAGTCTGATTCGTAATCGACGCCAGGCTGTACCGGCGATACCCGAAGACCTGCCGAAAGAAGTCAGGAAACGACTCGGATCGACGTCGACCAATCGTGGTTTGCGCGCGCTGCGATGGTTGTTTGTGTTGCTGTCGCTCGGACTGTTTTCGTTTCACATTTACTGGGCCCATTACGCGGCGGAACAGAACGAGAAGTTTCAGGATTTGAGCTACAAGGACCTGCGCGTCCGCCGTCTCTCTGAATCGACGCTGCGCGGCTGGGTGTTCGATCGCAGTGGACGTATGGACCAGCCACTCGCCTATTACAAACGCGACTCGAGCGGCAACATCAAACGCGAGTATCCGATGGACAGGGCGTTAGCACATCTCTTCGGTTCGGATCGCGGCGATCCGGGATTGGAGCGCGCGCTGTTTGGTGTTCAGAGCGGCGCGCTGCCGGAAGCGCTGCAGGTGGTTGAGGGTGAGGCGGTCGAGTTCAGAGGCAATCAGGACGTGCGACTCACGATCGATCGTGCTTTGCAACAAACCGCTGTCGATCAGTTGAAGGGAAAGCACGGCGCGGTTGTCATCCTGAACCCACAAACCGGCGAGGTGCTCGCAATGTACAGCGAGCCTTCGTACAGTCTCGCTGAAGTTAACGATGAAGCGACGTGGATTCGCCTCGAAGCAAATGAACGCGACAAGCCGCTGGTCAGTCGTGCGCTCGGTGCTTATTACATCCCGGGTTCGACTTTCAAGACCGTGACGATGATCGCGGCCTTCCTTGGGGGTGAGCAGGACACGGAGTTTACTTGCAGTGGCGGCGGATACTACGCGTCGCCCGGCGCGAACGTGATCTTCGACGATGCTGGACCGGCTGAAGTGCATGGTCGCATCGGGATTGATCACGCGTATGAGGTTTCGTGTAACCAGTATTTCGCGCAGATGGGTGTGAAGCTGGGACCGGAAAAACTGAAGCGCGCCGCCCAGTTGCTCGGCATCGGCGCCTACGACACGCCTTCGGAAGCGTTGCGTGGTCGAAAGCTGCCGGAGATCTGGAATGGCAGTACGGATGCGGTGAAACGTGCGCTGGCGCCGCGCGAGGCTACGATCGTCACGGGCAAGCAAGTGACGAGATACGACCTCGCGCTCATCGGATACGGCCAGGGTTATGCGGGTCAGATGACGCCGTTGCAGATGGCGTTAGCCGCGGCGGCAATCGGAAATTTTGAAGGCAAGCTGATGAAGCCGAAGATTGAATACAACCTGCCGCCGCAACCGTTCAATCAGGTGCTGACGCCGCAGGCTGCCGCCCGACTACGGTCAATCATGGGGCTCGTTACTGGTGGCGCGAGCGGTACGGCGCGTGGCGTGTTTGGACCGGTGAAGGCAGCAGGCATCAACACCGGCGGGAAGACCGGCACGGCGCAGAAAGTAGTTCCCGTCTACGATCCAAAAACGGGGGAGCCAAAGACGCGTCGTAGGGTCGAGCGCGACAATCGCGGCAACATCATTCGCGAATATGACGAGATCATCATGGACAACGAGAATCCGAGAATCGACGGCTGGTTCCTCTGCATCGCACCGCTCGAGAAACCACAACTCGCGATGGCGGTGATCGTCGAGGGCGGCGGCTACGGCTCGCGATCGGCAGCCCCGATCGCCGCAGCGCTCGTTTTGAAAGCGAAGGACCTTGGGTATTTCCGATAGGAAAGATTAAGCAACGGATTTTACCGATGAACACAGATAAAAAATCCGTGTTTATCCGTGAAATCCGTGGCTAACGAAAAATGAAGAATCGCGCATCATCACATCTGCTGTTAATCCTGATAATTCTCGGCCTCGAGATCGCCGGCTACATCGCCGTGCATCGCGCCGGCCTGCTGCGCGGCTACGAGACGTCCATCATTGGCGCGGTGCGCGACCTGTTGATGTTCTTCCCGTTGATGGTCCTCGCTATCTGGCTCTCGCGCACCAAGCGGTTCGCCGGCAACTGGGTCCTCTTCACCACCGCGATTCTTCTGTTCGCCGTCGGCATGCTGGTCCAATATCGCCTCTACAGCGATCCGGAATACAACGCGCGCAACAAAGCCGCTGCGCGCGAAGAAAAGATGCAGGCGCTGCGCACGCGTTACATCATGGAGAATTACGATCCGGTGAAGAAGCAGATGATGGGCCTGCCGCCCACGCCTGCACAGCCGATCGACATCAACCAGCTTCCGAAGAAAGAGTCGAACTACTCACTCTGGAACGCGCTTACATCCAGTTACACATGGGTTCCCGTGTTCGCGTTCTTCGCCTTCGCGATCGCTTATTCGTTTTGCTCGCGTGACGGTTTCCTTTTATGGCTGCAGCGAAACAGTTTCATCATTGTGCTGTTCACTCTGCTGCCATTGGCGATCGCGGTAGTTACCTCGAGTGCGGGTAAAGCACTCGGCAACATGACCCCCTGGGAGCCATCGAAGATCCCGTTCCTCGTCGGCTTCGCCGGTATTCTGACTGCTCGCTACAAAGATCTCGCGGAAACTTACTGGGGCATTCCACGCGCGCGCGACATCGTGCCGCTGCTGGTCATGGCCGTACTACCTTTCGTCCCATTCTTCGCGCTCAAAGATTTCGGACAGATGCTGATCTTCAGCGGCGCTTACACGACGCTCTATCTCGTCGCCGTGCGTCGCTGGCCGCAGTTGCTGTTGTTTGTCGGCTCGGTTGTGCTCGTGATAGGCATTCTCGTCGTCGGCGCGCTGCCGCGCGACATCCAGGAAAAGGTGCCGCTACTGCCGACGATTGCACGTCCTATCAGCGCTGCCCTTCCCTCTCGTATTCAGCAACGTTTCCACCTCTGGCTCGATGGTTTCGATCCACCGTCGCCTGAAGTCTCATGGTGGAAGCCGGAGTACGAAGAAGCACTGAGCCGGGATCCACGACTGAAAGAACTCGCTGAACAGAGTCCCGCGATGCAGCGGACCGTCAACGTCGATATCTGGTTCGACAAACTCGCCTTCCAGCCCGCGCAGGCGCAGTTTGGAATTGCTTCCGGCAGAACCACCGGGCGCGGCTACGGTCTCGGCTTTCCCGAAGTGATTCCGATCGCCGATTCTGACTACATTTATGCAGCAATTGCAGAAGAAACGGGCCTTGCCGGAGGCGCCATAATCATCCTCGCCGTGATCATCTTTGTCATCGCTGGAGTTCGCACTTCTTTGGAGGCGCGTGATATGTTTACGAAGCTGTGCGCCGCAGGTCTAACAGCTTTTATCGGATTTCAAGCGCTGGTGAACATTGGGGGAATCGTGCGAGCGTTACCGATGACTGGAATCACGTTGCCCTTTGTCAGCCATGGTGGTTTCAGTCTGATTACGAGCTTTGCAATGTTGGGGATGTTAATGGCGTTTTCAAATAGAAATGCCCGCGACAAGACCATAGTCGACAGGCCGGTAGCCAAGAGTTCTTCTCCCCTGAAACTGGAGGCAGTGCAATGAGCGAGACCCAAACCTTCCAGGTCCAATCCGCAGCGCTGACGGACCGCGGCCTGAACGAGCGTCGACCGCTGAATGAAGACGCGCTTTTGCACGATCGCGAACGCTCGATCTTTGCGGTAGCGGACGGCGTAGGTGGCGCGGAAGCCGGCGAGGTTGCTTCACAGACGGCGATCGAAGTCCTCGACGAAGCTTTTCGACACCAGGTCGATGGCACCGACGTCGAAGACCTGATGGAGCTCGCGATTCAACGTGCCAATGCCTCCATTCACCAGATGGCCCAGGAGCACGCGAAGTTTTCTATGATGGCCACTACCATCGTTGCGCTCCACCTGAAAGACAACATCGCCACCTTCGGACATGTCGGCGATTCACGACTCTACCGTCTTACGCCAGACGGGCAACTGCATCGGGAAACCGAGGATCACTCGATCGTCGAAGAAGAAGTGCGTGCGGGACGAATGACGCCCGAGCAGGCTGCGAATCATCCCAGCAAAAACGTGATCAGTCGCGCGCTCGGCGCGGAGCAGGGCGTCGAAGTCGACATGAAGACGATGGAGGTTGAAGAAGGCACGGAGTTTCTACTTTGTACCGACGGCATCACTCGTCACGTTTCCGATAACGAGCTGCGACAGCTCATGGTGGTCAGCAACAATCTTGACGAGCTCTGCAACGAGTTGAAACAACGTTGCTACGAGCGTGGCGCTGAAGACAACCTGACCGTCGTCGCCGTGCGCGTTGGCGAACACTTAAAAGCCGGAGAACGCAGCTCAGATCTCGAACCGACGATATCACCTGAGACACACCCGGTTTACGCCACTCAATCAGGCAACGGTGGACAACCGGAAAGTAGTTTCATACCCGCGTCGCGCGTCGCGTTTCCCGGGCCGGCGACAGCGCCGGCAACGTCTCTCGCAGATGAAATAAAACTCAACGTTGCGGAACCGAGAGCGAAACAAGGCGGCAGCGGCGCCGCGCGCGCTTTCGGCTTTCTCGTCGTGCTCGCCCTAATCGCCGGGGCTTTCTACGCCGGAGCCCGTTTCAAAGAACGAATTCCGTTCCTGGCGACCAAAGCTCAACCGGCGGCAGCCGCAGTTCCCGTTAGCACTCCCGTGCCTGAGGAACCGTTTGTTAAGTTTGAGCGTGCACGCCGGCAAGTCGATCAGGATCCGCGTGCGTGGCTGGCGAGCGAACCGAGCAAGGAGTTGGTGGCGTCAGGAGTTCAGACTCCCATCGACTCACCGAATACTGAGTTTTTGTATCTTTATGGTCGCGCAAATCTTCTGACGGGAAATACCGACGACGCCAGCAAGGCTTTTGACGCGGCGATCAGCAAGTCTGACCTCAACCCTTCACCGGCAAATGCCACTATAAAAAAGGAAGCGATTCTGGGGCTGGCTGCAATAAGTGTCAGAACGCAGCGGGATCGATGGAAAGTGCTCAATCACTACGAAGAGTTGACGAAGCCTCCCGCCAACACTAACACCCCTTAGACTAAACCCTGATCTGTTTGCAAAGCATCTAAGTTGCCAATTTGGGCAAACCGATGTCAGAACTCAAACTCCAACAGAGCAGACTAGATGGCCGGTACGACATCCTCGAATGTCTCGGCCGCGGAAGCTATGCCGAAATCTACGTCGCCAACGACAACGCCGCCGCCGAGGGCGAAGCGCGTACGATCGTCATCAAAGCTCTGAATCTTTATCTCCAGGATGCCCCTGACGCCGAGCTGGAGCGCACGCTTGTTTCGAACTTTCAGAACGAGGCAGTGGCGCTCGATCGTGTGCGTCATCCGAACGTGATAAATCGTCTGGGTCACGGCACCGCTATTGATTTGTCCGGAACGACTTTCCACTACATCGTGCTCGAGTATCTTCCCGGCGGCGATCTGTTTCAGCTTACAAAGACGCGGCCGTTGCCGATCAAAAGAGCGCTCCACTATCTGGAGCAGGTTTGTTCCGGTCTTGCACATGCGCATAAATGCGGCGTGATCCACCGCGACATCAAGCCGCAAAACCTTTTGCTCACTGCCGACAAGGAGACCGTGAAGATTGCCGACTTCGGAGTTGCGCGGCTCGACAGCACGGAAGGAGCGATCACTCGCGTCGGAACCAACATCTACTCAGCGCCCGAGCACAATCCGCTCATGCACACGGGACAGCTCCTTACCACCGGTTTGAGATTGCCTCACGAGCATCTGACTCCGGCGGCTGATATCTATTCGCTTGCCAAGACGACCTACACGTTGTTGGCTGGAGAATCACCGCGACGTTTTGCGCAACACGCGTTGACAGAGTTGCCCGAGCATTTGCGCGGGGAGCCCTGGGCGCGCTCTGTGTTGCGTGTGCTTGAAAAGGCGACGCAGAATCATCCCGACGCTCGTTATCAAACAGTGGAAGAGTTCTGGGACGAGATCGCGGACGCGAGCTTGCCACCGACGCTGCCGCTGAAGTTGGCTACGCCCGACCTGCACCTGGTCCGGCGTAAGCCGAGCGAAGATCTTTCCGTCGAGCCTGAAGAAGAATTCACGGAAGCCGCGCCACCAAGGCCGCACTTTGAGGTGCCGGGGCCAGTGCTGTCGGATATAGACACGCAAAAGCGGCCGCGTATCGTGGTGCCAATTGACGAAGCGCGTCAGCAAATTCGCGCGCGCCAGGAACTACAGGAAGCTGAGCGTCGTTCGATCAGGAGTAGACCACCGGTCGAGTCGGTATTGCCGGCGAGCAGGAAACGTCGCGCTTTGGTGGCGTTGGGTTTGATCCTGGCCTTCTCGGGGATGCTGCTGGTAACACACAAGTATGTAACGACGCGCTGGAACCCGCTGGCTCCGATTTCGCAAACCGTCGAGCCGGTAGTGATCGGTCGGCAGGGGGTCACTACAACGGACGTGAATTTGCGACCGGTAGCGAGCGCCGCAAACGATCCGATCGGACTTGCCGAGTCGGGCTCTAAAGTGAAAGTGTTGAGTGTGAGTGCTGAGAACAACTGGTACGAAGTTCAGGTAGTGGAACACGGACGGCCCAAGATTGATCCGTATTCGTCGGACCGTGGCTGGATTAACAAGAGATACGTCAAGTTTGACTGAGATCTTTATCCACAGATTACATAGATTGGAGCGACACGCTTGGGCCTGCTGGAATCGATCAGAAAATGGATAGACGGTGAGACAGGCGAGGATTTACTCGAAGCCGCCGACGAACACGCAAAGCCGCGACGCGTTTGGGAAGAGTTTCTGGTGAAGATCGCGCGCGAAGTGGAAGCCGCAATGCAGCGCGAGATGTTCACGCCGCCCGGTGGTCCAACCTACATTCCCCGCGAATACATCGTCTACCTCAGCGCCGACGACGATAAAGAGTGGCAGGGCGACAAACGCCGCGGTCTCGAACAGGGACTTTTTCACGTGCTTTCGGAACGCGCCCGCGAACTGAGTGGACAAACACAACTCGCAGTTAAATCTTTCGCGGTTGAATTGCGCGTGGACGGCACGCTGAACAAAGGCGAGTTTCGCGTGCAAGCGGTTTGGGATGAAACCGAAAGCGGCCACACGATGGTGACGCCGCGTGTTGACCCTGCGCGAACCGCGCCGGCTTTTAGTCCCAACGACACCCTCGTCGAACGCGCCTCTGACAACAGCGAGAGCGAACAAACAGTCGTGCGCCCCAAGACACAAGCGCTTTATTCCGTCGAGATCTGGCGCAGCGGCGTACGTGAAGCAGTCGTGCCGATCTCGAAAAGCGAGATAACTATCGGCCGTGGCTCGCGCAGTATCTCAGTGGACCTGCCCATCAAAGGCGATCCGGAAGTCAGCCGTGTTCACGCCATACTCTCACGCGACAACGAAGGCCGTTACTGGCTGGTGGCAAAAGGCCGGAACCCGACGGTGGTCAACGGGAAAGAGTTAACTCGAGAAGAACCAACCGAAGTCGCGCCCGATCAGAAGATCGCTATCTGCAACTTCGTCCTCAGAATTCAACCGAAATAACTGGTTCAGATCACTTGGATTTTTTGCGGCGCTTTCCTTTCTTGCTTGATGGTTGGCGGAAGCCGGCTTGCAATGGATTGGCGAGAAGTTGTCGAATCTGCGATTTCAGCGTCAGATAAAATGGATGATTTTTAGGGAGGTCGCGAAAGTACTGGCTTAACAAGTCATGCGCTTCGCGTCGCTTACCTGATGCAGTGAGGACAGCTGCTAAATTTGCGACTGTTCTAACAACGGCTGGATGCTTATCATCAAAGAATTCCTTCTGCATAGCAAACGCTTTTTCCAAATAGACCTGGGCATTTTCATGCTGGCCCGCATGTAGGTAAATGATGCCAATATTATGAAAGCTCATAGCGGTGTCTGGATGGTGAGGGTACAACCTCTGAATAATTTCCTGTGCCTTTGAGTGTTGCTCCAATGCGTTTTTGTAATCTCCTAGACCGTTGTAGACATTACCCAGATTATTAATAGCGTGAGCCGTCTTAATATGGTGTTCTCCAAAGGACGCCTTACTCAGTGCCAGTGCCTTCTGGGCGTACTCAAGCGCAGGCTTGAAGTCACGAAGCGCGAGGTAGTTTGAGGAAATAAGACCCAACTCTGCATCCTGACTAACAGGCAAAGGGTCAATCTCAAGAGATTCTTTCGCAAAACGTAAGCTAAGCGAATGCTTACTCAGGTTAAAATAGCAACTGGCAATTCCAAATAGCGTTGGCGACATGTACTTGTGGTGCCCGCCGAATGATTCAGTCCATATAGTCAATGCCTTCTTGTAATCCTCTAGTGCGTCCTCATAGTGACCAAGATCTGCTGCGATGCTGGCTCGATTACCAAGTATTCTTCCCTCTAAAGCGGGTTCGTTGGATTTCAGTGCAAGCGAACTGTGGGCGTCTTCAATGAGACTTAGGGCTTCTACATACTGTGCGTTTTGCTTTATAGCAATTGCAGTTAGCAGCTTAAGGCGAGTAGCGTGTCTTGGCGCGTAAGCGCCGGCGTGGGTAATCCAGGCTCGCAGATGTTCAGTGTCGCCGTGTCGATGGACTATCATGCCTACTCGGTCTAGTTCATTGTCAAACCAATCTGCCAGACGCTCGCAAATCATATCCACCCAGGGAAGCTGGTCAGATAGAGGAGTGTGTTTTTGGCGGATCTCTCGAACTAATCGGTGAACAGTATGGCCACCATCAGGACTTCTTTGAAGTATGCGCATTGCCGTTCCTAAACCGATCGCGCTTGTAATTCCCACGTCATCTTCAATATCAAGAAGTGCGCAGAGTAAATTGTCACTCATCGGCGAGGAACCACTCCATGTAAGGAGGTCTAAGATGTTCCGCAGGAGAGGTTCTGACGCGACCGTCTCTTCGCTTATCCTTAGTGTTGAATAAAGATCCGCTTCATATTTAGTTACACTCGTAAAAAGCCTGTCTGGCATCGCCGCCGTAAGGTTCGTCCTCAGAAGGTGGAGGTATTTTTGCCAACCTACGGGCCGATGGCGAAGATAGGCGCCGGCCATCTCGAGAGCCAAAGGCAAACCTCCGCAGGTTTCAGCGATGTCGCGTGCGGCCTCCCATTCGGCATCTCCAACAGGTTCTGCACCGCCTTCCTGAACCAGAAGCTTCAGAGAGACGTCATCGTCTAACGGGTAGAGCGGAACAGGAACAAAATGTGGTTGATCGATCCGACTCGTGGCCAATATGCACGGGTGGGTTGTGGAACTCGGTAAGTAGCTCTCAATCGCGTCAAGGCTGTCAAGATTATCGAGTATGATCAGGGTCTTCGAGTAGGTGCGCAGACGATGTCGCGCTACTTCTAACTTAATTTTCTGGTCCGCTTCCGGAGCGACCCAACAGGCCTCTTCAGCCAACGCTATCAGTTGAGAATCGATATCCTGATCCGCATTCAACCAAATCACACCGTTGGGATAATCATCGCGATAAAGGTAGGCGTATTCTACGGCGAGTTGGCTCTTACCTAACCCACCAAGTCCGATCAAAACTGCAGCCTTTCCAATATCCGTGGGGGAGCCCTTTGTTAGCTGTGCCCGCAAAGCTTCGAGTGAGGGTTGCCGCCCGAGGAACCGCTCACCCTTGGAGAGATAAGGAACAAAGAAAACAGGGTTCTCAGGCGAGTAGGATTTTGAAGGAGCTAACGAAGCATTCGTTTCAGGTGGCGGAGGCGCGATGTTCGACGATTGAGGTTGATGGGCCAACTCACCCATCTCTTGCAAAAGGTCTATCAGGGGTTGGTCGAACTCTTTGAAGGTTAACACCTCAACTGGCATGGATCCCGCGATACGATCTGCGTCTGCTTCGCGCACCAGCACGTAGTGCGGACCTGTAGCGCCGCGAAACATCTTATGGACATCATTCAATTGCTTAACGAAGTGGAAATCATCGAGGCTAAAACCGATAAACAAGAACGAATGTGTAGATAGAAGGGTGCGGAGCGTCGTAAGCGCAGCTTTGTATTTGACTTCAATCCCGTTTGTCTCAGGATAAAGAAGACTATATCCATCAGGACATAGTATTAGATTAGCTGCATTATTAATCTGCCCATGAAGATGCCATACAGTCGGGTGTTCTAATTGGTGTCGCAGAGTCTGGATTTGTTCGGCTGGGGCCTCGATATCCCACGACGAAAGATCATCAGGTTGTGGACAGGCCCAATGGAGCACTCGGTCATAGTTTGTCGTGATAACCAAACGACTTCCCAATCCCCAAATCGACCGTGCCAGTCTCAGGCTGTTGTCATCGATCAATTCGCGCGGAGGATTCAGTTGCTCCTTCAGAAAGGTGAACCACACCGGTCCTAATTGCACTCTTGCCAACTTTGCCGCCGTCAAGTACTCCTCAGTTTTGTTTAGCTCAACAAGGGATTGCACGGCATTCGCGTATTTAGGCTTGTGCTCATTCCGCAGTCGGTCCGCTGCTCGCTCCAGCAACTGGCGCCAGCCAGGAAAAACCGGTAGTTCACCGGCCTTCTCCTTCACCGCCATTGACACCCCAGCCCCGACAAAGGGAATAACCGTTCGCGAAAGTAAAGATCTTTTCAGAGCAGCTGGAATATTCATTTGTTTATAGCCAGAGTTGAGGATCAGCAACAGAAGCTATTTTGAGTCGGCGGCGAGTATACCAATGTGGGCGTGGGGGGCGCGAGGATGTTTCCGCAGCAATAAGCCACAACAGGTGCAAAAAGATTCTTAAAACAGCCGAGGCCGCTAAAATCAATTTTGAGCTTTTTGTGCCTTTTTGTGGCTAACTTCCAGATCGGTGATCAAGTCGGTGAGGAGTGTAGGAACGTTTTCGCCTTCGAGGTAGCCTTTGCCGAGCATCTTCATGATGCGGCGGTCTCTGGTTTCGCCTTTGACTTCTTTCAGGATGGCTCTCGCAAACGCCGCCACGACTTTTCCATCGAACTGCTTCCCACTGTTCTCCCGCAAGTCGCGCACGACGTCTTCGAACGAGCGACGGCGCCGGTAAGGACGGTCGGTCGTCATTGCGTCGAACGAGTCCGCGAGGGAAACGATCTTCGCGCCTAACGGGATCTGCTCGTCAGTTAGTCCATCCGGATAGCCACGCCCGTCGAGTCGCTCGTGGTGATACTTCGCCATCAAGGGTATGTCGGCGTAGGGATGGTTGATCGGGGCCAGGATCTCGTAACCGGCCGCCGGATGTCGATTCAGTTCGCTCGAGAGCTTGGCGTCGATGTTGTAAGGCGCGTTGATGATGTCTCGGTCCACAATCAACTTGCCGATATCATGCAGGTAGCCCGCGATCTGGATTCCTTCGACTTCTTCTTCAGTCCAACCCATCTCGCGCGCGATGATCTCGCTGTACCTGCCGACACGTTCAGAGTGGCCCTGCGTGTACTTGTCTTTGATATCAATCGCTGCGGCGAAAGCCCTGACGGTATCGCGATAGATGGCGCGCAAGTCATCGTAAAGCCTTCGATTCTCCTCGGCGCGCTGTTCCACTTGTTCCAGCAGTCGATGCGTGTGAATACCGACACCGATGTGACGGACCATGGCGCGAATCGTTTCGAAGTCGTCGCTGGAAAACTCTTCGCCGCTGGCTTTGCCTCCGAGCAGGATCAGGCCAGTCACTTCCCCGCGCACGATCATCGGAAACACCAGCTCGATCCCCTCAGCCGCCAGCTTGTCGCGATGTCGCGTCAAAAAGCCATTCGTGCCGGTAGTGTTTTTAACCAGCGACTCCGCTGCTTCACACGATAGGAACGCCTGCTTCTCCGCGTCTTCGATCTCGAGAGCATTGAACAACTGATCGCCAACCCCCCAGACCGCTACACACTTCAACGGTCCCACTGGACCATGCCCAGTGCACTCGGCGACAGCGCCACGCCGCAGCGCCAGTGTACCGAGTAGCAGATGCATCGACGTCCTCACCATCTCGGTGAAGTCGCCGGTGCCGGCAATTTCCTGCCCCAGATCGGCCAGCGCTCCAAATGTGTGAATGAGTTTCTGGGTCGACAGCTCCATTGTCAGTGGACTATGGGAGTAGTCTCGTAACGCGAAAGATTCAAGAGCGCCTCTCGCTCATCTTTCGCAAGTACAACGTGCCGGGTGAGTCCAAGCATTTCGAACAACTGTTCTGTTTGGGAGTTAACTTCTGAAAAGACGATCCGGGCGTCGTTCTTCTCGGCAATGTCAATGATCCCCAGGAGGATCGAGATACCGATGCTATTGACCAGTTTGGTATCGCCAAAATCGATCACTAACGCGCGGCAACCGCAGTTGAGGTGCCGCCGGCATTCGCGCTCGATCTTCTCACCGGTCAACTTGTTAAGATAATCGCTGGCGTAAACAACCGCAGTGGTGCCAACACAGTGCGAGCGTACTAGCTTGCCACTTGGTGTATCCACTCGAAAGCTCCCTCCTGCCTCGAATGTAGTTACAAAGCTTAAAAGCCGAAATGAGGTTTTGTTTTCCGTAAGTCTGTTGTGAATCGTTTGTGCTTCAAGTACTTTTTTGTGGCCGCAAGTACTTGGTCATGCGCAAACTGGTGCCGTCATCGACCCGCTCAAACTCGACCTCATCCATGAGAGTTCGGATGAGTTTAAGTCCCCAACCGCGTCTTTCTTCTGCCGCTTCTGTCGCTTCTGATCCGCTCTTCGTGCCGTTTAGATTGGCTGGCACAATACCGCGACTCGAAATTGTGATGACTAATCTATCACTTTCGACGCGAAAACGCTGATAAATTTTTCGATCGGGGCTGAAACTGTGCTCCGAGGCGTTGATACAAGCCTCTACAATCGCGGTTTTTATCTGGTTGATGGCCTCCGGACGGAAGGTCAGTCGCTTGGCAATCTGCTCGGCGGTGTTGGCTGCAATCAGCTCGTTATCTTCGCCCATCGGCACCACCATTAGAAACTCATCGGGTGGCCCGGCAGGTACAACGGGGCTGGGAGCAGCTTCGCCGAGGCGGGCCGCTAACAGACCCAGTTGCTGGCGACTCGAACTAAATGCCTTGTGCCGGTTCAATAACTTGCTCGCGTCTTCGGTGAATCCTTCGTTTGAGATTAACCAGATCTGAAAGCGACTAAAACCCAGCCGGCCGGCTATATTCTCGAGCCGCTCGCACCACACGCGTGTCACTTCGGCATCTACTTCCAGCTTCGACTCGATGTCCGCGGCCAGCCAGATTACCTGTTGCGCGTCGGAGTAAGTTCCCTCTTCGAATGTGTGTGCGACGAGGCAGTGATCCTCCTCGCAGATCTGTCGCATGTCGCTGATGAAAGCCGAACAACTGGCGAGGTGAACTGTCTGCGGTAGTTTGACGAATTCCACTTCGGTGGCAAGGCCGGAAACGATGGTCTCACTATCAGCGCCTTTGTACTTGTTGGCGAAAGTCTTGTAGTCGAAAAGTACCGCGGGTACTCGCTGGGTGTTGAAACGTGAGATCAGATCACGCAGGCCCGCGTTTGCGATCTGCTTATAGTGTCGCGCCATCGTGTGTGGCGCGCGTTTGAGCGAGTCGGCGAGCATGTCGGCGACGACCAGCGCGCGTGGTTCGTTGAGCACGTCCAGCCGATAGCGAATCTTCAAATAGTCTTTCCACGCCTGTGGTCCAGCACCGGCTTCGACGGTAGTTTCATCCCAGTTTACAAACTCCTGCACGTGCAGGCGGTGCAACACGTCTTCCAGTTCGTTCGCGCTTATGTGCAAACGTTTCCGCCAGACTTCGAATGACGACGTCTGTTCTTCACCGGCAGCAGCTTCCCAGAGCAAGCGAATCAGGAGATGCCGCGTGTCGAGGCGTGGCGAGATCTCTTCGAGCAGATCGGCGAAGTGACGGTGAATGTGACCGCCGAAGAGCTCGTCGACGTAGAGACGCTCGCAATCGAGATAAGAAAGCAGCGACGTGTGTTTCTCGCGCGCGGCTTGCAGGAAGATGCTGATGAAGAAAGGGCTGCCTGCAAACTGTTGCACGAGCAGATCGCGCGCGGCTTCGCTGGTTGCGACCTGCTGCCGGCGTGCGACGTGTTCTACCAGTCGCGCAGCTTCGGTCGCGTCAAGTCGTTCCAGGCGCAGGGTGTCGAGTAGCTCGAAGTTGCACTTTGCGTCGTGCGCGGCTTCGAAGATCTGGCGGCGTAGTCCGGCCAGGACGAAAGAGAAACCGCCACGTCCGAACACGCGCAGTATCTCTGTTCCGAGCACTACCGCACCATTCAGGTACTCGGCGAGTTGCGATCCGTCGAGCATCACGAACGGGCGGCCACGGCCCGCGGGGATGCGCTGTGGGGCGCCGAGACAAAATCGAACGAGGGCTTTGTCGTCGTTGCTGAAACGCAGGCGGTTGTACGCGTCGACCAGTTGTTCGATCCATTCGAAGTCGGCGGGCGGCGCGAGTTCGAGCAAATCCTGGAGCGTTAAAGGCGCGTGAGAAACGTCCGGTTCGTCGCGGCGATAGGCAATGTATTGCTGAACAAACGTATTGAGAAACTCGATCGCCGCGCTGACTGCGGTGGTTTCGTTTCGCGTGATTGCAAAGTAGATGGGAATGACTTCGGTGCGCTGGTTGAAGATCTGATCGTAAGCCTGGCGCAGCAGTTCGGAGACACCTACGGAGGGTTCCATCAAAAGCAGCAGACCACGCCCCGCGTTAACAGGCTCTGCCTGGGCCATGATGCGGTCCAGTTCGCCGGCACGGCCGACGAAGTCCTGCCGGACCACGCGCCCGAGGATGCGGCGAAAGTTTTCGCTGTGGCTGCGACTGCTCATCTCGTTATGAACTTACCAACCGGGCGCCTCCGTGGAGTGCGGTGCCTTGGCACCGCT
>DASVGE010000130.1:0-18755 GCA_036379695.1 Pyrinomonadaceae bacterium | reverse complement strand
TGCAACTGGCTCGGCGGCTTGCCCAGCCGTAAATACTTCCGCGCCGTCTTCTCATCCATCCCGGCTTTGGCCGCCGCGCTGGCCACACTCCGTTCCGTTCTGCGCAACTTCATAAGCCTCCTGTATTGTTGGTCCGTGACCCTCGCCTCCCTTTCAAAACGCTCTCTTTCCGAACTGCAATCCGAAAGCGCGGCGATAGTCCCTTAAGTTGTCAAAGAACGGGAAATCTAATTGTCGTTGGCGGGAGTTCTAATTGTCGCTGATCAGGGAAGGTTCATGGAGTATAACGGTAAATCGCCACTGTCCGATTTGTGAGATTGTTTTCTTGCCGTTGCTGTAGTCAGCTTCACTAGGACGCTTGAGAGCTTTTCAAACTACATCCATCCCACCGATGAAGGCCGGATAGTTAGTATGCAGGCGCTCGACAACGTTGACGGGATCTTGACGGCTCAGGGTGGCGTTGAGGGTGTTCGGAGCGATGGGAGCGCCAAAAAGCATGCTCGTAAGTGATTGCAAAATAAGCAACTGCCGGTGTAGCATACTTTTAACGAAAATATCTGCCCGCTTGGCTCAGCGGTAGAGCACTCGCTTCACACGCGAGGGGTCAGTAGTTCGAATCTACTAGCGGGCACCAATTCTTTATCGCCTGGCCGCTTTGATGTCCGCATTCGATTGATCTCATGATGCGGTGTCTTGGCGGCCGGCTTCGGAATTCGACAAATCAAGCACTGGCCGCACCGTTCCCTTTACCGCCAAAGAAACGACTCCCCGCACTCCAAACTGAAGAAGAGTGGCGCGCGCTTTCACTGCGTATCACACGAGAAGCTTGAGATATTGGAAGCTCTCTTCGTGTCACAGCATCTTGTTGGCATCTTCAGAGTCGCTTGGCGCAAACGCGCTGGAGCCACATGATGTGCGTCAAACAGCCGACGTGCGCGTTTTCTCGCAATAAGAGCGCAACCTTCCACAGGAGCGCCCGCCTAAAGTGGCCCGACTCCGAACATTTGTTGCCAGCCCTCCCGGCATGTCGCTTGCACTCTCATTGAAGACAACTTTTGCAGTTCTCGCGAGCAGAGACACTCGGGCAAATCTGTTTAAACCCGTCGTGTCTTTTCATACCAATAAATAAACTGAGAGGTGACAAGAATGAGTACCATGGTGAGCAAGCAAGCCGACCTTGCCGGGCCCGGAATTGGTAGTTACGACGAGTTGGAGAAAGTTCTCCCTCAAGATTACAACTCTTTGCTCAATCCCAAGGATACACAGCAGGCCATCACGATCGTTAAGCGGTACATTGAAGATAATCTTTGCCGCCAACTCAACCTCATGCGCGTTGAGGTCCCTTTGATTGTCGACGTCGAAAGTGGAGTAAACGACTACCTGGATCGCGATGGCTCACGCACTCCGATTGAGTTCCATATCTCGAACGACCATGACAAACATCCCATCGACGCTCAAATAGTACAGGCTGCTACTAAATGGAAGCGCGTTGCTTTGAAGCAGTTTGGAATGAAGCCCGGTGAGGGCCTCATCACTGACATGCGTGCAGTGCGTAAGGATTACTTTCTGGATCATGATCACAGCGCCTACGTGGACCAGTGGGATTGGGAGAAAGCGATTAGACCCGAACAACGTAACTTGAACTATCTGACAGACACGGTGAAGAGCATCTGGAACGTTATCAAGGGCGCTGAGACGTTCATTCAAGGACTCTTCCCACAACTAAAAACGAACAAGTATGCAAACTTACCCGACCAGCTAACGTTCATTCACGCCGAGGAGTTATTGGCAAGATATCCCGACCTGCCGCGAAAAGCCCGCGAAACGGCAATCCTCCAGGAGTTTCCGGCTGTCTTTATCTATGGCATTGGCTGGATACTCGAGGACGGTTATCCGCATGAGATGCGAGCAGCGGATTACGACGACTGGGTAACTGAGACCACTGACGACAACGGCAGAACATTCCACGGACTGAATGGAGACATTCTTGTTTGGAATCCGGTGACAAGACGTCGCCACGAACTCAGTTCCATGGGCATCCGCGTTAACGCCGAGACGCTACAACAGCAACTGAAGATCACTGGTCAACTCGACTTTCTAAAACTTCCTTACCACAAGGCGGTCATCAACAACGAAGTACCACTCAGCATTGGCGGAGGCATTGGACAATCGCGTACCGTGATGCTCTTGCTTCGTAAAGCACATCTCGGCGAAGTCAGCGTTACCGTTTGGCCGAAGAAACTAAAAGAGCTTTGCAGTCAAAAGAATATTCGGGTGCTGGAATAGCGACTTCCGGTTGCGTGTAAGTAGCCTGGTATCCAGGCGCGAGTTATCACGAATTTGAAAATGCCAACCATCATTTGTATTGCCAGTTTCTTCAAGGGCAACGACTTCATCCGCGAGTGTAAGCGGCGGGGTGCTGACGTTGTCCTGCTAACGAGAGAGAAACTGCTTGGCGCTGAGTGGGCGCGTGACTCGCTTGACGATCTGATTGCTATTCCGGGAAAGACAAGTGTGCAGTCGTATCTGGCCGCGGCGACCTGCGTCGCGCGCCGGCGGCGCGTAGTGCGTGTGGTCGCGCTCGAAGAGTATGACATTGTCACAGCGGCTCATATTCGCGAACACCTGTGTGTACCAGGTATGAGCACAACGATAGCGCGTACGTTCCAGGACAAACTGGCAATGCGCTGCAAAGCCAATGAAGTTGGTATTCATCAACCCGATTTTGTTTCCCTGGTCAACTTCGACGTGCTCGACGAATTTATGAAGCGAACCTCGCCGCCGTGGATGCTGAAACCTCGCATCGGCGCGTCGTCGATGGGGATGAAGAAACTTAACGATCCCGAAGCAGTGTGGCGCGCCATCGCGGACCTCGACGGACGAGAACCGGTCCACGAAAGATCTGATTTTCACTTACTGGAGCAATTCGTTCCGGGGGACGTTTATCATGTCGATTCTTTGGTTGTGGCAGGCAAGGTGCTTTTCGCGAGCGTCGAACGTTACGGCGCGCCTCCGTTCGACGTTTCGCACTCTGGAGGAGTTCCCCTTTCATACTTCGTCAAGTACGGTTCGCGTGAAGAACGCGCTTTGCTCGCGCTGAACAAGAAGTTGCTGAAGGGCTTCGGCTTCGAGCAAGGCGTAACGCATGCTGAATTCATACGGCCCGCTGCCTCAGCGCAGTATTCAGACGAGCAGTTTATTTTTCTCGAGGTTGCAGCACGAGTCGGCGGCGCCTATACAGCAGACACTATCGCGGCGGCGACGGGTATTAATCTTTGGTGCGAATGGGCAGGAATTGAACTCGCCACGCCCGAGCGTCCGTACATTCTGCCACCTGTGCGCAAGGAGTATGGTGGGATTGCCGTATCACTGGCACGTCAGGAGAACCCTTCTACTTGTCGCTATAACGATCCCGAGATTGTTTATCGCGTGAACAAGCCATGGCACGTCGGTTTGATAGTGCGTTCACCGGATCAGGGACGAGTGGTAAGTCTGCTGACAGAATATGCACGGCGCTTCAAGGACGACTTTACCGCAGTTGCTCCTGTTGAAGAGAGAGCGGAGCAACACCTGTGAAGCACGCGCCTACGAACTGACTAAGTCGATTGCAGGACACTATGATCTCAAGCGCAAAACTAAAACCTGAGAATCAGTTTGCTACGCCAGACGCACATCTAATTGCGTCCATTCGAGGATCGCTGCCTGGTCCAACGCTGATAATCGTCGGCGGTATTCACGGAAACGAGCCGGCGGGCATGCTCGCTGCGGAACGCGTGCGACTTCGCATGCAAAAACGTAAGGCTGTCTTGCATGGCGAGGTGGTTTTACTTCGCGGAAACACCCGGGCGCTCGAGCGGAGAGTTCGTTACATCGATGCAGATCTAAACAGGCAATGGACCATTGAGAATGCACGAACTGCCGGGTTGGAGAAAGAGGGCATTCCGGAAGTATCCGAGCTTCGTGAACAAAGCGAAGTGCTTGCGATCGTGAAGGAAGTGGTCAGCCGCGCCCGAGGTGAGATTTACTTTCTCGATTTGCACACCACCTCGGCCCACGGAAGGCCATTTGCCACCGTCGGAGATACTCTCCGGAACCGCTGCTTTGCACTGACCTTTCCGTTGACGATTGTGCTTGGGCTGGAGGAACAGATTGACGGGACCATGCTCGAATACATGAACAATCTGGGTGCAATAACGATGGGCGTCGAGGCCGGACAGCACGAGGCCATTGAGTCTGTGGACCATCATGAGGCGGTAATTTGGAACGCAGCTGCATCGACGGGAAACTTCCGCCGGGAGGATCTGCCGGAACTCGATCAAGGTCGATCCCTGCTCACGCGGGCCAGTGGTGGGAGGAGAGTGGTGGAAGTGCGCCACCGGCATGCCATTGTGCCGGAGGATCACTTCAAGATGGAGCCGGGCTTTAAGAATTTTCAGGCAGTTCGGCGTGGTGAGATTCTGGCGCAAGATCGCAGGGGTGAGATCAAAGCCCGCGAGAAGGGAATGATTCTGCTGCCTCTGTATCAGTCATTAGGTGATGACGGCTTCTTCCTGGGGCGTGAAGTCAAGCGATTCTGGCTAAAATTATCGGCCTTGCTTCGCAAACTGAAGGTTGGACACTACGTCCATCATCTTCCTGGAGTTCGCCGCGATCCGTCCAACCCAAACGTCTTGATTATCGACACTCGTATTGCGCGGATCCTGCCGTTGCAGGTCTTTCACCTTTTAGGCTTCCGCAAACTGCGTTGGACTGACAAATACCTCGTCGTCAGCCGCCGCGCTTATGATTTGGTGGGACCAGCGAAGATCTCTTTGTAAGCACTACTGGCGGGCACCAATTTCAATACTTACGGGCGACGCAGAGTCGCCCGTTTTCTCATAGCAAACTTGAAACTGCCTTGTTTGCAATTGACGGTGATCACTCCGCCCGGTTAATAATTCTCACTGTGACCCAAAACAATAAGCCCACCAAACGCGCAACCAAGATCTTGCTGATCCGGCATGCGGAGAAGCCGGCCAAGGATTCGGCCCCGTACGGCGTAACCGTCGAAGGCGAACGCAACAAAGAATCGCTAGAAGTTCGTGGGTGGCAGAGGGCCGGTGGGTTAGCAAGTCTCCTCGCTCCCAACGACGGCCATTTTCAACACACCTCTCTCGCCAAACCACAGTTCCTCTTTGCATCAAAACCCTTGCGACGCAAAGGCAGCAAGCGACCACTCGAAACGATCACTCCCTTAGCTCACAAACTCGCACTCAGAATCAACTCCAACTTTCCGAGATTCGATATCGGAAGCATGCTGGAAGAAGTCTTCTCGTGTAAGGGAGTAGTGTTGATTTGCTGGCAACGCGAATACATCCCCGGCATAGCTTCATACATACTCGACAACAACAACATCGCGCCGCAGCACTGGCCCGACGATTGTTTCGACATGATCTGGGTGTTTGATCTGGATCGCGCTTCAGCGAAGTATACGTTCAAGCAAGTCCCTCAAAAATTGTTAGGCGGCGATCTCACGGCTCCGATAAAGTAGCAAACAGATGTTCGACTCGGATTTCATTGCTAACCCCTACAAAACTTACAACTACCTGCGTTCAACCGCTCCCCTTCATTGGGCCGACAAGTTTCGCACTGGGGCCTGGTTAGTAACCCGTTATGCTGATGTGCTGACCGGATTGCACGACACACGTCTCTCCAGTCAACGCAGCCATACACTCACCGCCGCGCTCCCCAGCGACGCGCAAAGCGAATTCGCAACGTTCAACGAAATCTTTTCGAGGTGGATGCTCTTTCTCGATCCGCCGCATCACAGCCGCCTGCGCATACTGCTGATCAAGGAGTTCACACCAAACATGATTCAGGAAATCACGTTGATCCTCACTGCGTATGCCAAGCATCTCTGCAATTACTCTGACTGGCAGAGGGTTGGCAAACTCAGTCATGAACTCCACCTTTGCCTTCGCGAGCGCCTGGTCCAAAAGCGTGTTGACGGCCTGCTGAATACGCGGGCGCATCGCGCCCGGTGATTAGATGTACATGGAACAACAGAAGACCGAGAACTTGTTTACTTACGGAACTCTACAATTAGAGGAAGTTCAACTCGCCACGTTTGGCCGCAAGCTGGAAGGCAGACCGGATATTTTGATTGGATATCGCCTTGTAATGATAACGATCAAAAACGAAGACTTCGTGAAGAAGAGTGGCACCGCCGAGCATCGCAATCTTCAATTCACTGGTAACACATCAGATTTCGTTGAAGGAACAGTATTCAGCGTAACCAAGGAGGAACTTGAAAAGTCTGACTCCTACGAGCCGGAGGGTTACGAACGCGTGCTGGTCCAACTAGAATCCGGTACCAACGCCTGGATTTACTTAGATAGGTATCAAAGTTGATAGAATCTCGCGTCTCATGATGCTAAAATCCGAACATGCTCATTACTACTGGAAAAGTTACTAACGGCGTGATTCAGATCGACAGCAACGATTTGCCTGAAGGCGCGATTGTCACCATTCTAGCTCACGAAGGTGACGAAACATTTGAACTGGATCCTGAACAAGAGACTCAGTTGTTGGCTGCTATTGCTGAAGCTGATCGTGGCGAACTCATTAACGCACCTGACTTACTTAAAAAAATTCGTCGTCAATGAAACCGCCACTATCGGTCCGCGTCGTTGGTAGTGCGGCTCGAAGTATCGAAGAGGTAGCAAGGTGGTGGGAGAAAAATAGACCAAAGGCTCCCGATGCATTTCTCATCGATCTTGAAAACGCACTGAAACTGATCGCCTCACACCCAGACATAGGTGTCCGTGCTTCTAACACCAGCCTTGAAGGTGTTCGCCGCGTTCACTTGACGCGGGTTCGATACTATCTTTATTACCGTCTTACGCCTGAACCAGCAATCGAAGTCCTGGCTTTGTGGCACACGAGTCGCGCAGACATGCCGAAATTGTGATTGCTTACCGAATACTGACCCCCATGAGAATCGCTGTTTCCGGGACACATGGCGTTGGGAAGTCGACTTTGATTGATGAGTTTTTGCGTGTGCACCCTGACTTCACTCACGAGCCGGAGCCGTACACCGTGATGGTTGAGGATCTCGGGGAGGAGTTTTCTGACGAACCCAATGTGGATGACTTCCGGCGACAACTCGAGTTCAATATCGAGCGTCTACAGCAACTCGCAGCGGAAACGAAAGTCATCTACGAGCGGTGTCCAGTTGATTTTCTTGCTTACCTTGATGCACTCGAGCCGGGAAGTGTCGACGCGTTGCTCGGAGCAGTCGCCACGGCTATGCAGAATCTCGATCTAATCGTCTATCTGCCACTCGACACAGCTCAAACTCTCGCATCGGAGTTTCCAAAACTGCAGAAGGCCGTCGACCGGCGTCTGAGCAAGATGTTGCTGGACGACGAACTCGGAATAATCACCACGCCCGTTGTTGAAGCAAGAGGCTCGACAGCCCAGCGCCTGCGCGTTGTTGAAACCACCCTAATGAATCTCAAACACGCAACCCGGTGACGCTTCGCAGAGAATGACGTCGTAACTCTCGAGCAGCGGCATCGCCAATCCTTCCAACTCGTTCTTCCACAACTCGCCGCCGTAAAACGCTTCCTTCATCCGGTCGCGCTCCTCGAGCGAGGGAAAACTGCGCAGGAAAACAAACTTGTTCGGATTCTCAACGTCTACAAATGGACCAGTAACCTTGATGCCACAATCGCGTTGGGCCGGCACGGCGCGCGTCTCAAACAACTTTATGAACTCATCACGCTTGCCCGGCTTGATGCGGTAGCTGCGGACTTCTACTATCATCACCTACCTCCCAAACTTCGCTACTTGGAAGGACTGTAAACCGACTTATGAGCGCCAGCAAGAAGGCACTTTCAGGTAACCACGACCAACGCGTGCGGCCCAATCCAGTAGAAGGGTGTCCGCTAACCGCAGCGTTCGCTGCCATCGGCGGTAAATGGAAGTTGATCATCATCTACTGGCTGGCGGAGTCGCCGAAACACTTCGCAGCCCTGCGCAAAGCCATGCCCGGCATTTCACAGAAAGTTCTCACGCAACAACTACGCGAGTTGATGAGCGATGGACTCGTCAACCGCGATCCAAAAGGCGCAGTCCCGGCCCCGGTGGTGTACTCATTGTCGGAATACGGTCGCTCAGTGTTGCCGCTGGTTGAGGGTGTGCGAGTGTGGGGCAGGGGGCATCTGGCCCGCCCCTTCAAGAAACGAGCCACGGATTAAGCTACGGATTTAGACAGATCAATCTGTGTAATCTGCGGATAGTTTTTTGAGACGTTCGATAGCGCGTTTCAGGAACGTTTCTTCTTGAGCATGTCAGACCACAAGTCGCCGGCTTCTGCTACACGTTGGGCCATGTTTCGCAGGTTGAATGTTCTTGGCCCAACGTCACCTCGCTCTTCGTGATTCCCTCACCCGGAAACAGGATTTTTTCAGGATGCGTGATCATCTTTTGCTGAATCGACGACGGCGAGCAGACGTGGATGGCGTAGCTTGCCATGTACGGTCCACTCGATGAATCCAACGTTCACCGTGATCTTTGGTTGCACCCAGTGCGCGCGTAACCGTGGGAGGCCTTTAGCTACCGTAAACGGCGCTTTGGGAATTTCGATTTTGTCGAGTTGTTCGCGAAGATCCAGCAGTAATTTGGTATCGAAGCCAGTGCCGATCTTTCCCGCGAAAACGAAGTTGTCGCCTTTGTAATGACCCACCAAAAGTGCACCCAGACCGACGCGTTTCCCTTGCGGATCGGTAAAACCACCAATCAGGAAATTTGCCGACAACTCGCATTTCATCTTCAGCCACTGCTTTGAACGCCGGTGCTCGTAGATCGAATCACGTCGTTTCGCGATGACGCCTTCCCAACCTTCCCGCTGCGCGCGTTCCCAGGGCGAGGGCTCGTCGATCAATGCCACGTGATGCAGTGGTTCCTCAAATGGCAACTGTGCCAACAACGCACGACGTTCTTCGAGTGGCAAGGTGGTGACGTTGCGGCCGTCGATCCACATGATGTCAAAGACGTGATATGCGATTTTGCTGCCGGGCCAGGTAATCTCACCGTCGAGAATCAGTTCGTGATGCGGAAGACGTTCGATCGTTTGCTGGACTGCAGGAATGTTCTGCGGCAGGTGGTTGCGCGAGAACAACTGAACGTCGTTGCCTTTCTTGTAAGCCAGCAGGCGGATGCCGTCGAACTTTCGCTCGAAGATCCACTCCGGCCCGCTAAACCGCTCCTGTGTCAGAGTCGCCGCCATCGGCACGAGCCATTCCGGAAAGGAAGACATGTCCACAGATTACGCAGATTGCGCAGAACAGTAAATCTGCGTAATCTGCGTAATCTGTGGATACGCTGATCAATCGACGTAGTTTTCTGCGCGGCGCAGCAGCCACGAGCGCCGCGTTGATGATGGCGCGCCGCGCAGTGCCATTCGATACGAGCCGACGTTTTGCGCCCGTTAAAGTCGCACGAAACCGGATCATCCGCGAAGTTGTTGGGCTCAGACCGTATCGTCCAAGCGGCTTTGTCGTCGACGCACAGCGCTTCGGCAACAAACTACTTGTTCATAACTACGGGCACGGCGGTGGCGGCGTGACTCTCTCGTGGGGCACCGCTTCGCTGGCTGTAGATCTACTGCGAGACTTTCTGATCGCGCGCAAAGTGCCTACGGCTACGCGGTTTGCCGTGCTGGGTTGTGGGGTGAGTGGACTCTCGACCGCGCTACTGTTGCAACGTCGCTTTCAGAATGGACCAGGAACCGTAACAATCTACGCGAAGGACTTACCGCCCGACACGACTTCAAACATCGCCGGCGCGTGGTGGGCTCCAACTTCCGTCTACGAAACTGCTACACCGAAATTCAACGAACAGTTTCGCCAGGCTTGCCGCATTTCACATCGTGCTTTTCAGTTGCTCGTCGGCGCTGAGTATGGCGTGCGCTGGATCGACACGTTGGAACTATCGCGTCACGAAGCATCGCTCGGACGCGAACTGCCCGGAGGCAACGATCTCTATCCACAGATCGAAATACACCACGAGCCGGACAACTATTTCGGCTTCCCGTTTGTAAAGCAGTACATGTCGTTGCTGATCGAGCCGTCGATCTATCTCAGCGCGTTGTTGCGAGACTTTTACATCGCGGGCGGCAGAGTCGTAGTGCAGGAATTTAAGAGTCGCGCGCAGATCGCCCGACTGCGTGAGGCGGTCGTGTTCAACTGCACGGGCCTGGGCTCACGCGCGCTCTTTGACGATCAGGAACTCACCCCGGTGCGTGGACAACTCGAAGTGCTGCTGCCGCAACCTGAGATCGACTACTGCTACCTGAGCAGCGGCTACATGTTCCCACGGCGCGACGGCATCATTCTCGGCGGCACCTGGGACCACGACGATTGGTCCCTCGCGCCCGACCCCGAACAAGCCACCGGAATACTCGAAGCCCACATGGAGATCATGAAAGGCCTCAAATCCGTGTAATCAGTGGCTAATATCGCCAGCTCTTCAAATCCGCTCCCGGTGGCGCGCTCTTCTGAATCCGCTCCACGATCTTCGGCGCGTAGAACTGATGATAACGAAGACGTGAAAGCGCGTTCGGTCTGGTGTGGTCGCCGTTCCAGCAATGCTCGGCGCGCGGCTCGTAATCAACCACACCACCGTACTGCGGATTCTTCGTAGTCTTTAGAAAATCCTCAACCAGGTAAACGGCGTTGTTTAGAAAATAGTTGTCAGCCTCGCCGACGTAGATGTGCAGCTTGCCCTCGAGCTTCGGACCGATCCTGGCCCAGTCGCGCTTCAGTATGTAACCGAGATCGTAATTCTCACGCCAATACTCAGCGACCGAACGATCGATCTTGCCCGTCAACTTGTCCCAGATCGGTTTTGGATAACCATCGCTGCCGGCCGGTGAATACACCGCCTGCCAGATGTCCCACTGCCCACCGGAACGACTGTTGGTCCCGAGTGCCAGTTCCATGTGGTTCATGTCTTCGACAGTGGCAGACAGTTCGCCGAGATAGTTGCGCTTCCCGGGACGCGGCATCCGTTTCCACTTCGAATCCGCGTAATACGCATTCTCGTGTTCGTAAATGTTGACGACGGTGTAAGCGCGAAAGTCGATCGGATCCGGGCACGCGATCCACGCGCCGTTGTACTCATCCGGATAAAAAACCTGCGCCGCCATCGCTTCCCAGCCGCCTGTCGATCCGCCGTAGAGAAACCGTGCCCAACCTTTGCCGATACCGCGAAAACGTTTCTCGATCTCCGGAACCAACTCGTACGTGATGGCGTCGCCGTATGGGCCAAGGTTGGCGGAATTGACCGCGTAGGAATCGTCGTAGTACGGGTTTGCGTGTTGGATCTCGATGATGATAAAGCGGGGGAAGTTTGGACCAGTCCACTCTTTGTAAAACTGGTATGCATGCTCCTGGACGATGCGGTTGTAACCTTCAAGTTTGAAGCGTTCGTTGTACTCGGGTTTGAGATTTGGATCGGGCGGCGTCTCGCGAAAGCCGCCGAAGTCCGCTGGGAAGTGTCCGTGAAAGATGACGAGCGGATAACGGGCTTCCGGGTGTGCGTCGAACCCTTCCGGCAACAGCACGTGCGCGCCGAGATGCATCGGGCGGCCCCAGAATTTTGTCAGACGTTCACTCTGAATCTTGATGTGCTTGATGTACTTCGTATCTTTCGGTGGTTCGATCGGCGGGATCACTTTGTCGAGCGTGATCGGAATCGATTGCGTGCTCGCGTCGATGCGGATCTGTTTCGGCGTGCTGTAGAGATTGCCGGGCGCGCGGCTCCACTGCTGGCCTTCGCCACGATCCATCGGCAACTTAACGGTGTGACCGTCGGCACGTTTGAAAGTCTCGTAGCGATGGAGCAGCGCCTGCACCCAGTACTCGCCGGGCTTCACGTCAGCGAGACTGCGCACTGGGTAACCGAAGGCGTTCTGATCGACAGTCTTTTTGTCACCAGCTTTCCAGGCATCGACGTCGAGGCCGAAGACTTGCTGTGTGTTTAAGTCTTCGTTGATCTGAAGACGTGGTTCCCGGTCGTTGTTGGTGGAGATCAATAGGAGCAGGCGTCCGTCCAGCGGCTCTTTACTCGAACTTTCGGGGTAGGAGATCTCGAAGCGAACGTTTGCGGGTTCGGGTGATTTCAATTCAGCCGTCGTCGAGAATAGGAACACGGCCAGCAACACGACGTTAATCGTAATCAGTTTTCTCATATATGCTCCTAAGTTATGTCTCCACCGGTAGACCTTCAAGACGCATGATTGTCAGCGCGTTAGTTGTCGGACATGGCCCGGATCGCAAGCGGTAATCGAAGACCATCCTTCCATCGCTCACCTCTTCCCGAAAATGCCGGTTTACAACTCCTTCTATTTCGTCAGCAAGCTTAATCAACTCGAGATCGTGTGTCGCGACCAATCCGACCGATCTGCCTTGTGCCAGTTTGCGAATGTAAGACCGGCTGCCAATCAATCGTTCGCGACTGTTGGTCCCGCGAAAGATCTCGTCAATCAAAAACATTACGGGCAGTGGATCATCCATTTCAGCAGCGGCGAGCAAAGCCTGTAGCCGTTTCACTTCGGCATAAAAATACGAGAGCCCGTCCTGCACTGAGTCACTCACCTTGATGCAGGTAAAAATCCGAAACAACGACGTCTGGAAATGGCTGGCGTTTACGGGTGCGCCGGCGTACGCGAGTACGAGGTTCACGCCGATCGTCCGGAGAAACGTACTCTTACCCGCCATATTTGAGCCCGTCAGGATCACGATCCTGTGCGCGTGATCGAGGTCGAAGTCGTTGCACACCTTGGCGCCGGGTTTCAGCAGCGGATGCCCGAGGTCGCGAGCGACAATGTGATCCGTTTCCGGCGTCAACAAAGGAAACTCGTAATGCGGATTGAGATAGGCGAAGTTTGCGAGTGAATTAAGAGCTTCGAGTTCGTGCCACGCATCGAGCCAGCGCGGCAGTTGATGCGCGATCTCGGCCTTGACGAGCTCGAGGCGGTAAGTGAAATAGAAATCCCATGGCATGAACAAGTGGGCCAACAACGCCAGCAGCGGATTGGTGCGCACCCCGAGCGCCGCGGCCAAACGTCCTAAACGTTTCATTTCCGTTGAAGGTCGCTTGCCCTCATCCACAAACGGAGCGCAAATCTCCGCCAGGCCCGGAGTGTTTTGACACTTGCGCGATTCCAGGTAAGCAAACACCACTTTGAAATGAGTCAACGTCTTCTCGAGATCATGCAACTCGTCCCACGCAGTCGCGATGCGCGGTTGCATGATGATCATCGCGCTGAAGTAAATCAGAGATACGATGGGCCATATTTGCGGAATCAACTCGAAGAAGGCGAGTAAGATGCAGGTGATGTTCAGCGCGGCGAGGATCCAGAGAAACACTACGGTCGGCAGTAGCGAGCCTTTCGGATGACTACGCTCGATCCAGGCGATGAGTTTGCTCGAGTCCCAGAGATTGCGCTGGCGCGATGCTCCGGTACTGATGCGGGCAACGGCTGAGAGTAGTTGCAACTTATCGCGGAACACGTAGTGGTCCTTCAATTCGTGAACCAATCCCTGGCGGCGTTTGATCAACTGCGCGTCGGGTCGAATGCTCAGCAGCCACGCCTTCAACCTCTCGCTGCCTTCTTTAGTGACAGCACAATCGATCAAACGGTGCAGCGAACGCTCGCCGGTGATGTCGAGATCAGTTTCAAACGGATGTCCCTTGGAGGGAAGCGTCGCTGGATCTCCGTGTGGGATTCGGTCCCAATCGAGTTGAATCCGCGCGATCTGGACTTGTTTGATGTCGGCGAGAAGTGAATTTCGCAGGAGACTGTCGCGCACCCGGTTATGAAAAATACTGACTACAAGGAATAAGAGCGCGATCAGGGTCGCAACCAGCCACGCCACCCTGCTACCGGAAAAATTGCAGAACACCAGCGCCAGCAGCGCGCCGCTTACGAAGATGATTCTGCGCGCGTTCCAATACTTGCGACTGATGTCGTTAAGAACATTTTCCCTGCGTCGCAGGCGCGCGATCTGCTTGTCGAGTTGAATTAAACGAGTCATGCTTTGCCGGTAATAGGAGATTGCCATTCAACCCGTGATGCGTCAATTGCACGCCAAAAAATGCAAGGGAGGCGCTCACGCGCAGGGGTGGGTGGGACAGTCGCTGTCGTGGAGGGCGGCGGTGGTTGGGGTGTGGTCGTGGCCGAAGGTTGTGATCAGGACCACCGAGCCGACGATGATCGCGGCGGCGAGCATCATCTTTGGAGTCACCGGTTCGCTCGCAATCAGCCAACCCAGTAACACCGCCACCACCGGATTCACGTACGCATAGGTTGCGGCACGCGCGGGAGTCACGTGATTCAGCAACCAACTGTAAGCCGTAAAAGCGACAAGCGAACCAAACACAGTCAGGTAAGCAAACGCGCCGATCGAAACCCACGAAGCATTGTCGAGATTCAGACGTTTGAAATCACCCGCCACCAACGCCAACACCAAAAGCAAACTACCACCGGCGAGCATCTGCATTCCTGACGCCATCGCCGTCGCCGCCCGAATCGGACTCCGGCTCGAGTAGACGGAACCCGAGGCCCATGCGAACGACGAAAAAACCACTACACCGGCGCCAATCAAACTCAGGCGCGAGTTGTGAGCGCCCTGGCCCAGGCCGTCACTCACCAACAGCGACACTCCTGCCAATCCAATCAACACGCCCAGTAACACTTTACCGTTGGGTCGCCTGTGCGTGAGCCCCCAGTTCAATATCACTACCCACAACGGCTCCGTCGCAACGAGCAAGGCCGCCAAACCTGAAGCGATATACTTCTCAGCCCACGTCACGCCACCGTTTCCACAGAGCAGCATCAGTCCGCCAAGAATAAAAGCCTTCGGCCATTGCGAGAGTGCCGGACGAAGCGGCTCGCCGTTTAATACTGCCCAGCTGAAGAGAATGGCTCCGGCAATCATGAACCGCGTCGCTGCCATCAGGAACGGCGGCAGCGTTTCAATCGCCAGACGGATTCCGAGATAAGTCGAACCCCAGAGGATGTAGATAGCGGCAAAAGCGAGAACGATGAGTACTCGAGAAGGTCTGGCTGTTGGCATCCGGGCAGTTTAGCCACAAAAAGCACAAAAGACACAAAGTCAAAGTTAACTTCGTGTCTTCTGTGCTTTTTTGAAGCTTTTAACTAAGGCCGGCGAGGTTTGTCTGGTCTTGGCCGTTGTTGATTGTCATTGCGAGGCGGACGCGGCTCTTTCCGGTCGTTTGTAACGACTTTCACCGGGTCCTTCGGCGGGCGCTTGTCCTGATCCTTTCTTTGGGCAAACGCGCCAGCCGCGACTACGCCCAGCATCATCGCTATGACCAACAGTTTTTGAAATCGCTTAATCATCTTGACCCTTTTCTCCTCATGCTAGTTATCGCGCAGGAGGGAGAAAGAGATGCGCCGTCCTCGGAAGCAGCAAGATAAATGCCAAATGGTTTGCTCGCAAAAGTCTAGCAATACCCGGCCAAAATCGCACGGTTTCGCATTAAGCCGCACCGTATCGTGCAAAAATCTAAAGATCAACGACGAACTGTAACGCTAAGGGTGCCGATGTTCCCACTGCTGTCAAAGGTACGCAAGGAAATCGTGTGCTCGCCGGGCGCCAGCGAACCAAACTCCACCGAATAGACTTCGTGACCGCTGTCGGCGATGCCGTCGTCCGGAAACACAGGCGTCCACGCCGCACCGTCGACGCTGGCATCCGCCTTCCTGATCTTTCCGGTCGCATCGTCTACCGTGAAAACTACCCGCACCGAGTCTCCTCTTACCTGCGGCTGACCCGTCACCTTCACTACCGGTGGCGTGTTGTCGATGTCGACCGGTTCACTCAATCTTTCGCCGGTTAACTTCTGTCCCGGCGGATTATCGGGCGCGTCCGAGACGACGACCTTGATGACGTAACGTCCATCGGCGAGTGTAGCGCCGTCGATCGTGTAGAAGTTATCGCGCAGCTTGTCTTTTAACAGCCGGAACGTTTGGTCATTCAGGGCGCGGTAGTAGATCGCGTATTCGAGCGTGTCGGCGTTGCGGTCTTCGGCCTGCCACTGAAACGAGCGCGCGCCGCGTTGATAAAAACGACGCGGCGGTACCTGGGCCACCGGACCAAACACCGACGGATCCAGACCCGACGACTCCACGTTCGGATCGACCGCGACCTGCACCATCTGCTGCAACCCGACTCCGATCGGCAGCGCTGTGATCGAAAGCACCTCCGGCGCAACGTTGCGCGGCAGGTAAGCAACACTCACATCTTCCACTGACGACGGCGTGCTCGAGGCACTTGAAGCGCGAACAGTCGCGCGCCACTGAATGAAGCGGGCGCGCGGGCTCGAGATCTGATTGCCGTCCGGATCTCGATAGGGCGCGCTCCAGTCACTCCACGTCGCGTCAGGTCGTTCACCATTGCCGGTGCGAGTTTGAACCTCGACAGCGCCATTACCGCGCCACCAGATCTTGCCCCACGACGCTGTCAGTTTTGCGTCTCTGACCGGCGATTCAAACGTTCCTTCGGTCACCAGTTCGTTGCCGAATCGAAAGAGCTTTCCCTGGTTGCTGGAGGCTGCGTATATCTGATTGTTCCTGACCAGCAACGCCGAGATCTGTCCTTCGGGACTTTGCAACAGCAGCGTGTCGCGACCGTCATTCGTCACTGAGTAAATGCGTCCCTTGTCAGCCGTGCCGATGAGCACGCTGCCGGGTTGCAATCCGGGAGCGATCGCGAAAGCGGTTACGGTTGGCGAACTCCAAACCACGTCAGTAGCGCCATCTGGGAGTATTCGAAACACCGCGCTGCGTGCGTTTGAAACGTCGCTGCGGCTACGTGTTTGACCAGACTGTCCCTGAATCGGTGTGCCACTCTCGTCGATCGCGGTGATGGTGACGGAAGTAGTTGGCGTGGTGCCTTCCGATGTTTGTGGCTGCGCGACCGCAGGGGTTGAAGGTACCCGGGCGGAGGCTGCTGCATCGCTCAGCGCCAGCGCGTAAATCGATCCGTCGGCGGCCGGAGCAAGCGCGTGGATTTCTCGCAGTTGCGTGTCGAAGAGTGCAAAGGTCTTTCCTTCAAGCGACACTCTAAGCACGAGTCCTCCGGAGTCAGTGCCGGCGATGAGATCGCCCTGTGGTGTGACCGCGAGCGAGATCACGTGGGTTTGATTTGTGCTGACCAGTAAAGACGATTCCGGAGTGGCGCCAGCCGCGCGCACACGATAGAGCTTGCCACTGTCGCCCGTGCCAACCGCAAGTGAACCATCAGACATAACCGCGAGAGACCAGATGTATTTATCGCCGGGATCGAAATAGACTTCAGACTTGCCATCAGCAGTGATGCGATAGACCTTGCCATCGGGAGACGTGCCGGCGAAGATCGCTCCATCGCGGCCAACGGCGAGCGCCGTCACATCAAGTTCGGAAGCGTCGTAGAGCAACGAACCCGCCCCTGCGGCTGTGATCTTGTAAGTCCTTCCGTCATGTCCGGTGCCGAGATAAACGTTGCCCTGGTTATCAACCGCGCTGGACCACACGTAAGTCTGCTGTGTGTTGAAGACTTCAGTGAGCTTTGGCGCGAGCATCAACACGCCCGTGTCGCTGATCGAAACTCCGCGCGAGTCGCCCTTCAGCAACTCCGTGCGACCGGTGGTTTCCCAAACGACCGGCTGACCTGCCTGTGCGGGGGTGCTAACTGAAAAGAGAAGAAGCGCTGTGATAACGGCAAGAATGCCGGGTTGTTTGATGATCATCTTTGAGTCAGGTTCCTATGTACTTGGCGTAAAGCGAGCGTGCGACTGCGATTTCGTCTGTGCCGCGAATGATTGAGCGCGCGTCCTGGAAGACAGTGAGTTCGAACTTCCCTGTTTTGAAGCGCAGCAGGTATTCATTGAACTTTACTTCACCCGCGCGTCGCAACCGTTCCGCGAGTGATGAAAAGTTGATGCGCGTGGGTTGCGCCGGTGAGATCTGAATTGCGTCGCGTCCGCAGAGCACGGCAGCTCCTTCCGAGGCATGTGACAGAGTTTCGTAAAGCGCGAGGCCACACGTCGGACAATCCGCGCGACGCTTTCCGGTTCCGATCCGTCTCCACTCGTTTCGCCAGACGTCAAACTGCATCAACGATCCGTGTAGATCATCGACTCGACCGGTGATCAGCTTGAACGCTTCCGCAACCTGCACCGCCGAGACGATATTGATGATCGGCATGATCACTCCGGCCGTATCACACGTCGGCGCACTGGCCGCGGGCGGCGCTTCTTCAAACACGCAACGCAAACAGGCAGTCACGTGCGGGCGGATTGTCATCGTTACGCCGTAAGATCCAACCGCGGCGCCGTAGATCCAGTTTGTCTCGTGCTTTACGCAGGCGTCGTTGATGAGGTAGCGAATGGCAAAGTTGTCTGTGCCGTCAACGACGACGTCACAGCCGTTGATCAGTTGTTCGATATTCGAGTGATTGACGTCGAGGATGTGAGGTTCGACCTCGATCGTTGAGTTGATTTCGCGAAGGTGGTTGGCGGCGGCGACGGCTTTCGGCAGACGATTCTGGGCGTCACTTTCGGTGAACATCGTCTGCCGCTGGAGGTTCGAAGGCTCAACAAAATCGCGATCGACAATGCGCAGGTGGCCCACACCCGCACGCGCCAACGATTCAGCGTGGGCCGAACCTAACGCCCCGCACCCAACAACCAGGATGCGCGCG
>DASVGE010000129.1:0-8235 GCA_036379695.1 Pyrinomonadaceae bacterium | reverse complement strand
ATGGAACGGCAAATTAAACTGGTGTTTGGTTTCGCCGTGACAATTCAGGCAAAGCTGGGGTTCGCTGGTCGAGAGCAATTTCAGATCTCCGAAACCGGGCTTTTGTGCGTTGGACTTGGAGATGAATACGTTCGAAGAAGCCACTTGTCTTCCGCGGGCCGGAGAATGGCTGGTGTGGCAGTCAGTACAACCGATATCGTTGCGCCAGTGTTCGCCGCGACGAAAGTTGTTGTGCTCCTCCCGGCCTGAATGACAAGTTAAACATGTTTCCGAGGTTTCCTTCGAAGACTTGTTTTTAAACGAGATGATCTTCTTCGGATCACCTTCTTCGATGTGGGTTCTACCTGGACCATGGCATGACTCGCAACCGGTCACCTTATCTTTCCAACTCGCGATCTTGGTGAGTTGGGCATGAGAAGTGTGTGAGAAGTTCTTAAACTGATCTTCGTGGCAGTCCTTGCAAGCTTCAGTACCGACATAGTCAGCGGACTTGTCCTGGCCAACAGCCGTGTACACGGCGAGTTCGGCGTCGCTGATCGGCGCAGACTGAGAAGAATTATCGTAGGTAATCGACCAGATCGTACCAACAGCAAGGGCAACGATCAGGAGTGCTTTGATGAGTCTGTTCATTCTTCGGCCCTCCCCTTGAATTGCGATTAATTGACCTTGAGCGAGTAATGCCGAAGCATTCTAGATTGTAACTAGTCGTTTTTAATGTGACGACCATCACGTGAGCGAACCAATCATGGACTCGCTGGATTGGGGTGTCAAGGCTCTTGGATCCTTCACACGAGCTTCTCCAGGGCCAGGCGGTCGCGAATCAGAATGCTATCGGGCATCACGGTTATGACCTGTTTTCTGCTAAGAGTCGCCAGCAGGCGCGTCACTGTCTCTCGCGACGAGCATATCATTTGAGCAATCTCTTCATGAGTAAAAATTTTGTCGAGTCGCACGGTGTGCGACGTGTCCGAACCGTATCCATTACTCCACGCAAGCAATAACTTGGCCAAACGGCCGCTTGCTGTTTGTGGCAGGAGTAATGACTTGGCGCGATCCGTTAGCTCGGTCAGCTCCCGGCTCAATACCCTCAGGATGACCTGAGCGGCGGCCTGGCTCTGCTGCATGAGACCAATCAGTTCGACCCGTGAGATGAAGTCTGTGCGGCAGGGCTCGACCGTCTTTACTGTCGCATCGTAGGAACCGTTTCGCAGCACTGAGTTTAAGCCCAACACATCGCCGGCTTGGGCTGCGCGAAGCATCACGATCCGTCCTTCACTTGACGATATCGAGACGGTCGCGCGGCCCGTCCGCAGTATGTAGATGCCCCGGGCCGGTTCTCCTTCGGCAAACAGGACTGTTCCGCGGCAATGAAGTGAATTCAGGTTATGGATATGGGCGCCGTGGATTTCGTGTAAAAGTGAATATAGATCCGCGTCTGTCTGCCCATTTGATAGCGGATCAACCTCAATATGTCTCGCGCTCGGCATGTTGGCTCCGACTATAGAATTTAGTCAATCCTCGCCAGCGCAATGCATATGCCAAGTCGAGGGTGGCCCATTCATTCTGGAATTCACGTTTTTTCCGCCACGGAAAGCGGAAAATTTCGCAAACAAGCAAATTTTTGCGTTAGTTTCCTCAAGACGTTGCTTTCGCTTGGTCCGCAAGCTTCATCCCTTCAGCCGGTGCTGCGAGGTGTTGCTGGAAGAGTTTGGCCGTGGCTTCGAGGAAGTCGTAGGAGGTTACGATGCCGACCAGTTGATCGCCATCCACAACCGGCAGGCATCCCACCCGATGCCTCCGCATCAGTTCCATCGCTTCCAATGATGAGGTCGAAGGAGAAACGGTGACGGGATCCGTAACCATGATCTGTCGAACCGTGATCGGTTTGATATCGCTCTCAGCGCGCCTGATCATCATGCGCAGCAATCCGCGGTGAGTTACCAAACCTGCCAACCGCCCCTCCGCATCTTCAACGGGTACGTGCCTGATGTGTCGCCAGTCCATCACACTGGCCGCCAGATCGATCAAATCGTCCGGATTAACCGTGAAGAGATCCGTCGACATGAACTGACCAACCGTACGATACCCGTCCTCCCATTCCTCGGACTCCGCCTTTTCGATCACCGGCCAACGATGAACCGGTGAACCCTGTTTCTGGTTCGCCAGAATCAAAGCCGTCAATCTTCTGCGGGTCGCGTCTTTGGCGGCCGAGGCGCCGCTCGCGGAAAGTGAATTCATGATCCAGCGCGCACCGGTTTGCCGGCTCAGCGCACGCTCTTCGATGATGCCGAGATATTTGTCAATGTCTTCACTCGCCACTTCCGAACTACTCAAACCGCGACGCGCCAGCGGCAGCAATTCGCCCAGAATGAGCTCCGACGCACTATGGCTCTGACCGTCAATCCATTGAAACTGCGCATCCAGCCCATGCCGCGCGGCGCGGAAAAAGTTCAACTTCGCATCGTCAAAAACCATTCGCCTGGCAATCTCGCCGTACGCTTGCGGCAGTGCCAACATCAATCCAGTAAAGAAAGCTGCGTTCGCGATTTCATCGACAATCGTCGGACCGGAAGGCAAGGCGCGGTTCTCAATCCGCAGATGCGGCATGCCTTCCGTTACTCCGTAACACGCGCGATTCCAGCGCCAAACCGTGCCGTTGTGCAGTCGTAAGGCGGAAAGCGAAGGCGTCTCACCGCGTGCCAGGACGGCAAACGGATTCTCATCCGCCTGCGCGATCATGATGGGACGGAAACGCGTGATCTGATCGTGAAAGAGTTCGACCACGGAATGTTCCAACCAACGATCGCCGAAATTAACGCGCGTCGGTTGGTTGCGGGCCAGTTGCGGGCGGGAGCGCTCGTCAGTTGAGTGTTGGAACAGGGCGACGCGCGTTTCCTGCCACAGCCGTTGACCAAACAACAGCGGCGAATTGACGGCGACGGCAAGCACTGGGGCGGTTATGGCCTGCGCGATGTTGTAATGATTCACGAACTCGCGGGCGTTGCTCTGAAAATGAACTTGGAAACTGGTGTTGCACGATTCCATCATGATGTTGTCGTGCGTCAGGTGCAGCTCGTCCAGGCCTTTGATGTGAATTGAAAGCGGGCCGCCACGCAGCCGGATCACACCTTGATTGAGTTCATGGTAACGCGGTACCGGAGTGAGGTTGTCGAGCGTCAAATCCGACTTCTGCAATGTCGGGAGAATGCCGGAGAGAAGCACGTCGGCGCCTTGAGTTTCGGCGCTGCTGCGCGCGAGTGCGATCAGTTCGACGAGTTCTTGTTCCATGCGGCTGAAACAGTTGTGCTCGAGTTTTTGCGGCGTGAGATTCGCTTCGAGATTGAAGCGGGCGATTTCGGTTGTCAGTCGCGGGTCGTTGGCGTGTTTCAGCACTTCCAGTGAGACCGGGGCAGGTCGTAAATAGCGATCGATCAGGAACATCTCCTGCTCGGCGCCCATGCGCTTAACGCCACTCTCGAAACGACCGTCTGCGAGCATGAATGCGAGTGCGCGCAGGTCTTCCAGCAGTGCCTTCATGAAGACCTGCGACTGTTTTTCATCGTGTTGCTCGACGTTATGCTCTCCCATCATGTTCTTATACTCCGACAGCAAAAACCGTTGAAACGGTTTTCTGATTACTCGCTGCACTTGCACCGGGCTGAAGCCCGGTGCGAATGAGACGGACTAAAGTCCGGTATCAATGAAACGCTGAAGCTCGGTGTCAATGACGCTGAAACTCGGTGTCAAATGAGTCTCATCGCTTTGCCGCAGAAGTCGGCAATCAATCCTGGATCGGGTCAGTACAGGGAGCGCTAGTGTCTTAGTTGAGGTTCTTCATCCACAGATTACACAGATTAATAAAATAGAATCTGTGTAATCTGTGGATAGAAAACCTCAAATTAAGACACAACCCAGGGAGCGGTAGCGACCTGGTCAGTGATCGGTATGCGATAGTCCTAAACAATTTTGACTCTTCTGATTCGACCAGGTCGCTACCACCCCGCACTGACCCATTCCAAGTGCGAATCAGACTTTTGAAGCAAAGCCGAGTCTCATTCTCACCGGGCTTTAGCCCGGTGGAACGCGCTCATATTATTGAGAAACCGTTTTAACGGTTTCTCGCTGATTCCTCCCGGTCTAACACTGGGCTAAAGCCCGTTGTGACTGAGACACGTTTGAAGCAGTCACGAGCACACTCGGCTTCAATGGGCGCGCGACCAACACCGGACACGACGCCTGGCGCAGCACTCGATCGACATTCGATCCAAACAACGCGCGCATTCCGAATCCCGCGCCGTGCGCTCCAACACTAATCAAATCGATCTCATTGTTTTCCGCGTAATTGAGGATCTCGCGATACGGATTTCCTTCGCTTACCACCGTCCGAACGCCGCACCAGAGGTGAACCTCAGGCGGCACAACTTTCTGCAACCGATACGCGGCAGTGTGATAAGCAGACTCGCCTTTTAACGGGTACCACGCGATCTCCGGCTCGTTCACCGCGCGCGATGGCAACACATGCAGCACGTGCAATTCCGCCTGGTGCTCCTGCGCGATCGACAATCCATACTTCAGAGCGAGCTCAGAAAAATCGGAAAAGTCGTAAGCCACGAGCACACGTTTCAACTCCACATCCAGCGCATCGCTTACAAACTCGCGCTCGTCAGTGTGCATGACCAGCACCGGGCACGGAGCACTGCGACAAACTGACTCCGCCGTGGAACCCAGCAGGGCCGCACGATGTGGGCGCCGCCTCGATCGCATCACGATTAAATCGGCGTTACCCTGCTGTGCCTGCGCCATTATCTTCTCGTCAATGTCGCCGGCAGGTGCGATGACGAGACGCCAGCGTGAGTCGGAAGGCTCGATGTAGTCCAACACCGATGCGGCAAGTTTCTCTTCGCCGTCGAGGTGGTTTGTGCAGTGAAGCACAATCAATTCGGCATCATGGGTTCGCGCAAGTGCCAGCGCATAACGCACCGGATCACCGGAGTGTGGCGACAAATCAGTCGGACAAAGAATCCGTTTTATATTGATCATGAGACCCTCCGTTAAGGTTTGATTGCCACTTTCATGACGCCATCAAGCCGCTCGCTAAATAAATCGTAAGCTTCACTGATTCTTTCTAACGGGAAAGTGTGCGTGAGCAACGGCGTGAGATCGACGCGCCCGTGACGAACAACTTCCATCAACCTGCGCATCCGCTCTTTGCCGCCGGGGCACAGGGTCGTGACGATGCGATGATCTCCAAGGCCGGCGGCGAATGCTGCGTAAGGAATCTCGAGCTTTCCGGAATAGACGCCGAGGCTCGATAACGTTCCGGCTGGTCGCAGGCTGCGCAATGCGCTCTCGAAAGTTTGTTGCGTGCCGAGTGCTTCGATCGCAACGTCAGCGCCGCCACCAGTCAGGCGTTTTACTTCGGCGACAACGTCAACATCGCGGTAATCGAGCGTGATGTCAGCGCCCATGCGTTTCGACATCGCGAGTCGATGGTCGTCTCCATCGATGGCGATGATCAACGATGCCCCCATCAGTCTCGCTCCAGCCGTGGCACACAAACCAATCGGTCCCTGGGCAAACACAACCACTGAGTCGCCGATTTTTATGCGTGCCGACTCGGCGCCGCTAAAGCCGGTGGAGGCGATGTCGGCGAGCAGGACTACTTGTTCGTCCGTGAGTTCATCAGGAATCTTCGCGAGGTTTGCCTGGGCGTAAGGCACTTTCAGATACTCAGCCTGGGCGCCGTTGATCGTGTTTCCAAATCGCCATCCGCCGAGTGCTTCGTAACCTTCACCATGCCCGCACTGTGCGGAGTGGCCCGACAAACACCCGCGGCATTGCCCGCACGGCGTGATCGCGCCGACGAGTACGCGATCCCCAATGTTGTATCCGGAAACTCCTTCGCCGAGTTCTTCGATAACACCGACCGGCTCGTGCCCGATTACCAAACCCGGCGCTACCGGGTATTCACCTCTGACGATGTGAACGTCGGTTCCACAGATCGTGGTCAGGGTTACGCGAATAACAGCTTCCCCGACGCCGGCGTGTGGTTTTTCTACTTCTTCGACTCGGATCTTGTTCTTGCCATGGAAAACATTTGCTTTCATTGCTTACCCTCTTGTCAGGCGGTCAACATGATCGTAGTGAACGCGTTTAAGCTCTGCGGCTTGATCGTGCCGGTCGGGCTCATCCCGGGTCGGGATTCGAGGGTCCAACAATCGAGACAGCGCTCTAAAGTAGGATCGATCTCGAGCGCGGTGTCGTCGATCGCTTCACCGCAGTCTGAGCAGTTGCCGTAAGAGCCGGACATCAGTCGATCGAGAGCATCGTCAACCTTGCGCAGGCGCGCCTGAAGCAACTCCTTCGACTCAGCTGCGTTGTCTTTTAACAGCGCCTCGCAGATATCTTCGCGCTGGCTATGCAGGCGGTTCCAGACATATCCGCCTTTGCCTCCGATCGGGATATCAATCAAATGAATGGTGCGATTTTCGCTCATGATGTGCCTCCAATGAATTCGATTACGCGTGTGAAAGTTGCCACAACTCTTTCTGCGCACGTTTTGCCCAGCTCCAGAAGCGACCACGCTTGATTGTTGCCGGTGACTCTTTCCAAATATCTTTTTGCAGGTAGATGCCGTCGCTGCCAGCCTCATCGATCACCAGCTTCAGCTCGTGATGGTAGTGTGAGACGGGTTCGCGTCCGTCGATTTCGGCGGCAAGGTTCATCGCCGCAACCTCTCCCTGGCGCGTAGCCATGTGGCCCATCTTTGGACCATTGAAATTCACGCAGTCACCTACTGCGTAGATTAGTTCCTGGCCTGTGACGCGCATCGTTGAATCGACGTTGATGTAGCCGTCGTCGTTGGTTAAGCCGAGGTATGAAGCTGCCGAAGAGCCTCGAAACGGAGGTAGTAACATCAATAAGTCGTGATTGATGGTTTGTCCGCTTCTGGTTGAGACGGAGTTTTGCGTCACGGTCTCGACCGGGAAGTTGGGGAGAAACTCGATCTGGCGAGCGGCTAAGGCTTTTTCAAGCGCGGCGGCGGCGTCGCGATCTTCGAATTCCGCGCCCAGCTCGCCGGGACTGATGACGGTTATTCTCACCTGATCGCGTTCGCCTCGTTCTTCCAGCAGGCGCGCGAGTGCGAATGCGGTTTCGTAGACAGGGACCGGGAGGCGTGTGCCGGCGCACTGGCCGATCACGGCGCGGCCTTTGTGAAAGCCGGAGATCGCCTTGCCGAACTTTAATGCCTTGTCGAGATTGAGCAGGTGGTGCGCGTGTTCGTAGAAGCCGGTGATGCGTTCGGTTGCCAGGCGTCGTCCGAGTGCGAAGATGAGATAGTCGTAGGAGATGTTTCCTTCGATCTCACCGTGTGCGATGGTGACTTTTCTGTCAGCGTGATTGATGCGCGCGACTTCTGCTTCGATGAAGTTTACGCGCCGGTCTAACATGGCGTGGCGCAGGTCGAAGGAGACGTCTTTTGCGTCACATTTGCCGAACGCAACCTTGACCAGGGATGGGTAAAAGACGAAATGACGACTGCGCGACACCAGCGTGATCTGGTGTTCGTCGCTCAGTTGTTCGGCGAGACGTTCTGCGGCGATCACGCCGCCGAACCCGCCACCCAGGATTAAGACCTTTGCCATCGCACCGTTCCTTTCTCGGATCGCAACCAGTGCACGACCCGTACCACGTTGTTTTTATTACGTTTTTGAGTGAGGGGGGATTAAGGGTGCGGGGTATTTCGCAGCGTCGTTGAATTTCCCGCAGGGGCGAGCGCTGCCGCCCGCTCCGCGGGCTCCGTCCGCTATTTTTTGAGCTGACTTGGGGCTCACGCCCCACGCTCTATGCAGTCGTCCGCTTCGCGGACTCCTGGCCGCAGAGCGGCCGCATGTTTATAGCGTTGAAATTAATTTGGATTACGCGCTCCAGCGGAGCGTGATGTGGTTGGCAACATGGGGCTCCTACGGAGCCCAAATTTTGGGTTGGGTTTTATCTATAAACATATTGTCCCTCCGGGACCGGAATGACCGGGCACGAAGCCCGCGGTCCCATTGGGACGAATGACGGGGGGCTGAGCTCGCGGTCCCATTGGGACGAATGACGGGGGGCTGAGCCCGCGGTCCCATTGGGACGAATGACGGGGGGCTGAGCTCGCGGTCCCATTGGGACGAATGACGGGGGGCTGAGCCCGCGGTCCCATTGGGACGAATGACGGGGGGCTGAGCTCGCGGT
>DASVGE010000128.1:0-2369 GCA_036379695.1 Pyrinomonadaceae bacterium | reverse complement strand
CTTCCCAAACAGCGGGGGCAAGCCCCTCTTCCTGACTTGTTCTTTGTTCAGGCTCTCTTCTTAGTTCAGGCTCTCTTCTTAGTTCAGGCTCTCTTCTTAGTTCAGGCTCTCTTCTTAGTTCAGGCTCTCTTCTTAGTTCAGGCTCTCTTCTAGTTCAGGCTCTCTTCTTGTTTAGGCTCGCTTCTTTGTTTCACGCGCCTACGCTGGAGTTTTTGTTCCTTTTGTGCTTTTTTGTGGCGCATGACACTCCTGCTTGGAATAGATCTCTCGACAACTGGGGCCAAGGCGCTGCTGATCGATCCGGAAGGACGCGTAGTAAGCAGCGCAACAACACCACTCAATCTCTCAACCCCTTTTCCACTCTGGTCCGAACAGGAACCGCACGAGTGGTGGGAAGCCACTGCCAACAGCATCGCGCGCGCACTCGCCGACGCAAACACGTCCGGCGAAAGTGTCACCGCAATCGGCTTGACCGGACAGATGCACGGGCTCGTCGTGCTTGACGAGGACCGTCACGTTCTCCGACCTGCGATCCTGTGGAACGATCAAAGATGCGGCGCCGAGTGCGATGAGATTCGCGCGCGCCTCAGTCTCGAACGATTGGTCCAGATCACGGGTAACGACGCGTTAACAGGTTTCACCGCGCCGAAGATCCTCTGGCTGGAGACGCACGAACCGGAAGTCTATCGTCGCATTCGTCACGTCCTGCTGCCGAAAGATTACATCCGCTACAAACTCACCGGCGCGCTGGCGATGGACAAAGCTGACGGCTCCGGCACGATGCTCTTCGATCTGCGCAAGCGCACCTGGTCGTCTGAAATACTCGACGCGCTTCACATCAACGCTGAATGGCTGCCACCGACGTTTGAAGGTCACGAAATAACGAGCGAGGTAAGCGCCGAAGCTGCGGAGTTGACCGGCTTGCGTCGCGGCACGCCTGTCGTTGCCGGCGGAGGCGATCAGTCGGCGCAGGCGATCGGCGTCGGCGTTGTGCGTCCGGGCGCGATGGCCATCACGCTCGGCACTTCCGGTGTGGTGTTTGCCGCTACCGAGTCGCCATTGATCGAACCGCAGGGACGACTGCACGCGTTTTGCCACGCGGTTGCAGGGCGCTGGCATTTGATGGGAGTGATGCTCAGCGCGGCCGGCAGTCTACAGTGGTATCACGACAAGTTGGCGCGCGATAAGACTTTCGCGGAGCTTGTTGGCGAAGCGGCGAATGTTCCGGCTGGGAGTGAAGGTCTCATATTCCTGCCGTACCTGAGTGGTGAACGAACTCCGCATCCCGATCCGTTGGCACGCGGCGCCTGGATCGGATTGACTGCACGACACGATCAAGCTCACCTGACGCGATCGGTGCTCGAAGGCGTAGCGTTTGGTCTCAAAGACATCTTCTGCCTGATGAAAGAGGCAGGCCTGGGCTCAGTCGATCAGGTTCGACTATCGGGTGGCGGCGCGAAGAGTTCTCTTTGGCGGCAGATACTGGCCGACGTCCTCGGAGCCGAGCTCGTCACGGTCAACACGACCGAAGGCGCGGCCTACGGGGCAGCGTTGCTCGCAGGTGTTGCGGCTGGAGTTTGGCCCAACGTCGACAGCGCGTGCGCGCAAACGATCTCTGTCAGCGATCGCATTTCTCCAGATGCGCGAAGCGTCGCAACCTATGAAGTGGTCTACGAGCACTATCGCAATCTCTATCCGATCCTGAAATCCACCTTCCACGCTCTGGCCGCGGATAACACGGATAAAATCCGGATTTAATCCGTGTCATCCGTGGCCTGCTTATGAACTTACCTCACGCACTGTCGTGGGCGCATGATGTTCGCGAAGATGTAGTTCGCGACGTTACGGCCCACAGATTGACCCGCCACGTTGTCGAACGTGAAGTGAATACCTCCGTAAACACGCGCCCGCGCTTGTTCATCAGCCATCACACTGAAGCCCGCGTATGAGCGTGTTGTGCCGCCCGCGCCGGCCCACGTGTGTTGGAAGCTGATGTCGTCGCGCCCGAAAAACTGCGCCAGTATCGTCGATTGCGAAGTGCCGATCGCCGCCATGTTTCCCGCATACGATGGATATGGCGGACTCGGAATTAACGACACCCACGCCGGATCGGCGACAGTATTCACATTCCCATCTTCATCAGCACGACGAATCGCAGTCAGCGGCCGCCACAGCCCGTAATGAAACTTGCTGGCAAACGTCACCTGCAACGCATCGTGAAGCGCGATGTTCGTCAGTGCAAACAAACGCGCTCGTTCGACCGTACTTAAACTCCGAGATTCAGAAACAGTGCGCGCAACGTTGTTCCAGACGAGGAGAAAGTTGGTTGGCGTACCAACGTTGGCCCAGAGCCGTGCAACCTGCGTTTG
>DASVGE010000127.1:0-6487 GCA_036379695.1 Pyrinomonadaceae bacterium | reverse complement strand
GGAGTCTCCCGCTCGGCTGCTACCCCGATTTGTCCACGAGCAGACTGGATGCCACGGGCTTGCCCCGTGGAGTCTCCCGCTCGGCTGCTACCCCGATTTGTCCACGAGCAGACTGGATGCCACGGGCTTGCCCCGTGGAGTCTCCCGCTCGGCTGCTACCCCGATTTTGTCCACGAGCAGACAGGATGCCACGGGCTTGCCCCGTGGAGGCTCCCGTTCCGAGCTAGATAGCGGCTAACGTGAAAACTCCACGGGGCAAGCCCGTAGCATCTTGAGAGTGGGATAGGGATTTCTAGTAGCCGCTAACAGACAAGCCCGAGGCGTTCAGAAAAACTGCACCAACTTTCCCCACCGAATGTATTTTTCCTAACTCCGCCCGCTCTGTAGGTTTGACCCCCCACGTCCCGACATCGTTCCCGATCATATTTTTGGCGCGTTTATCCAGACGTGTGAGTGGACCAGCCTGGGAGGGATTCGCGTGATTTATACAAAGGGCAGCCGATCATTACCACTTACTATCTCTTTTGTCCTGATTTCAGTCGCAATACTTCTTTTTCAAATCAATGCCTCGGCTCAATCAACAAATTTCACCAGAACCGATTATCCATTCCTCGGAAATAATCACATCGTCGCGGATCTTAACGCCGACGGTATTCCCGATCTCGCCGCCACCAACGCATCCGGCGTGGGCGTAATGTTGGGTACTGGCAACGGAACGTTTCGGCCTGGAGTCAATTTCCCGGCCGGCGCCCAATCGCAGGACCTCGCGGCAGGCGACTTCAACAGCGACGGACAAATCGATCTCGCCGTATCGCTGAATAGTGTCGAGTTTAGTCTTGCTTTGCTTACGGGAAATGGCGACGGCACGTTCAACGCGCCAGTCACGTTCGCCAACACCGCCGCCCAGGACGATTCACCCGCGATTGTCGCCACCGATCTCGATAACGACGGCCGCCTCGACGTGGTGCTGGCCCACATGCTCTCCTGCTTCGTCAGCCCGTGCGTCGCGGCGAGCCACATTACGGTGATGCTGGGTTTCGGCGACGGGACATTTCAGACTCCGTTTGAGTTCGAGGTCGGCACCGGCATGTCGCGCATCGCAGTCGGCGACTTCAACAGCGACGGAATCAAAGACCTTGGCATCGCGGGCGATCAGGCGCAGGTCTACATCCTTCTCGGCATCGGCAACGGATCGTTTCTGAAACAACCGACTATCAATCTACTGACAACAGGCACGATCGGCGTTGACGGCACTGACATCGACGTCGCTGATCTCAACGGCGATACGATCCAGGATCTGGTAGTTGCGATAGGTCTGAACGGCAGCAGGACAGCCATTCTCTTAGGCAACAACGATGGAACGTTCCAGCCCGCTCGAATCATCACCGAGCCGCGGCTGCGTGTGCCGCAGTATCAGGTAATTGCCGACTTAAATCGCGACGGCTTTCTGGATCTCGCACTCTCGCTCGCCAACGGTACCGAGGGCCTGTTTGAGATTCGGAACGGGAATGGCGATGGCACGTTCGGTGCGCCGGTGTTGTTTGCAGTGCCTCCGCCGTTGTCGAGTGTCGGCGGCGGAACGCTTGTGACGGGCGACTTCAATCGCGATGGCCGGCCGGATATCGCGCTCCCGATCGTTGGAGCGAATCCAGGCCTCGCTGGTTTAGTGAACTCGACCGGATCGATCTCGGTTGGTCCTGCCTACGGCAATATTACGGCAACACCTGCGACGATTGCTTCAGGTGCCTCGACGGAAATCAGTATCGGTCTGGTTAGCGGTGCAGTGGCGCCTGCGAATGGTTTTACCTTCACGTTATCGAGTAGTAATTCAACAGTGCTGCCAGTGCCCTCCAGTGTGTTCATGCCCGGAGGCGCCTCGAGCGTGAGATTCACCGCGACGGCGAGAAATGTAACCTTTACTCAGACCGTAAGGATCAGGATCCGCAATACCCAACTCGGACGACGAGATCTGACGGTCACCGTTACACCGGGAACTCCACAACCCGCGCCACTGACATTATCGGCGCTAACTCTGGCGTCGAGTTCCGTCGTCGGCGGCAATTCGGTTCAGGGGACAGTCACGCTTAGTGCAACTGCTCCGGCGCCGACAGTGGTAACGCTCGCAAGCAACAACACGGCGGCTTCCGTGCCCGCGAGCGTAACAGTCGCGGCAGGTGCAAGTTCGGCGACTTTCACCGTTAACACGACCGCGGTCAGTGCGACGACAAGTGCGACCATCAGCGGTTCGTTTGGTGGGACTACGCGGAGTGCAGCGTTAACGATCAATACAGTTGCCGCGCCGCCGCCACCGCCGCCGAGCACAGACACCGTGAGAATTACACGCGCCGAATACGAAAGCTCAAAGCGCGTCCTGCGGATCGAGGCAACAAGCACGAGCAGCAGCGCAACGCTTCGCGTATTTGTCACTGCTACCGGACAACTTCTCGGCACTCTCTCGAACAACGGTGGTGGGCAGTACAGAGGTGAGTTGAGCGCGTCAACGAATCCACAGAACATCACTGTGCGAAGCAGCCTCGGCGGTGTTGCTACATCATCCGTCGTCGCGAAGTAGGAACTTTAGCGGTTTACCTCGCGCAAGCAAGCAACGTTGGATACGGTTAGCCCTGCCTGGGTCAGCGGGTGGGGGCAACCGTCCCGAACTCAAATCAAGGCTACTTTCTCGCTCTGTCTTTCGCGCGCTTACCAGGCCAGCAGAAATGACGGCCCGGTAGACGTGTATCGACTAACTATCAAGGCACGGAGTCTTTCCCGCCCCAAAATGAGGGTGGGAAATTCTTATCACATCAACACGAACGTCGAGACTGGTCCGATTTACCCAGTTCTCAATAGGAGGAGTTTACCGATGGCGTACATCTCCAAGCGGAATAGAAAAAAAGAAAAGGACAAGCAAACAGCTGCAAATAATCGCGCTGAGCTGATTGCTGCCGGATTCAAACGGCGCGATCTGCTCAAGATGGGACTGCTTACCAGCGCCGGTATGCTGATCCCGAAAAAAGGTCTCAGCGCTCACCCACTCAACACCATGGGCGCATTCGATGACGACGAACCCAACAGTCCCCCCACCACACCCTTTCAGGAACTGATGCCAAGACTTCCGGTGCTGGCGCCAGTTGCCTCGTTAACCCCGGCGCCGACAATCGCGCCGAACACAGCCGCGGGCGAAGCGCGCACGGTTTCACACCAGGCATTCGCACAGTTCCCACCGCAACGGTTTTATGAAATGTCGGAACAGGCCGGCACGGTGTTAATGGCTCCCGCGGGTGAACTGCCACCGCAAACAATCTGGGGCTTCAACGGCATCACGCCTGGTCCACTAATCGTCGAGCGTTATGGAAATCTCGGCAACCCGGGCGCCGGTTCAGTATTGCTACGCTTGCGCAATAACCTGCCCTTAACTAATGGCGGCTTCGGACTCCCGTCCGTTACAAACCACCTGCATAACGGCCATACACCGCTCGAGAGCGATGGCTTTCCCTGTTTCTTCATGGAGCGAGGACAGTTCTACGACCATCACTATCCCAACGTCTATGCCGGCATCAACTCAACACATCCCGGCACCGGCGATATCAAGGAAGCGATGCACACTTTGTGGTACCACGACCACCGCATCGATCACACCGCGGAAAATACTTACAAAGGTCTCGCCGGCAGCTACATCCTGTTCAATGAGTTTGACACTGGTAACGAAAACACGGGCTTCCGCCTGCCGAGCTTCGGCGACGGCCAAAACCCGCTCACCAGTTTCGATATCTACATGGTGTTCAACGACAAGGTCTTCGACAATCAGACCGGATTGCTGAAGTTCGATCTGTTCAATACGGACGGAATCCTGGGCGACAAGTTCCTCGTCAACGGCAAGATACAACCTGTGTTGCACGTAAGCCCGCGCCGGTATCGTTTCCGCTGGCTGAACACCGGCCCGTCGCGCTTCTACCAGATGTTTGTGCTGGGACCAAACAACAGCACCAAGTCGTTCTGGCAGATCTCGACGGACGGCAACCTGCTGGAGCGGCCGGTTCAGGTAAACAGTTCACGCTTCTCTGTAGCCGAGCGCGTTGACGTGATCGTCGATTTCACCAACGACGCCGGTAAGACGTTCTACCTCGAGAATCGCCTGGAGCAGCAAGACGGCCGTGGCCCAACGGGAGACGTGCTCGCCGCTGGTCAGGGAGACAAGGTACTGAAGATCGTCGTCGATGGTCCGGTGGTGCCTGACAACAGCGTCAATCCAGCAACTATTCCGGCGGGAACGTATTTCTACGGCTTCCCGAACACTGCCGATGCGCCGCGTATCACTCGCACTTTCCGGTTCGAGCGCGGCAACGGCCAGTGGCAGGTCAACGGGCAGCTTGTCGGTGGTTGCGACGCACCTCCGCGCTTCAGGATCAAACGAAACACCGTGGAGAAGTGGATCTTCCAGAACAACTCGGGTGGTTGGCAACATCCGATCCACATGCACTTCGAAGAGTTCCAGACCCTTTCGATAAACGGTAACCCGCCTGCAAGCACAGGACTGATTACGAGAGGACGTAAAGACGTTTTCAGGTTGGAGCACAACATGGAAGCACAGGTTTATTTCCGTTTCCGCGACTTCGTCGGAAGATTCCCGCTGCATTGTCACAACGTGGTTCACGAAGACCACGCCATGATGGTGCTCGGCTTAATCGACGATGTCGGGGACAACAATACGAACCCGTAGCCGCTGCTGTGGTATCGACTCATTAACCTGAAGAAAGGAATCTTATGACGGACTTAAAACGCAGAAGTTTGCTGGCAACGCTCGGGGCGGCGCCGTTTGTAGTGCCGTTGCTCACCCACGCGCAAACGCCGGACACACCCTCGAAGTTCAAACAGATATCCTCGCGAGAAAGGATCAGGCAAAGATATTTTCCCAATCTTGTTCTGACTGCTCACGACGGGCGCAAGTTGAAGTTTTACGACGACCTCATCAAAGACAAGATCGTGATCTTCAACATGTTCTATGCGCAATGCCAGGGTATCTGCTCACCGATCACACGGAACCTGGTGAGACTGCAGAAAATATTGGGAGATCGCGTTGGTAAAGACATCTTCATGTACTCGTTCACGCTGAAGCCGAAAGAGGACAACGTCGAAGCCCTGAAACACTATGCACACATGCATAAAGTGAAACCGGGATGGCTGTTCCTCACCGGATCCCCGGACGACATGGAGACGTTGCGGCGCAAACTCGGGTACGTAGATCCTGACCCCGAAGTTGATAAAGACAAATCCAATCACATCGGGGTCATCAAATACGGCAACGAACCGCTCGAACGATGGGGCGGGTGCCCGGGAATGCAGTCGCCGGAATGGATTGCAGAAACGCTTAGCTGGGTCGATTGGCCAAAGAACCAGGCGAAGCTGAAAGCGAATGGAGGTGGCAAATGATTCTTCTTAAGTGGAGAGTTTTCAAGCTGGTGTTGTTGCTGGCAATAGCAGCAACGACGCCAAGTGTGATCATGGCGCAGACCCAGATGAATGAGATCCCCCTCAGCGGAGGCACCGGCGGGGGAACGACTAAATTCGGCGGGGGCGTCGCCATGATAGACAGCGGTGAGACTTCCGGCGGTGACTTGACGCAGGCCGTTAGCACCGCTGGTCCGGAAGCAGCAACCTTCGATGGCGCGAATGTTTGGGTAGCCGCACAGTTCAACAACAAGGTAACCCGCATTAGAGTCAGCGATAGCACAATCACCGGAACGTTCACGGTCTGTAATCGGCCGGTGGCATTGCTCTCTGCCGGTGGATATGTGTGGGTAGCCTGTTTGTTGAGTAACAACGTGATGAAAATCACACCTTCAACAGGTGCAATCGCCGGCACATACAGCGTCGCGGATGGTCCAGGCGGGTTGGCGTTTGACGGCACGAACCTCTGGGTCGCAAACCGGCACAGCAACAACGTAACCAAACTAAGCACCAGCGGCGCCGTTCTCGGCACGTTCGCTGTTGGAAAGCGCCCGTTGGGTTTGGCGTTCGCGGCAAACAGCATCTGGGTGGCCAACAACAAGAGCAACTCGGTTACACGCTTGAGCCTGGCCGGTGCTGTGTTGGGTACGTACGCGGTAGGCAAAGGTCCATTCGGAATCGCTGGTGACGGCGAAAACGTCTGGATTACCAACTATTTCAGCAAAAGTGTAACTAAACTCCGAGCCACTGACGGATTCAAGCTGGGTGACTTCACAGTTGGTGATGGAGCGGCAGGAATCGCTTTTGACGGAACGAGTCTTTGGGTAGTGAACAACGGCGACAGCAATGTAATGAAAGTTAGTCCATCAAGCGGGGCCGTGATCGCTACTTACGTCACCGGCAAGGGACCATTCTCAGTGACCTTTGACGGTTCACGAATCTGGGTGCCGAACTTCGCAAGCAATTCGGTTTCGACGACGGCAGCCAACTAGCTCCTTTGAATTGGGCGCCTCCCTGGAGTGCGGTGCGTTGGCACCCC
>DASVGE010000126.1:0-2635 GCA_036379695.1 Pyrinomonadaceae bacterium | reverse complement strand
TTACCCATGATAAGCCCATGAAAACTGCGAATGTTCCAACACCAGCAACCCGATTGCGACCAGCGCGAGTACGTACATTACAGGATGAATCTCTTTGCGACGGCCAACAATCAGATAAAGGCCAACGTGCGAAATGAAGCCCCAGAGAATTCCCTGGGTGATCGAGAAGGTCAGGGGGATGAGGATTATAGTCAAAAACCCGGGCAAGCCCTCTTCAATTTTCCCGAAATTAATCTGGCTGACGCTTTTGAACATCGCCGCGCCCACGAGCAGCAGGACCGGCGCAGTCGCATATGCCGGAACCATTGCTGCCAATGGGGCGATGAACAAACAGGGCAGAAAACAGAGTGCGGTGAAGACTGACGTCAAACCCGTGCGTCCGCCGCTTTCTATGCCCGCTATGCTTTCGATGTAGGCAGTGCCGGAAGACGTGCCCGCCAGGCCGGCGCCGAAAGTCGCAAAGGAATCGACGATCAAACCCTGTCGAAGATTTCGGGGATTTCCGTTCTCGTCGAGCAAATCGGATGCGTGAGCGACGCCGATAAAGGTCGAGATTGAGTCGAAGAGATCGGTGAAAAGAATCGCGATAATCGCGGGCAGCACCGACAGTTTCAAGGCGCCAAGAATGTCGGCCTTTAGAAACACTGTATGGAAGTCAGGGGCGCTGAAAAAACTCTGCGGAGGTTTGATCCATCCCAATGCCATCCCAACGACAGTGATAAAGAAAATACCAGCGAGATACGCCAGAGAACTGCGACGAGTCATCAGCACAATCGTCACCACTAATCCCAGGATCGCCAGTACTGTTTCACCGCCGAGAGTTCCGAGTTTGACGTAGGTGACTGGATCCGAAGTTATGAGTCCGGCGTTTTTCAGACCGATGAACGTCAGCAAGATACCGATACCCGCGGCGGTTCCGATTCTGAGTTCGGGGGGAATGGCTTTGGCGATCGTTTCGCGAATCGGCGTGATTGAAATCAGCAGAAAAAGCACGCCGGCCCAAAAGACGATACCGAGCGCAACCTGCCACCAGACTTTCTGCGTGAGGATGATCGTGAACGTGAAGAAGGCATTGATGCCCATGCCCGGCGCGACCGCGAACGGGAGCTTCGCGTAGAGACCCATCATCAACGTCATCGTGAAACAGATCAGGACCGTGGCGGTCAACACGCCACTGAAAGCCATGCCTGTTCCGGGTGTTGAGAGGATCGTGGGGTTCACCACCACGATGTAAGCCATAGTAAAGAAGGTGGTGATGCCGGCGATTGCTTCGGTGCGAAGATTCATGGGGGCCACGGATTACACAGAACGGATTCTAATCCGCGTTTTTGATCTGTGTAAATCCGTGGCACAGCCTGCAAGGAGTTCCCCAACTTCTGCAAGCTGTTATTCGGCGGTTATGACAACCAAACTCTTTTTCTTCGCGATTGTATCCAGGCGTGTTTTCGCGACCTTTGCTCGCACCGCGGCGAGACTGGTCGAGTCGCCTGCCATTTGCGCCTGCGCAAAGTAGTAACGATCACCGTCACGTTCAAACACGAGCTTCGAGTTTTCAGAGACGTCGCCAATCACGCCGGTCGTCATGATCATCGCACTCGAACGCCCGTTGGCGCTTCGTAGTTGCAGGATGCGACGATCCGAAGTGGGATTGAGCACGGTGACGGTGTATTTGCCTGCGGGCAAGCTCGTTTTACCTACGTTGAAGGTAAAGGGGATGCTGGCGACGATTCGTTGGGCGCTGCCACTCTGGGCTTGTACGCTGGTAGCGAGCGCACCGGCGAGGATGATCACTGTCAAAGGGATGTAGAAGAATCTTTTCATGATGAACCTCCGTTGTTTCTCAATCAGCATTTTCTGCCTACATTTATTCACGCGGAGGTTTGGTGGGGTTTCCCTCACGGCGGCGAAACATTTGTTGTAAACTGCTGCAATCTGTGGATGGATCTACTGCACACGTATGCGATCCCCTGAAGGCATCACGCAGCTCCTGGTTGATTGGGGCAAAGGTGATCAGGCAGCGCTTGAAAAGCTAATGCCGCTGGTCTACAGCGAACTGCGGCGCCTGGCGAGCAATTACCTGCGACGCGAGCGTGCCGAGCACACGCTCCAACCCACCGCGCTGGTCAACGAGGCGTATTTAAAGCTGGTCGATCAACGAAATGCGAAGTGGCAGAACCGGGCGCATTTCTTCGGTATTTCTGCGCAGTTGATGCGGCGCATACTGGTGGACCATGCGCGCCAGCACCAGGCTGTGAAACGTGGTGGGTCAGGGCAGCAGAGAGTTTCGATCACGAGTGTGGAGAAGTTCGCGCAGCAGCCGGAGGTTGATCTGCTGGCGTTGAACGAAGCGCTGGATGAGTTGACCAAAATGGATCCGCAGCAGGGCCGTATCGTCGAGCTGAAGTTTTTTGGTGGGCTATCGATTGACGAGATTGCGGAAGTTCTGGGGATCGGCCACGCGACGGTCGAACGCGACTGGAAAATGGCCCGCGCCTGGCTCCGGCGGCAATTGGAGTGAGGGAATTCAAACATTTCAGCCGCGTGTGATATTGATGGGGATCGGCGGGGGCAAGCCCCTCTTCCTGACTTGTTTTGCCTAAGCGCGCCCAAATAAAAGAACAAGTCAGGAAGAGGG
>DASVGE010000125.1:0-16035 GCA_036379695.1 Pyrinomonadaceae bacterium | reverse complement strand
TGCGGTGCCTTGGCACCGCTTTGGCCATAGCGGTGCCAAGGCACCGCACTCCAAGGAGGCGCCCGAAGCAGTATGCTAAACTTCGACTACCTTCATGAGTCTCAATCGTGAGAACCGAATTCGACGACGGCGCCGCATTTTGCTCTGGGTTTTGGGCGGAACGGTGGTGTTGTTGCTCGCGATTATCGTCTCGCAGCAGCTCTGGCTTTGGACCGTAGTCCGGCCCGATACGCCTGCGGACGCCGCGGTGCTCTACGCTCTCTCAACACTTAACTTCGTAGCGTTTGTCGTCTTCCTCTTTATCTTCGTTCGCAATCTGCTCAAGCTGCGACGCGAACGCCGCGAGCGACAACTCGGTTCGAAAGTTAAGACACGTTTGCTGGTCTATTTCATCTCGATCAGCTTTCTGCCAATCACGGCGATGGCGTTCTTCTCTTATCTGTTTCTGAATCGTTCGCTGGAGAAGTGGTTCAATCCGTTTCCTGACGAGATCAGGCAGCAGGCGACGGAAGTCAGCCGATCGACTCTGTCGAGTCAGGAGCAGACGCTACGCGAGACCGCTTCGTTGCTGGTGATGCTGCTGGCACGGCAAACGCCGGAAGAGCGACAGGCGACGATGCAGCAGATCGTGAATTCGGGCCAGCTAGTTCGCATCGAGATTGCCGGCAAAGATGGCTCAGCGTTTCTCCAAAGTCCGAATTTGCCGGCGGCTGACTCGGAGCAACTGGAGAAACTCTTCAGCAACGCGCGCTCGACGCACAGTCCCGACGGTCTTAACCAGGTTGACGGAAAAGAGTTTGACGCTCTCTCCGTGCCTTTGAGCCAGACGGAAATGCTGATCATCGCGCCGCAGAAACGGGCGACGAACGATCTCACCGATCTGGTCGCAGGCTCTGAACGTGACTACCGCGATTTGGTAAGCAGCCAACGGCGTGTGCGTCTGCTCGGACTCTCGACGTTAGGACTGATGACGTTGATCCTGTTGTTTGTCTCGAGTTGGGTTGCGATTTATCTGGCGCGCGGTATTGCGACGCCAATCAAGGCTCTGGCTGAAGCGTCAAACGAGATCGCGCGCGGTAATCTGGAGCATCGTGTCACTACGATTGCCGACGACGAGTTGGCGCTGCTCGCACACTCGTTCAACCAGATGACGGCGCAGCTCGAGGAGAACCGCAAGCGCATCGAAGCAGGCGCCGCGGAGTTGCGCGACAAGAACCTGGCGCTGCGTGAACGACGCAACTACATCGAAACGGTGCTTCAATCGTTGTCTACCGGCGTGATCTCACTCGACGAAAACGATTGTGTCACGACGTTGAATGCATCTGCAGCGCGCATGCTGGCGTTAGTCGATAAAGCTGAAGACAATCCGAAGTTGAGCAGTCTGATTGGCAGTGAAGACTGGCTGGTGGTCGATCGATTGTTGCGGCGAGCGCGTCGAATCGGACACGCCACCGAACAGACGCAACTGGTGAATCGAGGCGAGCCGTTGCCGGTCTCCATAACGGCTACCGCGCTGCTCGACTCGAAAGGCCCGCGACGTGGAGTCGTCCTCGTGATCGAAGATCTTTCCGAGTTGCTTGCGGCGCAAAGAGCTGCGGCGTGGAGTGAAGTAGCACGGCGTATGGCCCACGAGATCAAGAACCCGCTTACGCCAATCCAGCTTTCAGCCGAACGCATTGCAAAGAGTTATGGACGCGCCGCTGCTAATGGCGGCAGCAACGGTTTTCGCACTGACGATGGCGCCGACGAAAAGCGCGTCGCGGCAGTGATCAGTGAGTGTACTGAGACGATCACGCGCGAAGTGGCGGGTTTGAAGGCGATGGTCGACGAGTTCTCGCGGTTTGCGCGTTTGCCGGCGACGCGGTTGGAACTGGCAAATCTCAACGACGTCGTCACTCATGCTACCGGTCTTTACGTCGAACGACTCGACGGTGTTGCTCTGAGCCTCGACCTCGATCCCGATCTGCCGTCGTCGATGCTCGACGTGGAACAGATCAAACGTGTGTTTGTGAACCTGATCGACAACGCTGTAGAGGCGCTTGCATCAGTTAACAATCAAAAGCAAATCACGATCGTCACGCGGCACGATGCGGAAAAGAGTTTGCTGCGCGCTGAAATCGCGGATACGGGGCAGGGAATCGACCCGGGCGATTTTCGGCGTTTGTTTGAGCCCTACTTCTCGCGGCGCGACAGCGGCACCGGCCTCGGACTCGCGATCGTGCAACGCATAATGATGGAGCACGGCGGCCACATCCGCGCGGAAAAAAATCATCCGCACGGCGCCCGTTTTGTGATCGAACTGCCGGCAGGTTAGTAATAACCAGATGGATTCAATTCTCATAGTTGACGACGAACGTGGCATTCGCGACACGCTGCGGGCGGTGATGGAAGACGAGGGCTTCGTCGCCGACGCCGTCGCCACGGGGGAAGAGTGTCTCAAGGCGCTTGGCCGCCGCGCTTATGGCTGCATCCTGCTCGACGTTTGGCTGCCCGGAATCGATGGCCTCGAAACGTTGAAACAACTGCGCGCTGCCGGTTCGGACGCGGCGGTCGTGATCATCTCTGGTCACGGCAACATCGAAACCGCCGTGCGCGCGACCAAGCTCGGCGCCTTTGACTTCATCGAAAAACCGCTCTCAATCGAAAAGACCGTGCTCACCGTGCGCAATGCTCTCCGGCAACAGCGTCTCGAATTGATCAATGCGGGCATGGCTGCGGCACTGGCGCGCGAGTACACGATGGTGGGCGAGTCAGTGGCGATGCGCGCGTTGCGCAAGCAGATTTCTGTGGTGGCGCCGACTGACGGTCGCGTTTTGATCTACGGTGAGTCGGGAACAGGAAAAGAGTTGGTTGCGCATGCGATTCACGCCGAGTCGCGGCGCGCTGCGGCGCCGTTTATCGAAGTCAACTCCGCTGCGATTCCGGAAGAGCTGATCGAATCCGAACTCTTCGGACACGTGAAAGGCGCCTTCACCGGCGCCACCGCCGCGAAGAAGGGCAAGTTTGAACTCGCCGACGGCGCGACGATCTTTCTCGACGAAGTCGGCGATATGAGCCCGAAGGTGCAGGCGAAAGTTTTGCGAGTTTTGGAAGAGCAACGTTTTGAGCCGGTTGGTAGCGGCACTTCGATCACCGTCGACGTGCGTTTGATCGCCGCGACGAACAAACGTTTGGACGTTGAGATCGAGCAGGGAAACTTCCGCGCAGACCTGTTTTATCGCTTGAACGTCATTCCGTTCGAGTTGCCGCCGTTGCGTGAGCGTCTCGAGGACGTGCCGTTGCTGGTTGACTACTTCAATCAACAGTTCTCGAAAGCATACGGCAAGAAGCCGAAACAGTTTCTGCCCGAGGCTGTGGAAGCAATGCAATCGTATTCGTGGCCGGGCAACGTTCGCGAACTCCGCAACACCGTCGAGCGCGTGGTGATCATGCACCCCGGCACCAAAGTCTCAGCCAACGATCTGCCGCCGCAAGGCAAAGAAGAACCACCGGCGGCATCTTTCCGGTTCCCGTCCTTTAAAGAGGCCACCGAGGCCTACCATCGCGAGTTTATTCAACGAAAGCTCGAAGAAGCCGAAGGCAACGTCTCACGCACCGCCGAACTCATGGGCGTCGACCGCAGCCACCTCTACCGCCGCATGCGCGCCCTCGGCATCCAAAACCGTTAAGCACAGATAAAGCACAAACTGATTCGAAAACTTTTTTTGCCTTTTGTGCTTCTTAGTGGCTGTTTATGGTAGTTTATGGTTGAGGTTTGTGATGGACTTTACGACGAAAGAATTATTGAAGCGTTACGCAAAACTGGCAATCGGCCAGCCTTTTTCGCCGGTGTTGTTGAATATTCTGGTGACGTCAGTTTGTGATATGCGCTGCACGCATTGCTTCTTTACTGACGAACTCGACGACCGCCCGCGCAAGAAACTCCAGATGAAGACGCACGAGATCGAGCGTATCTCGGAAACGCTCGGCGGCAACCTGGGCGTGCTAATCCTGGCCGGCGGCGAGCCGTTCACCCGCAAAGATCTTCCTGAAATTGCCCGCGCTTTTTACACAAACAACAAGCTCGAATCGATCTACATCATGTCCAACGGGCAGATTCAGAAGCGAATCTTCCCGGACGTCACGCGCGTACTGCAGGAGTGTCCGAATCTTAACGTTACTATCGCACTCGGCATCGATGGACCAAAACTGGAGCACGAAAAGATCCGTCAGAAACCGGGTTCGTGGGACATCGCGATCGACACCGCGCGCCAGCTTCAGGCAATCAAGAAGGAATTTCCGCGTCTCGACGTGCAAACGTGTACCTGTTTCATGAACTCCAACCAGGACGCGATCTTCGAGTGGTACGACTTTCTGAAATACGACCTCAAGCCTGACAAAGTAAACTTCAACTACATTCGTCCGCCTTCAGCTGATCCGAAGGAGTTGGACATCGATCATTCTCGCTACGCGAAACTCGCCCAGATGATCGACGACGACTCGCGTCACGCAGCGATCAAGAACAACTACGGCGGCAGCGCTGGTTTCTTCAAAGCCGCGATCGACATCTACATGCACGGGCTGATCGCAAAAACGAAAGAAACGCAGACCGCGCAGATGACGTGTTACGCTGGCACGGCCGGTGGTGTGATTTACGATGAAGGCACCGTCTCGTCGTGCGAGAACCTCGACCCGGTTGGTAACCTGCGCGACTTTGACTGGAACTTCCAGAAGCTCTGGTTGTCGCCGGCGATGCAGGCGCGTCGCAAGAAGGCGCACGACGGTTGCTTCTGCACGCACGAGTCGAACAGTTACTACCCGTCGCTGCCTTTCAATCCGGGACACTTGATCCAGATCAAGAAACTGGAAAGAGAAATGAAGAAGGCGCGGAAGGCAGTTGAGAAAGCTGAGCACGCGGGAGTGCCAGTGGCGAACTTAAACTAATGCAGCAGCGCATACCCAAGATCCTGATTATCTCGTCTGACACCGGCGGCGGCCATCGTTCGGCCGCGGCGGCGATTGTCGCGGGTGTGCAGAAGTTTCTTGATAGTGAATCGTACGCGATCAGGGTCGTGCGCGCGGTCGAGGAGTCGCATCACCTCAGCGCGAAGCTCGTGCGCTTGTACAATTGGATACTGCGCAATCGCCAGCACTGGATGAAGTATTTCTACTGGTGCATAAATCACGTTCGGCCGGAGACGAGCGCCTTCTTCCACAAACGCTGCGTCCCGTACGTTGCAAGTTTGTTTGAACGCTGGTGTCCGCACATCGTCGTCAGCGTGCATCCCCTCACGCAGCACATCTTTGCCCGCGTGTTAAAGGAGCTGAATCTCTCCAACCGCATTCCGCTGGTTTCGGTGGTCACCGATCCTTGTTACGGTTTTTGGAAAGGCTGGGCGTGCGATGATGTGACGTTGTATCTCGTTGCGAGTGAAGACGCGCGCCGCCAGTTGATCGACTACGGAGTCTCGCCGGAGCGAATCAAGATTTCCGGTCTGCCAGTGCATCCGAAGTTTGCGTATCCCGGTGAGGAAGCGGCCCAGGCCGCGCGCCGCGCACTCGGTTTGGATCCGGAAAAGTTTACGGTCTTCGTAAACGCAGGCTGGATCGGCGGCGGAAACATCCCGCAGATCTTTCGTGAGTTGGTGCGTGGCGAGCTCGACGTGCAAGCCATTTTCCTGGCCGGAAAGAACGAAGACCTTCGTATCGCTGCCGAAACGATCGCGCTCGAAGCTCCGTTTCCGGTCAAGGTGATCGGCTATTCCGATGAGATTGAGAAGCTGATGGGCGCCGCGAACGTCATGATCTCAAAACTCGGCGGCCTCACAACATTCGAAGCGCTGGCCTGCCGCGTTCCCATCATCGCCGACGTCATCACCGAACCCATGCCGCAGGAAGCCGGAACCGCCAACCTGATCGCACAACGCGGAGCGGGCGTCATGCTGAAGCGCTCAATTGATATCGTCCCCGTGGTCCGTCGCATGATGGAAGACGAAGTTCACTACTCTCGCATGCGCGCCGCCACCGCCGGCCTTGCCCTCCCCAACGCCACCCGCCAAATCGTCGAAGAAATCGCCGCCCTCATCCCCCAACCCGAACCCGCCACCCTGACGGAAGTCGCGTCGGCTTAGCACAGACCTTACTTTGCGCGAATAATGGCGTTTCCCGAAATTTCCCTTAATTCGTTAATTTTGCTTTGGACCTTTCGAGATTCTGATCCGGTCGCCTCTCACAGTAATGATTGCAGCATCTTGCAGTTCAGTTTCGTAGCGCGTTAACAAATCCTGCATGATCAACTGGCGTTCGCGGGCGGGCACATCCGGCAGGCGGATGAGTCCGGCATGTGAGAGATTTTCGAGGTAGATCAACTCACCAAAATCAGTGTCAATGGTGACGAGAATTCTTTTCTCTTTAGCCGCCCAGTCGAGTAACGCGCGGTCGCCTGGGTCTGGCCCAAGTTCACAAGACTCGACCACATCATGTCTTTGATTGCGGAGCCAGTGGGCGAGGAGCCGGCCGGCGCAACGGTCTATTAAGAATCGCATTAGCCTGAGATATGGACGGAGTCGAGCTTATCGTGAGCGATTACCGCATGAGCATAAGCAAGACAGGCCCTGAGGTCATCCGGTTCCAAATCAGGGTAGTCCGTGAGGATGGTCTCAGGAGTTTCCCCTTGAGCAAGCAAACTGAGAATGAGTTCGACGGAGATACGCATGCCCCGAATGATAGGTTTGCCACCAAAAATCTCGGGGTTCACTGTTATGCGTCTGAGAAGTGTTTCGTCGATCACAGTTTCGTGTACACCTTAGCAATATTTTCTTTGCCAGGACATTGTAAATTCAAAAACCTCGTAGGTCACGCGATCGAGGTATCGATGGTGCGATCGCGTTACGGCGAACCGGATATCGCGATCGCACCTCCCGACCTCCTAACAGCCGAGGCTGGACCGTATGGCATTCGCTGCGTCAATCAGTGCCTGGCCTTGACTCGCAGTGAGCGAGCCGTTGTTGATGAAGCCCTGGACCTGGTTGATGAACGAGTTGAGTTGATTACAGGCGGCGTTTGTCTGACCGGTATTGATTTTGGTTCGGATCTCGTGGAGCTTGTTGATTAGCGCATCGCCCTGAGCTTGTGTGAGGCTGCCTCCGTGAACCAACGCTTGCACTTGGGCAATGAGCAAGTCGATTGGGTCTGCCGGCGCCGGTGTCCTCGGTGTGAAAGTGATACCTGCCGGACTGTTTCCGACCGGTATGCTGGAAGTTACAGTGTTGGTGGCGGTATCTACCAGTAACACTACATTGCCTTGCAGACTTGCCACAAAGGCAAAAGTTCCATCCGGATTAATAGCAATTCCTGATGGAAGTCCCGCGAAAATAGGTACAAGCGCGACCACAGTGTTGGTCGCCGTGTCGATCACTGAAACACTGCTGCTAAAAAAATTGGTTACATAGACGAATGCCCCGTCTGGCGTGAAGTCGAGGAACGTGGGACTAACACCAACCGGTATGGTAGCCGTAACTGTGTTGGTTGCTGTATCGATCACGCCGACAGTGTCGTTCCCCCGATTGGTTACATACGCAAAAGCTCCATTAGGCGTGATGGCTACATTCGCCGGAGCTGATAATCCGGGTATCGTTGCACTCACCGTATTGGTGGCTGCGTCGATCACCGAAACGGTATTGTCACCGGAATTCCCTACGTAGATGAACGCCCCGTTCGGCGTGACGTCTACTCCAATTGGTTGTGATCCAACCGGGATAGTGGCGGTTACGGTGTTGGTTGCCGTATCGATCACCGAGACAGTGTTGCTAAATTGATTTGCCACATAGACAAAAGCGCCATTTGGCGTAACAGCAATTGCCCATGGCGTTAGTCCAACACCCACAGTGGCGACTACGCTGTTGGTCGCTGCATCTATCACTGAGACCGTGTGGCTACCTTGATTTGCCACATAGGCAAAGGCTCCATTCGGTGTGACAGCTACTGTAATAGGAAGTTGTCCGACTGGAATGGTAGCGGTCACGGTGTTGGTCGAGCTGTCGATTACGGAGACAGTGCTTTCATTAATATTAGCGACGTAAGCCCTCGTTTGAGCGAGCACCGTACTTGCTCCGAAGAGCGTGAGAAACAGTGTCAGCGTTAGTAAGCGACTCATTGCGCAAAAAGCCTGCGCTGAAAATTTCTGGGCAAATTTCGTCATCAGTGTTCTCCTTTGTGTGTGGGAAACGTGGGAAGACTTCTACGGCTTTCCGTCGAGAGGATTTCTCAGAAGTCTGCTTAAGCGAAGTTTAGGAGTAGGGAGAAGAAACTCAATGACTACGCCTGGGATTTGAGCGTCGAAACTAATCAGCGTTCGATAACTATGCCCGGTAATCTAACAGCTAATCTCTACGGAGGCAAAGTATCTTTCGTGCGACAACGTCACTCGAAAACCGCGCGGGCGCGTTTAGAGGTGGTGAAGTATCTGAACCAAAGAATCGTGAGCAGAATAAAGATAAGGATCACATAAGGAGTCGAATGAATTTGATTCGCGGTTAGGTCCAATTGTGGAATGTGTTTTTCCCTGAGTTCTGTTTCCACCCTGAAAACAATCCATGCCTCCAGAGCGAAATAGAGAATTTTTACGAGCAGATAGATCCGGACCCACGTGAGAAAAACTTTCAGTTTCAGGCACAGTGTAATGAGGAGTAACACGGCGGCGAACGTAAAGACAGCTGCCCCCGCCAAAACCAGGTAATAGAGTAGTTCGAAAGACGCGAGGTAAAGCTTACTCTTTGGGTCGACTATTAGTTTCCAGATCTCTCTCGGCAATGCCGAATTCATATAACTCACTGAATAAGGCATAAAGAATATGTTCGCGGCCAACCCGATGCCGAAAAGCCTGTTCCAGATTGTGTGACTGCCATCTCCATAGTCAGCGAGATGCTCTGTTTCGACGGGAACGGCTGGAACGGTCTGTAACGTTGACCAGTCCGGCGTCGCCGGCGCAATGGCGCCCTTCTCGCGCCAGTAAGGATAGGAATGGTCTTCCAGGTCATGTTTACAGCGCTTGCACGAAGTGGCCGTCGCAAAGTTGATCAGCCCACAGTTTGGACATTTGATGCTGTTCATAGATGTAAGATCTCCGGTTGGTCAGGGTGGTGTAAGGACCGAAGAGGGTTCGTTCGGGCCGCGTGTTGGTTATGGCCCGAAAGTATTATATGAATTGGTCAGGGACTTGTGGGGAAATTTTTTCAACGTGAACGTCCGCGCGGTAATAAAGTCTTGACAAGCAGGCGTCGATAAACTAAGAACCACGTATTCTCAGTCACATCGTTTTATTTGTGTCTCAGAACTGATTGCTCACCATTCAGATAACGGAGGCCAGTATGCCCGCTCGTAAAACCACGAAGAAATCAACAAAGAAAGCCGTCAAGTCGAAAGCTGCTCAGCCCGGCACTGGACCAGTACCGCCGTACGGTGAAGCTATTCGCGGGGCCATGGCCCGCGGAGACGCTCAGGAGATGAAAGATGTCGCCGCCAGTGCCCGCAAGTGGATGGCTGATGTGCAATCGGCACTCAAGCAACTCGAGGGCGCCACTAAGAAGTCGTCCAAAAAGAGATAGTCAGTCGACAGTAGCCGGGAAGTAATCCGATGGCTGGGCCAGCGCGTTATCTTTCGTCGCGTGATCGCGCGTCGTTTGTGCCCGTGCACGCAGTGTGGGAGATCACTCTCGCGTGTGATCTGAAGTGTCACCACTGTGGCTCGCGCGCCGGCAAACGTCGACCAGATGAATTAACCACCGATGAGTGTCTCGATCTTGTTCGCCAACTGGCGCGCATGGGAACGCGAGAAGTGACGCTCATCGGTGGCGAAGCCTACCTGCGCCGCGACTGGCTCAAGATCATCCGCGAGATCAGAGACCAGGGCATGGATTGCACGATGCAGTCCGGCGGGCTCAACCTCACCGAAGATCGCATCAAGTCGGCAGTCGATGCGGGCCTGCAAGCGCTCGGCATTTCCGTCGATGGTCTGCGTGAAGTTCACGACAAACTGAGAGGTGTAAAAGGCTCGTTCGACGCGGCTTTCAAGGCGTTGAAGGCGGTGCAGAAGTGTGGCATCACGTCGAGCGTCAATACGCAGATCTCTTCGCTCGTAATTCCGCAGCTCCGCGACCTGATGGAACTCTTCATCGCCGCGGGCGCGAAGAGCTGGCAGGTTCAACTGACGGTCGCGATGGGCAGGGCCGCCGATCATCCCGAGCTACTTTTGCAACCGTACGAATTGCTGGAGCTGATGCCGCTTCTGGCCGAGCTGTATCAGGAAGGTGCTGACCGTGGGTTCCTGTTGTTGCCCGGTAACAACATCGGTTACTTCGGGCCTTACGAGCACTTGTGGCGCGGCAGTGGCGACGATCGGATCTACTGGACCAGTTGTAATGCCGGACAGAACACCCTCGGCATCGAAGCTGACGGCACGATCAAGGGTTGTCCTTCGTTGCCGACTTCTCCGTATGCCGGCGGCAATATCCGCGATCTCAATCTGAAACAGATCTGGTGGAAGACTGACGAACTGAATATCAACCGTGCCCGCGGAACCACTGACCTGTGGGGCTTCTGCGGCAATTGTTACTACGCCGACGTGTGTAAAGCCGGCTGCACGTGGACTACGCACGTCCTCTTCGGAAAGGCAGGTAACAATCCGTACTGCCACCACCGGGCGCTGGAGTTATCAAAGCAGGGCCTGCGCGAGAGAATCGCTCGGGTGGAAAAAGCGCCTGGCGTTCCTTTCGATCACGGCCAGTTTGAGTTGATTGTGGAAACTGTCGACGAACACGCTGTCGGTACATTGCCGATGGCAAGCACACTGGTCCAAATAAAACCCGCGAAGAGTCGTCAAACCAACAACAAGACGACAGAACCCAAAGAACTCATCATTTGCCGCGGTTGCGATCGACACGTAATACCCGGCACGAAGGTGTGTCCGTTCTGTCAGGGCAACGTGCCCGCACTTACGAAGCGCTACGAAAAGAACATGAGGGAAGCAAGAAAAGCTTACCAACGTCTCCTGAAACTCCTTCCAAGCCATCCGCAGATTACACAGAAAAAATCTGCGTAATCTGTGGATGGCTCTTTTCAGCATGAAGAACGAACCCTGGATTCTTGGGATCAGTGCCTCACACAACGGATCCGCCTGTCTACTGAAAGGCGACCGCATTGTGGTCGCGATCCAGGAGGAACGACTCTCGCGCTTCAAGCGACACCGGATTTACGGAGCCAGGTCGTCGAAAGCCGTCGCTTACTGCCTGGACTATGCTGGTATCCAGCCTTCCGATCTGAGCCTCGTCGTGCTCTGCATCCAGGGTCGCAAACAAGACCAGGTGCACGATCTTCGCCTCGATCCTTTTCTGAACGTTCTCACTAACAACATTCCAACCTTGACCATCCCGCATCACTTCGGACATGCGGTAAGCGTCTTTGCGACCTCGGGTTTTGCAGAGTCAGCGGTCCTGATCATCGACGGCACAGGTTCACCGGTCAGCGACTTCATCGCTGAAGAGTTAAATTCCATGAACGGCAACAAAGCCGCTGATAGCTGGGAGACGATCTCGCTTTACCATGCGTCGGGAACGACGGTTGTGCCGCTCGAGAAACACGTGATCGAACGCGGCGCGTGGCTGGTGATGCACGACGGTGAAATGCCTTCGTTTGGCAGTCTTGGCGGAATGTTCTCCGCAGCCGCGCAACAGATATTTGGCGAGGCTTCCGAAGCAGGGAAGGTGATGGGTCTGGCGCCTTACGGAAACGCTGAGTTTGCCGCCAGTGACTTCTTTGACATAACAAATGGACGTTTTCACTTCAAAGACACGGTGTCACGGCGGTATCGCTACAACGAGCGCTGGCCCAACCGCGCGGGTGAGTATGAAGCGCTGGCCGCATCGGTTCAGGCCGCGCTTGAAGACGCCGTGCTTTACCTCGTCCAGCACATTCGCGAACTGTCCGGAAGCGAAAATCTCTGTTACGCGGGTGGAGTGGCTCTGAACAGCGTTGCGAACGAGAGGATTATTCGTGAGTCAGGCTTCAAACACGTCTACATCATGCCGGCCGCGGAGGACAGTGGTACTTCGATCGGCGCTGCTTACTACGGGCTGTGGCAACTGACTCAGCACAACTCGCGTCGCCCGATCCTGCACGACGCTCCGGGGCGTACCTATTCAGCCGCAGACGTGTCTGCCGCCCTCGACGCAAGAGACGACGTTCGCGTTGTTTACTCGAGCGACGTACTGGCTGATGCGGTTGAACTGTTGTGCGATGGAAAGATCATCGGCTGGTTCGACGGAGGCTCCGAACTCGGTCCACGCGCGCTCGGACAACGCAGCATTTTCTGCGATCCACGCCGGCCGGATGCAAAAGAGACGCTTAACCAGCGCGTGAAGATGCGAGAGGCGTTTCGCCCATTCGCGCCGGCGGTACTGCTCGAAGAGGCGGGAACGTGGTTCGAGTTTGGCGAGACTACGCCGGAAAGTCCCTTCATGCTCCGTGTAGTTGAGGTGAACCGTGAAAGAAAAGACGAAGTGCCAGCTATCGTACACGTCGACGGAACGGGTCGGGTTCAAACCTTGACGCACGCCAACAACGGCCGTTTCTACGAGCTGGTGAAACAATTTCACGCGAAGACCAGCGTGCCGATTCTTCTCAACACCTCGTTTAATCGCATGGGTCAGCCAATCATCGAAACACCCGGCGATGCGATCGAGTGTTTGCTCAACACGGGCCTTGATTGTTGCGTCTTCGAAGATAGAATCGTGTTCAAAAGAAATGCCTGAGTCAGACCTGGCAGCCCATTTCAATCTGTTTTTGCTCCGGAACTTTCTGGATGCGGATAGCTGCGTGAGTCTGCGGGCGGAGTTGGTTTTAGCGCCGACCACGCAAGCGCCTGTTTACATCGAAGGCACCCCTGGATCGATTCACGAAACCATTCGCAAGACGACCAGCATGCATCCTGCGAAGGAAACGTTTTGGCGAATCCACGAACATTTATTGGGACAGAAATCCGCACTGGAGGAGCACTTTGGTACGAGTCTGACAGACTGCGAGCCGCCTCAATTTTTGCGTTATGAGAAAGGTGATTTCTTCGTTCGCCACCAGGACGGCAACACGCATCAGAACGACTTCGATCATTTGCGAATCCGGCGGATATCGATCGTCGTGTTCTTGAATGACGCGTCAGTTGAGCCACAGGAAAACTGCTTCTCGGGTGGGGCGTTGACCTTTTACGATCAGACGACGACGTTTCCGCTAATGGGTGAAACCGGATTGCTGGTCGCCTTCAAATCCGATACGTTTCATGAAGTTTTGCCGGTCACGAGTGGTGAACGCTTCACCTTTGTCAGCTGGTTCAGGTAGCCACAAAAAGGCACAAAAGTCTCAAAAATTATTTATTGAGATTTTTGTGCTTGTTTGTGGCTTAAGGGGGTGGTCCGTGTGGCTCTTTTTTGTTGACAGGACCAACGTTTAGCATTACGCTGCGCGCGTTCCCTCGTTAACTGAAACCTTTTTTCTGCAACGGTCTCCCCGTTGTTGGCTCTCACTTTTGAAACTCAACGTCCACGGTCCGTGCCTCGACATTTTTGTTATGCGCCGTCAGCCATAACTCTTGGGAGAATATCCATGACAGACAAAACTAGTAAGCCTGAAATCCAGCCGGAAGTAGCACCCGAATTAAGACCGATTACTGAGGTGGCACCGGAAATACGACCGATCCCTGAAGTCGCTCCAGAGATAGTTACGGAAGTCGCGCCTGAGACTTATCCGATTACGGAAGTCGCGCCTGAAATAAGACCGATTCCCGAGGTAGCGCCGGAGATAGTTACGGAAGTCGCACCTGAGATAAGACCGATTCCCGAGGTGGCGCCGGAGATAGTTACGGAGGTCGCCCCTGAGATAAAACCGATTCCTGAGGTAGCGCCGGAGATAGTTACGGAAGTCGCGCCGGAAATATCACCGCAGCGACGGCCAATCACCGAGATCGCACCGGAGATACGACCGATTACAGAGGTGGCTCCGTCCCGGCCCATTCCGGAAGTAGCACCGGAGAAAGCGCCGCGACCGATACCCGAGATCGCACCGCAGAAAGAACCGCGACCAATTACGGAAGTGGCGCCGGAAATCGCACCGCAGAAGTCCGGCGGAGGAACCGTGACCGAGGTTGCGCCAGAAACTCCGAAGAAGTCTTAACAATCGGGCGTAAAAACTGAATGCCGAGGACCGCTTACCCCAGCGGCTGGGCGGTCCCTGGCACTTCAATCGCGATGACAACAGATTCACTCAAACCGGTTGCACTCATCAGCATGCCGACGCTCTCGGCACGTTTTCCATCATTTCAACTCGCTTTACTCAAACCCACGCTGCAACGCGAAGGCATTCCCGTCCAGACTTTTTCCCTCTTCATGTATTTCGGAACGCACGTCGGCTGGCGCGTCAACGAAACGCTGTCCGACGTCTATCCATGCATGCTGGGCGAGTGGATTTGGACCAAAGCTGCGTTCGGCGATTTCACGAACAACGACGGTTACTTCGAAACTTATCGAGGCAATCTCGAAGGCATTGCGCGTAAGGCCGGCTGCTCGCTCGACGACCTGCGCCGCCTGCGTGAAACCGCGGCGCCGGCGTTTATCGACTTCTGCATGAAGAGTGTGGACTGGAGTCGATTCGGTGTGATCGGTTTCTCAGTCGTGTTTCAGCAAACGCTCGCGAGTATTGCCCTCGCGAAAGCACTGAAGCAGCGTTACCCGCACATTCCGATCATGTTCGGAGGCGCCACTTTTGAAGACGATATCGCCGAAGAGATCATGAAGGGCTGCCCGGAAGTGGATTACGTTCACTGCGGCGATGCGGATGAAACCCTTCCGAAAGCGATTCGGCGTTTGTACAGCGGGCAATCAATGAAGGGCATGCCGGGCATGATGTGGCGCGACAAAGATCAAGGAGATCGCATCGCATATGCCGGGCGCGCGCCGAACCTCGCCGACATGAACAAGACACCGGTGCCGGATTTTGACGAGTACTTCTACGCGCGCAAAGAGGGCCGTTATCATTCCTACGATCAGGCGCAGGGAGTCTTACTTCCGATCGAGACTGCTCGCGGTTGCTGGTGGGGTGTGAAAAACCACTGCACGTTCTGCGGCCTGAATCGTGCCGGAATGGAGTTTCGCTCCAAGCGAGTTGATAACGTTATCCAGCAACTCGACGAGCTCTCGCGACGCTACGGCATACTCGACTTCAACGCCATCGACAACATCATCGAGCCTGAGTACATCGATAAGTTATTCAATCAACTCAGTGAAGCCAGGACTGATATACGAATTCATTACGAAGTGCGTCCGAGTCTTTCACGCATACAACTGAAACAGATGCGAAAGGGCGGGCTGTTTTCAATTCAGCCTGGTGTCGAGAGTTTCTCGACGCACATTCTGAAGCTGATGCGAAAGCACACGACCGGCGTGCGTAACCTGGAGTTGATCAAGTGGTCCACTTACTACGGCATTAATAACCTGTACAACATCCTGCTCCGGTTTCCGGGTGAGACGCTGGACGACTATCGCGCGCAGTGTAAAGTGATGGCGAAGATTCCACACTTTCAGGCGCCGTGGGCAGTTGCGAAGGCACGCGCGGACCGTGGCTCGCCGATGTATGCCGAACCTGAGACGCAGTCAGTGAGCCGGTTGATTCCGTCTGCTTGTTACGACTACCTGTATCCGAAGGATCGTTTCGATCTGAATCGTGTTTCCTACTACTTTGAACATGAGATGGGCAACACGCTTCAGGAGCATGAATACGACGAGATCTTCGAGGCTGTCGATGTGTGGCAACATCGCTGGCGGCAGCGTCCGCGGCCGTATCTTCGTTACCGGAAAGCTTGGGCCACGATCCTGATCGAGGACGGGCGCAACTGTTCGCCACGCACGACGACCTATTCCGACGATTACGCAAATCTTTACGAGTACTGCGCCGACGCGCGTAGCCGGAAAGACATTGCGGCGAAGTTTGAAGATGCGGACTGGGTTGAGGGTGCGT
>DASVGE010000124.1:0-4861 GCA_036379695.1 Pyrinomonadaceae bacterium | reverse complement strand
CACCCCACTCCAAGGAGACGTCCAACTAAAACAACACGTCACCCATGAAAAGTCTTTTTCGTGCATATCGCAGGGTTTTCACTCGTGAACGATTGCTTGGAGCGGCGGTCGCGCTGTTCCTGGGATGCGCAGCGTTTGTGTATGGACTGCGGTGGCTGGAGTCGTTGATGACGTTCCGTCCGGATCGCATGACTGCGGCTCAGCGAGAGTCGATTCCTCAAGACGCAGAGAACGTCTGGTTCAACTCCGCGGACGGGACTCGTCTAAACGGTTGGTTCTTCGGAAGTAAATCTGAGCCTGAAATCGCCACGATCATTTTCTTTCACGGAAACGGCGGTAACATCAGAAACGTTAGCTGGCTGGCCGAGAGGTTTGCGAAACAGGGATTTGACGTTTTGCTTTTCGACTATCGTGGCTACGGTGCAAGTGACGGAGTTGCGTCTGCTGAATCCGAGCTTTATGCGGATGGCGATGCGGCGGTAGCGTTTGTCATAAACCAGAAGAAGGTGCGTCCGGAACGCATCGCGCTTTATGGTCATTCGCTTGGGACGGCGGTGGTGGCAGATGTTGCTTCACGTGGAAGGTTTGGGGCTGTGGTCCTTGAGTCTGGGTTCAGTTCTGCGAGTTCTGTTGCGAATACGGCGTTGCCGTGGTTGCCGCAATCCCTTCACTTCCTTGGCAAGAATCGTTTTGAATCGGGTCGTAAGTTGAGCAGCGTCACATCACCCATTCTGATCGCTCATGGTGATCCCGATCTGACGATTCCAACGGCTGAAGCACACTGGCTCTTCGCCTCTGCAAAAGAGCCGAAGACGTTATTGATTATTCCCGGGGCCGGTCACGTTGTGTTTAGTGCGGCCGGCGAGCAGTATCTGAATCAGGTCGAGCAGTTCATTCGCGATGCGATGACTAAGGCGCGATCGTGAAAGTCGCTGCGGGTGCGATCGTTTCACCGGAAACGTGATCGCGAATGCGGACCTGAATCTGATACTCGCCGGGTTGCAGGTTTCGAGTATCGATTAAGCGCGTGAGTGTCAGTCGTTGACCGGCATCGTTGATTTGTCGCCAGTCTTCGGTTTGTTTACTCAGTTCCTTTCCGTTTTTCAGTAACACGTACTCGGCGTCGGCTGCGGGACGAAGCGTCGTTTGATCAGTAGCGGCATTGTAGATTTGCAGGTAAACGCCAACTGGTTGACCGCGCCGGTAAACGCCCGTGAGATTTGGCACGACTTTGGTAGTGCCAATGACGAATGGGCGGCCTGCGTGACAATCGGATCGACGTTTTCGATCCAATCGACATACGCTTTCTTCAACTCACGTTTGACTTTACGTGGCTGTTCTTCGGGGTTACGTTTGGTTTGCTGGGCTGGGACGGAAAAGGTTGAAAGCGAAATGAGAAGTAGAGCGGCCAGAACTGATCGCAGCATGTGGGCGTCTCCCTGGAGTACGGCGGTTTGCCGCCGCTTTGGTCTGTTTTGAAGAGGACCAAAGCGGGACCACTGACGGGGAGACTAATTAGCTACTACTGCGTAACTGTGAACTTCTGTGATGGTGATAGTGCTTGTCCGGTGACTCGATCGCGAATCCTGATCGCAAGTTCGTACTCGCCGGGGCCGAGATTGCGGGTGTCGATCAACTTGGCCAGTGTCAGCCGTTGGCCTGAGTCGCTCATGCCGCGCCAGTCTTCAGCCTGTTTCGCCAGCTCTTTGCCATCTTTAGTCAAGGCGTATTCGACGTCTACCGACGGTCGCAACGTGGTTTGATCGATGCCGGCGTTGTAAACCTGTAGATACACGCCAACGGGCTGGCCGCGTTTGTAAACGCCCGCGACGTTGGGAATGACTTTGGTGGTGCCGATAACGAACTGGCCCACCGCAGGTTGATCGACGAGACTCTCGAGCTTAGCAGCGAGAATCATCGTGGACGTGGAAAGTTTTTCCTGATCGTACCGGGGCACGGTGAAGCCCAGTTGCTTCAGGCCGGTTGCACCAGAAGTCACGTCGCGCACGATCACGTCGACCTTGTATGTTCCGGGGGCCAAAGGCACCGCTTTCTGATAAGCGGATTTTTTGTCTCGCGCTTCGGTGAGTTCTTGGGCTGTGGCAGTCGTGATTACCGGATCTTCGAAGATCCCCACGCGACGTCCGGCGACGGACGTGATGCGGGCGAAGATGTTTATGCGCGCTTGTTGTAGGCCGCCACTGTCCGAGAAAACCAAATCTTTGTTTTCTGCCTGAATGGTAAACGCCGTTATCACTCGTTCGTCCGACTGGCGGAAGAAATCGATTCGCAGATCGAAGTTGAGTGGGTTCTCTTCGACGACGCCGGTGTTAACCGCGGTCGCGAGATCGTTGAATTTGACTTGTGGTGGACGATTCAGGTCGGCCAGCAATTGCAAACGAGAGAAGGGGCTGTCCTGCTCGCGTTGATAATTAGGATTCCCGATACCACCACTGCCGGCGATACGATCGGCTTTGGTAGTCAGTCCCAATTGCTCGGACAACGTGAGACCGGCGCCTGGCACCATCAAGAGCGCGTCTTTTTCGTTGGGATTTCTGGCGATGCGATACTCGCCGCTGCCCGTTGGGTCGACGAATTCGATTTCGACTCCCGAACCTACACCCGCAATGTAGCGATAAAACCAGATCTCAAACGGGTAAGTGGTGGTCGAACCGCCGCCTTCCCATGAAGGACGTTCATAAGAACCGCCCATCGGGTGTGTTTCGCGCTCATCGGGCTTGCCATACATGATCCAGATGCGGCCGCGGTCTGATTTCCAACCTGGTATGCCGGAAGCAAAGTGCTCGTTGGCATAGGCGATGCGCTCGTAGTATTCCTCTTTGAACTCGTTTTCGTCCGTATCAGGGTCGGGATCGCGGCGGCGCCAGAATTCTTCGATAAAGCGCTCGCGCTCGTCGTCAGTGGCGAGCTTTTTGAACGCCTTACGCTCTTCGTCGGTAATGATGTAAGTAACGTCTTTGTCCAGCCAGTCTCTGTATGCTTTCTTCAGTTCGGGTTTTACATTGCGGGGTTTGGTGCTCGGATCCTGCTGATCCTGCGTCAACACCCGTGGACTGGCATTGAAAAACAAAGTCGAGATGAGGGCCAGACGAAGGGCAAATTTCTGGTAAGACATCAAAAAACTCCTGTGAATGTAGCGAATCGTGCGATACGGACTGCTGCCGGCTTACCCGTTGAAGACCTTGGATTCTAAGATCCTGTAAAGAACACAGTCAAGATGCGGTGACCCGTTAGGCCAGTTGCCTAAAAAGCGCCGAAAACCGTGTGAATCGAGCGTTTAAGTCGTTGTTCGGGGCTTGTTGAAAAACCATGCTACCACGATGGATATGACGTAAAGCACCATCATCGGCGCTGCAAAAAGCAGCATGTTAGCAATATCGCTGGTTGGCGACATGATCGCGGCCCCGACCAAGATGACGATCAGTGCGGTTTTCCAAATCTTGACCATAAAACCGGCGGTAACCAGGCCGATTCGGGCTAGAACGTAAGTCACTGCAGGCATCTGAAAGACCACGCCCATACCCAGCATGATGAAAATGATGAAGTCGAAATAATCATTCGCCTTCAATAAGAGGCGAAAATCCGACCCGAGCCCGAGTAAGTATTTGGCTGCTGGTGGAAAAATCACGTAATAAGCGAACGCCGCGCCCAGCACAAATGAGATGGTAGATAACGTGATGAACGGGGTTACGTAGGCGCGTTCGTGTGGATAAAGTCCGGGTGACACAAACCCCCAGATTTGAAGTAGCAGAAACGGCACTGACAAGCAGACTGCGGCGTACAAAGAAACCTTGATATACAGCGAGAAGGGTTCCAGGGCCGTGGTGACAATGAGCTTGTCGTTGACGCCGGAAAACGATTCAGTTGTCGCGGTCAGATCGGCAGGTAAACGCACGCCTTTGGGAATCACTGTGTTACCGGCAAAGAGTGCTTCATCAGTAAACAGGGCCAGTTTGCCTTCAGCGTCTTTTAGTGCGCGAGCAGTGACGGAGGCGCCGGCAGGAATCAAACTGCTTCCGAGCTTGGTTTCTTCAGCGAAGACGTACCTTCCCAAGTCGTTTTCCTTCAGCGTAGCCAAAGCCGCAATCATTTCCGTTCCGGTTTGACCTGCGATCGGCACTTGTCGGCGCTGTGCGTCCGCAAGTGCGCGTTCCACCGGGACCGCGAGAAAGGCATAGATACGGTCTGAGAAGACCCAACAGACGGTCGTGGCGAGAAAAATAAAAATGAACGAACGAATTAAACGGCGGCGTAGCTCGTCCAGATGTTCCAGGAAGGACATCTGACCGCCGAGTTCTTCTTCGTTTTCTCTGTTTGTGGATAGTGCTCGTAGAAATGCAGACATCGGATTAAATTAGAGCCATTCCTGTTTTCTCATCGGTACTGGTTCCGGTTGCGCGGCTTCAGCGCGAGCGGCATCGGCGGGAACTTCGACTGGTTCGGGCGGCGTTTCCCAAGTTGTGTCGGTATTGCTCTCGCGGGCCACTACGAGTTCAGAGTTTGAAGTCTCGACTACTGATTGGTCAAAGCTCTGCGCAGGTGTGTAGGCTTGCTGCTGGTCCGCTTCGAGCATTGAATTGTCTTCCGCTTTGGCGCTCTCCAACGCTACCTCGCGTTCCCATGTCCGCTTAAAGTCATCCGAGGCTTTGCGAAACTCTGCGAGACCCTTGCCCATCGTACGGGCCAGTTGCGGGAGTTTTCGGGGACCGAAGAAAATCAATGCGATCACGAGTATAAAGAGCAATTCGGCGCTGCCGATGCCTTCGAGAATGAGTGCGAACACGGCTCTCTTTCACCTTCCTGTAAGATTGCGAACGCTATAAACCTCGCCGGTGGGAAT
>DASVGE010000123.1:0-13948 GCA_036379695.1 Pyrinomonadaceae bacterium | reverse complement strand
TCGACTTCACGATCACTGATGTTGATCTTTCCGTTGTATTTATCCTGGAGCGCAGCGATCGCGAGATCCTTTTTAGCTTCTTCGCGCAGGGTCTCCATCGACATGTTTTGCGCCTTAAGTTTCTTGTCGAAGTCTTCCGCGGTCATACCGCTGTTCTGTTTTTGTGTAGCGATAGCCCCTTCAATCTGCGCATCGGTGGGAAGGACCTTCTCCCTTTCGGCGCGCTGGTACAACACTTCGCGCTGGATGAGACCGTTGAGCACCTGCAAACGAGCCTGGGCCATTTGCAGCTGATTCAAGGTGGACGTGTTACCGCCGGCCTGTTGACTGACCTGACGCTCAACATCGGAAAGCATGATGTTGCGGCCATTAACAGTCGCGGCCACCATGCTGTCTTTAGTCTCAGAACCGCTCGAGGCACATCCACTCAAGACCAGACTCATGGCCACCAGGCAAATAACGACAAGAACTTTTGCGTTGCGCACTTTAACTCTGCTCCTTTTAACACTAATCAAAGCTCTCCCGGTCGCACTGCTTGACGACTCGGAAAAGCGTTTGCTATAAAGCTTGGTTTCTGATTACGGCAAGACTACAGTCCGTATGATGCCGGGAACGCCGGTAAAGAAACCCAAGAAATTCTGGAGGTTGAAAAAAATGGCCAAACGTTGCGAAGTCTGCGGTAAAGGACCACAATTCGGCAACAATGTATCGCACGCGAACAATCGCACTCCGCGACGCTTTGATCCGAATCTACAGTCGATTCGCGTACAAAACCCGCAGGGTGGCGCGCGCCGGATGAAAGTTTGTACAACTTGCATCAAGGCGGGCAAAGTCTCGAAGGCTGCGTGAGCCTCAACCCTGAAGTTTTCAATCAACCTCGCAACCGGCGGCTAACAAGCGCCGGTTGTTTTCTATTCCGAAACCAGCGCTATCGCCTCGATTTCAACTCTGGCATCGCGCGGCAAACCAGCGGCGGCAACCGTAGCCCGCGCCGGCGGCGGTCCTGAAAAGAACCTCGCATAGACCTCGTTCATCCCGGTAAACTCTTTCATATCCGCCAGGAAAACCGTGGTTTTTACTACCCGATCGAGACTGCTGCCCGCTGCTTCCAGCACTGCCTGCAAGTTCTTCAAAACACGCTCGGTCTGTTCCGCAATTCCTCCCGCAACAAACTGACCGGTCTGCGGATCGATCGGAATCTGACCTGAGACGAACACAAATCCACCAGCCTTAATCGCCTGCGAATAAGGCCCGATGGCAGCCGGGGCATTGTCAGTCTGGATACGTTCCCTCAAAACAAAGCGGGGATTCTAACAAATCGGTGTAATCCGTGTCATCCTGTGGCAGGGATGTTTTTAGCCACAGATGAACACGGATTGATTACGGATTAGGCGGCGCCCTGGAGGCGTTCGACGTCCAGGACGCCGGGGACGCCCTTGATCGAGCCGATGACGCGGTCAAGATGCTTAACGTCAAAGACTTCCACGGTTACTTCGATATGACCGCGTTCGTCTGAGGCAACGGAAGCTCGCGCGTCGCGAATTCCCGTCTTCATATCAGAAATCGCGCCGGTGATGCCCGCAATCATGCCGGTGCGGTTTTCAGTGATCGCCAGTAGCTTAACCGCGTAGGCAGTTTTCTCGGGACGGCCCGCCCATTCCACTTCTACGATACGCTCACGGTTCACCATCAACTGCGAAACGTTCTTACAGCGCGTTGTGTGTACGGCGACACCCTTGCCGCGCGTCACGTAACCAATGATGTCTTCGCCGTGCAGTGGATTACAGCAACGCGCGCGCGTCACCATCAGATCATCAATGCCACGCACGACGATCGAATCATCACCTAAACGAATCAGGCGTTTGACGGCGCGCACACTGCTGCGGAGCCGCGATTCTTTTTGCTTGTCGAGCTGTTCAAACTGCTCTGGTCCAAGATACTTGGCAATGATGTTGCGCGGCACGAGCTTGCCGTAACCAATCCCGGCCAGCAGATCGTCGACGCGACCGTAGCCATAGTCCATGGCGACGCGCTTCATGTCCTTGTCGCTGTCGCTGAGCACCTTCTTTGGCGAAAGCTGAAAACGCGAAGCTTCCTTTTCGAACAGCTTTCTTCCGATCTCGATTGACTCGGTTCGTTGTTGTTCCGCCACCCAGTGACGAACACGATTACGCGCGCGCGACGTGACGATAAAGTTCAACCAATCGCGCGAGGGATGAGAATTCGTGGACGTGATGATCTCGACGACGTCGCCATTCTGAATCTGTGTACGCAGCGGGACCATGCGCCCATTGATGCGCGCCCCGGTGCAGGTGTTACCTACTTCGGAGTGAATCATGTAGGCAAAGTCGACCGGCGTGGCGCCGCGCGGCAACTGAATGACTTTGCCCATGGGCGTAAACGCATACACGTCCTTGGGATAGAGATCGAGTTTGAGCGAGTCGAGAAAGTCCTTCGAGTCTTTTACTTCCTGCGTCCACTCGACCAGAGACCGCAGCGCCTGCAAAGCCTGATCGTCGTCGCGCGCGCCGCGCTTCCCTTCCTTGTATTTCCAGTGTGCAGCGACGCCCTCCTCCGCGACCTGGTGCATCTCCTCGGTGCGGATCTGGACCTCGAACGATTGCAGGTTGGAACCAATCACCGAAGTGTGCAGCGACTGGTAGAGATTGTCGCGTGGCGTGGCAATCCAGTCCTTGATACGGCCGGGCACTGGCTTCCAGTTGTTATGGACCACGCCCAGGGCGGCGTAGCAGTGGCGCACTTCATTCGGGGTGATGATCCGGGCAGCGACGAGATCGTAAACCTGATCGATACTGATCTTTTGCGCCCGGAGTTTTTTCCAGATCGAATAGAGTCGCTTAACGCGGCCTTCGACGATGACAAACGGCACTTCCGCCTCGTTCATCTTCTCTTCGATACGGGCAGTGACGCCTTTCAGGAAGGCTTCGTTCTCGGGCCGCCGTTTTTCGAGTTGTTCGGCGAGTTCGCGATAGTCTTCGGGATAGAGGTGTCGAAACGCGAGATCCTCGAGCTCGCCGCGGAGTTTACCCATGCCCAGGCGGTGCGCGATGGGCGCGAAGATCTCCATTGTCTCTTCGGCGATTCGTTTGCGCTTTTCCGGGTTGAGGTACTGGAGCGTCCGCATGTTGTGCAGGCGGTCCGCGAGTTTGACGAGCACCACGCGCACGTCGTCGACCATCGCCAGCAACATCTTGCGCACGTTTTCCGCCTGCTGTTCCTCGCGTGAGATGTTGCTGATTTGCGCGATCTTGGTGAGACCATCGACGAGGTGAGTTATCTCTTCACCGAAGTAACGCCGGATGGTGTCGAGATCCACGAGCGTGTCTTCTACCACGTCGTGGAGCAGGCCAGTGGCCACTGACACTTCGTCGAGCTTCATATCTGCGAGGATATTCGCAACTTCGAGCGGATGGACGAGGTACGACTCGCCCGACGCGCGCTTCTGGCCCTTGTGTTCTTTGGCGGAAAACAGGTAAGCGCGCCGCAGGAGATCGAGATCTGCCTGGGCGTGATTGGTTGCGACTTTCTCGACGATGTCTTCTATACGAATCATCAATTCCGCGAGAAATTATAACAAAAGCCACGGATTTCACGGATAAACACGGATCAGAAGTAGATCCGTGTTCATCGGTGAAATCCGTGGCTAAAAACTATGTGACCGTTCTAACCCTTAGGTGGGGAAGCTGACTGCTTTGCTTCCTCCTCCTCCTTGCGCTTCTGATTCGCGACACTCAGTTCAGTGGTGCGTTTCAGAGCGACTTCATAATCCTTTTGAAACTGAGCCTTCTGTTCCGTCTGGCCATCCATCTCTGCCAGCTTTGAAGCTTCGAGCAGCAGGTTGGTTTTGTAAGACCAGGCCGACTCATTATTCGGATCAAACTTGATGGCGTTTTCCGCTTCGGTCAAACCCTGCTTCACGCACATCTGCGCCGTTTCGAAATCCTTCTGATCCTTCGGCTTCTTGTAGGAGACAGTTGCCTTGTTGTTCGTTGGATCGAGCGTCGTCGTCTTGTTAGTGGGCAGCTCAGTAATCTTGAACGAGCAATCCCAGTCCTTGCTGGCGAGCACGACGTACGCTTCGGCTCTCTTTTCCGGTTCGGCGGACTCGTTGGTCGCGCGCGCGGAGATCCACTGTCTCAACTTGTCGTATTCCTTGGTTGACTCGTAGAGATAAGCAATGGCTTTGTAAGCTTCCTCATCCTGCGGATTCTTGGCGAGGAGTTGCTGATAAGCCTCGATGGCCTGCTGCGCTTTGGCAATATTCTCCGGAGACTGTACGCCGGGTCGATACTGGGCATGAATCGTGCGAGCAATAAACATCGGGGCGGTCTTGTTATTCGGATCCAGCGCCGCAGCTTCCCTGGAGTGCTGTTCCGCTTCCGGGAATCTCCCTTCGCGATACGAACGCGCGGCCTCGTTCAACTGGTTCTTGGCCCTGATCCGGTTAATGACTCCGCACCCGGAGCTGGTGGCAACAAGGACCGCCAAAACAAAAACAAGTGCGATCCTGGTCTGAGAGAGTTTCATTTATGCGTGACTCCAATTTTAATAGGATCGGCGCTGAGCAGGGCGGCAAGTTCTGGGCCGGCTTTGTAGCCCCGCGCCAATCCACTATTTACTAAGGAAGATCATCCACTTGCAATCCAACTGGATTCGCGCCTGCGCCCTTAATCGCGTCGATGACTTTGACGACATCGCCGTATTTGGTCGCTCGCGGCGCTTTCACAAAGACAGTCTTCTCGATCCGATCGTCTTCCTTCAAGTCAGAGCGGTTTTCCATGCCTACCTTGTAAGCACGTTGCTCCTTGCGCTGCTGAAATACCTGGGCCAACCGTTGCGCCAGTGGCGTAGGGTCATTCACCGAACCCAGGTTATCCTGGTTCAACTTCATCGAAAGATCCGGCGCGATCGACACCACCAGGGTCAGTGGGTTTGGCTTCAGTTGACTAAGGTCTTCATTGGGATCCCGCTGGGTCGGAATGTCAGCCTTGAAGCGGCTCGGCTTCAGCGGCGTGACCACCATGAAGATGATCAGCAGCACCAACAACACGTCAATCAACGGCGTAACGTTGATATATGGTTCAGCAGTCGTACTTCCCTTTTTGGGACTACCACCCATCGACATCTGAGTTTCTCCTCGTTCTCAAAAACGTTTACGAAGTGGCTGCCTGCGCCGGCGCTGCCGCGCCGCCCTTCTTCTTCTTATCAGCTACGAGCCCGATCTTATCGACCCCCAGCTTCCGGACCTCATTGATGACGTTGACCACGTCGCCGTAGCTGACGCCAACGCCACTCTTGATATAGACGATACGATCCTGCTCGTTCTTAATACCCTTGAGCATCGTGTCGACTTTTTCCGTCAGCTGTTCTTTCGCAATCCGTTGCTTGCCAAGGTAGTACTCGCCATCGTTGGGTACTGAGATAACGATCGACGACTCCTTGATAATGTTCTGATCGACCTCCGGGTTGGTCATGTTCTTGGGCAGGGCCACAGTGATGCCCTGCTGCAGGAACGGCGTGACCACCATGAAGATGATCAGCAACACGAGCATAATGTCCACCATCGGGGTGACGTTAATCTCGGATTGCAGGCCGCCCGAGCCGCCTCCAGCTTGCATTGACATAAACGAATCTCCTTTTTACTTCACTGCCACCGGTAAACATGAGATGCGGGCGCGGACCGCACCTTCGGGGTTTACCTTCGCCTATGCTTTGACTAAGCCTTCAACTGCTTCGTGCGGTTCTTGATGAAGTAGTCGACTAATTCAGAAGCCGAGTTGTCCATCTCAACGACAAAGCCATCGACCTTGCCCGTAAAGTAGTTGAACAGCCACACCGCCGGCACTGCCACGAGCAGTCCGAGCGCGGTGGTAAACAACGCTTCCGAGATACCGCCGGCCACTGCCGCGATACCAGCCGACTCCGCGTTCTTCATGCCGCGGAACGCGTTGATGATGCCGAACACCGTTCCGAACAGACCCACGAACGGGGCGGTGGAACCGATGGTCGCGAGACCCGAGAGACCACGTTTGAATTCCGCAGTCTTGATCGCGATCGCTCGCTGAAGCGCGCGCTTCGAAGCCTCGATCTCGTCACCCGAGATGTCGGTTGACGCTTCGTGTGCCCTAAACTCCTGCAAGCCGCTGCTGACGACCATCGCCAGGTGTGACTTGCGGTGCTTGTCGCTGATGTTAATCGCTTCTTCAATACGATCGTTCTTCAGCGCTTGCGCGACGCGAGGCGCAAACTCGCGCGACTGCTTCTTCGCCGCGGAGTAAGTCAGGTAGCGCTCAACCATGATCGCGATTGAGTAGACTGACATGATCAGCAGCACGATAACGACGGCGATAGCGACGCCACCCATGTTCTTGACCATCTCCGTCAGGGTGAAGTGGTCAGCGGTACCGCCCTCCGGACTGGCTGCGGCTTCCTGCAACAGCAACAAAAGACCGAGGACCTTTGTTCCAAAAACGCTCATTAGAATTGTCACGGTAAACCCCTCCAAAAGGTTTTATTTTGTTTGATAGCAAGCAGAGAAGCCGGGACGACCCACGTTAACCGCGGCGACACGACAAATACTCTCCGCAGTTATTGCGCCACGAAGTTGTACTGGATTACTCCGGTAACTTTAACTGGCTGCCCCGATAGCTTGGTTGGGGAGAATTTTGCTGAACGCGCAGCGCCTACCGCAGCCGCCTGCAGCAGCGGATGCCCTGATACGGCATGCGCGGAAACCACGTTGCCGTTTTCATCAATGAGCACCTGCACTACCACCGTTCCAGAGGCACGTGCTGCCCTGGCAATTGGTGGATACGCCGGCTTGGGTAAGCTGATCGCTTTTCCGTTGAGCACGCCACCGGAAATGGGAGCAGCGCGGGGAGTTGGCTTAGGCTCAGGTGGCGGTGGTTCGCCTCCAATGTCAACTTTGGTTGGCGCCGCTACTACACCAGTGCCCGTGCCGGGTCCGGCGGGCATTGGCGCCGCCGCATTTGAGTCGGTGTTACCAAGCATTGTGGTTACGCCGCGGCGCACCGGTGGGACGTCGCTGGCTTTGGCAGAAACCTCTTTGGGCACTAACTCGGTGCGCGTGACGTCCGCAATCAGTTCCTTACGAATGTCTACGTTCTGCTCAACCTTGGTTGGCTTGGCTTCAGCCTTTTGCTCTGGTTCCTTTTGCGCTTGCGGCACAGGCACAGGAGCGACGAGCGTCGTCAGCTCGAGTTCCATTTCACCAAGCCTGGCGTCGTACCAGTAGATACCAGCCACAAAGAACGCCACCATGAGCACACCGTAAATAAGCGCGGTGACTCCGATAAATGAGCCCTTTCGCTGGATATCACCTTTGTGCGAACTCGACTCAACTAGATTATCGAACATTGATATTTATCCTCCGACTCCGGCGCCAAATGGATCAGGGGTTACGAAAGTTTAAGCAGTAATTGCCTCGCAAATGTCGATTTAAATACCGCTTACGTTCCGTCATTAAGAAGGGGAAACAGCAGCTCCTGCGATATTGAGCACACCGAATAGATTGGATAGCCGCTGTGCGAGAAAACTCGCCGGCCCGCTCAACACACCGCCACCGCGCCCAACTTCGATTTCACATCGCGGGGTCGACACTTGAGATATTTAATTGGCCAGCAACGGTCGCATACTATTCCGCATGACGTTTCAAAGTCAAGCGCTAATAGGACACCGTTAACAGCCAAATAGTTCCCGAAAAGTAAAATTGTTGCCTGGACCGGGTCAGTACCGTAACGCGGTAGCGTCGGGTCAGCCCGCATGCTGGTGCTCCTACGTCGACCCGACGCTACCGCGTTACGGTACTGACCCGGTCCAACAGGAGCACTACAATTTTCAAAATACCAAATCGTCAGTGAAGAGGCTTCGAAGCGTCTCGTAAACTCTGCTTCGCGCCTCTCGTCGCTTTAATCACTCGTGGTTGATTAAAAGCGAGTGCCGCTTCACGATTTGCCGCCTCCAACCGCTGCTCCCACCAAACCATGATCGGGCTTGCGATAGCGATTGAAGAATAGGTACCGAAAATCACGCCGATAAACAACGCCAGCGAGAACGCCCGCAACACGTCGCCACCAAACAACACCAGCGCCAGCACCGAAAGGAACACGAGCCCGTTGGTGATCACGGTGCGTGAAAGTGTCTGGTTGATTGCGTCGTTGGTGATCTTGTAGAGCGAATCGCGCCGGTGCAGTTTTCGATTCTCACGGACGCGATCGAATACCACGATGGTGTCGTTTACCGAGAATCCCACGAGGGTCAACAGTGCGGCGATTACGTTAAGACTGACTTCAATCTGAAAGATCGAGAAAAAGCCCAACGTCACCAGCACGTCGTGAAACACAGCAATCACAGCGGCAGCGCCGTACGTCCATTCAAACCGGGCGGCAATGTAAACCAGGATGCCAACCAGGGCGGCGAGGGTAACGGCGATGGCCTTGTTTCTGAGTTGAGCTCCCGCGATCGCACCTACGGCGTCAGTTCCGATAATCTTGTAGGCAGCGTTTGCATCCTGTTCCAGTTCAACTCCGGGCGCCGCTTCGGTCCCAAAGGTGTTGAGAGCTTCGCGAACCCGAGCGCGGCCATCCTGACCTTCACCTTCAAGCGGCACTTTAATCAGCACCGTGTCAGCCCTGTCAGTTACCGGTTGCACAACTGCGTCAGTAATGCCTTTTTGGACCAGCGCGTCGCGAATCTGATCGTCCGAAGGCTTCTGCTTGAATCGCGCGGTTACAACCGTTCCGCCCTTGAAGTCAACGCCGAGGTTAAAAGCCTGCCTGCCGGTCGCCTGCCTGAGGATCGCCGATCCCAAACCCGCGAGCATGATCAAGACGGAAATGCCAATAAAAACGCGCCGGCCACCCAGCCAGTCGATATTTATATCTTTCAGAATTTGAAACATGATTAATCTCTAAATACTCAGCGACTCCATTCGCTGCTTGCGGGACAACAGCCACATAAAGATCGTGCGCGAAACGTAGACCGCTGAGAACAGGTTCACCAGCAGTCCGATGACCAGCGTCACCGCAAAACCCCGGATCGGTCCAGTGCCAAACACAAACAGGAATAAAGACGAAACGATGGTAGTCACGTGCGTGTCGATGATCGTAATGAAGGCACGCTGGAACCCAAGGTCGACAGCGGACGCAATCGTCTTCCCTGACAGCAACTCTTCGCGGATTCTTTCAAAAATCAACACGTTGGAGTCGACGGCCATACCGATCGTAAGAATGATGCCCGCGATACCGGGCAGCGTCAGCGTGGCGCCAAACACGATCAAGCCCGCGAGCATGAGGATCATGTTCAGGATCAACGCCACCACCGCGTTCACGCCGGAGCCACGGTAGTAAATAAGCATGAACACAACGACCAGCGCGAGTCCGACCAGTGAGGCCCGCACTCCGGCGCGAATCGAATCAGCGCCGAGGCTCGGTCCGACAGTGCGCTCTTCGAGATACTCGATCGGGGCCGGCAAAGCACCGGAACGCAGCGTCAGCGCGAGATCTTCCGCGGATTGCTTGGTGAAACGGCCGTCAATCTGTCCGGAATCGAAGATTTGTGACTTGATGTAGGCGATCGACTTCACTTCGCCATTGAGAACAACGCCCATGTACTCGTTGATATGAGCGCCGGTCCACGCGCCAAACTTATCGGCGCCGGTTCTTTTCAGCGAGAAGGTGATGATGTAATCGTCGGAGCCCCCACCCTGCGAAGGAACCGCCGAAGCGTTGCGCAACTCACTACCGTCGATAATGGCCGGTGTCTCAACCACTACCCACTGCCGCGGTCTTGGCTGGTTCGGGTCGCTCCCCTCGCTCTGCTCGACTCGTTCGCTATACGGCAGAACCCTTCGATTGGGAGGAACAGTCCCACCGAGCGATTGGATCGCCGCCTCTTCCGTCGGATAAGTTGCTGCGGGCGCGGGGCTTGGCGGACCGATAACGTGTACGAGCTCGAGTCGTGATTCGCCTTTGAGAATATCTTTGACGCGCTCCGGATCCTGAACACCCGGCATCTGCAAGAGTAGTTGATGAGAACTTTGAGCGCCGTGTGTTTGCAGTGTGGGCTCGGTAATACCCAGTGCATTGATGCGGCTCTCGATGATGGTCAGTGCCTGAGTGGTGGCGTTGTCGGCGAGCACGCGTTCCGCCGCCGCAATCATCGTCCACGTCAGGTTGCCGCCGGATTGCGAGTAACTCCAAACGCTCGTATCACCGAGCTCGACTTTTTTCTCGACCGCGTCTTTGATCTCCGCGGCTTTGGCAGGATCGGCCGGTTCGAGCACTATGCGATAATTGCCGGGAACGGCGTCAGCACGACTGTTCTTGAGTTCGAATCCCGCGTCCTTCGCGGCGTTCTGAGCGGCAACGTGGTTGTCTTCCGTCAAACGCTTCAAAAAGTCTTCAGTTTTAACGCGCATCACGAGATGCGAGCCGCCCTGAAGGTCCAGTCCGAGACGAATATTGCTAGCGAGTGATCTTTTGATCCCAGACCACGTGAAGTCTTGTAACGTCGGACGATGACGAGGACCGATTACTAAATAAAGGCCTACGATAGTGACGACGACGATGATAATGACGCGCGTAAGCAGGTTCTTTTTCTTCATTGCAGAGAGCCCTTAACTTTGCCTTGTTCCAGCCTTCCCTCACCTTCGTGATCGATATCGGCAATCGCGGAGCGGGCTATTTCCAGAATCGTCTTATCGGCGGTGCGGATCAGAAAACTGGTGTCTCGAACGGTGGTAATTACGCCGATAATACCGCCGGTCGTAATCACACGATCCCCGGTCTTCAGACTGGAAATTGTTTCCTGTAGTTGCCTTTGCCGTTTTTGCTGAGGCCTTATTAATAGGACGTAAAAGACCGCGATGATCAGAACGATGGGCAGGAGTTGGGCAAGTCCACCTAGCCCACTCTGTAAGAGAATCAAAAAAGTATGCATTCTAGTTTTTTCTAAAGGTTATCCACAGATCACACAGATTGAGTCATGAATCTGCGTAAGCTGTGGATTAGGAACTCAGCTCGGTGAACTCTCGCCGAAATTTTGGGAAATCGCCAGACCGGATAGATTGCCTCACGCCTCGCATGGTGTCAAGGAAGAAGGCCAGATTGTGGTGGGTCAGGAGGATACTCGCCAGCATTTCACCGGACATATATAAATGACGGAGATAGGCGCGCGAGTGCCGGCGACAGACCGAACAGCGACACGATTCGTCGAGCGGGAGGGAGTCGGTAGCCCATTGCGAATTCTTGATGTTGACCTTGCCGCGCGACGTGAAAGCCTGGCCGGTGCGGCCGTTGCGCGTCGGCAAAACACAGTCAAACATATCGACGCCGCGAGCAACAGCCTCAACCAGATCCTCGGGTGTGCCAACACCCATCAGGTATCGCGGCGCGTTTTTGGGCATGCGGGGAGCGATGTCTTCAATGACTTCAAACATCAACGACTTCTCTTCCCCAACGCTCAAGCCACCGATGGCATAGCCGTCAAAGCCGATGTTGACAGTCTGTTCGAGGCTGATGCGTCTTAGATCCAGGTGACCGGCGCCCTGGATGATGCCAAATAGCGCTTGGCGCCCGCTCAAGTCGGTCGCTTCGACTCTGCCGGTGTCGGCGCCGGATTGTTGCAGTTGCTCGAAGGCGTCTTTTGAGCGTTTCGCCCAACGAGCAGTCAGATTCATGCTGCGCTCAGTTTCCTCGTGACCGGCCTGGCCGGGGGCGCATTCGTCAAAGACCATGACGATGTCTGACCCGAGCGCCGCCTGCACTTCCATCGATACTTCAGGTGATAAAAACCTGAGCGAACCATCGACATGGGAACGGAATTCACTTCCTTCTTCGCTAATCTTGCGCAGCGCTCCGAGGCTCCAGACCTGAAAACCACCGGAATCAGTCAACAGCGCGCGCTCCCAACCAATAAAACGATGCAGCCCTCCGGCAGCTCTGATCACATCAATACCCGGCCTTAACCACAGGTGATAGGTATTGCCGAGAATGATCCTGGCATCGAGATCGGCTGATTCCAGCTCCTCAAACCGAATCCCCTTAACCGTGCCCGCCGTTCCGACCGGCATAAACACAGGCGTCTCTATCTGCCCGTGCCGCGTCCTCAACACCCCCGCCCGCGCCTCACCACTCTGCGCCTCAACCTGAAATTGCAATGGCCTCTTCAAGACAATGACCTGGCTCTGACTTATGGGTCGACCCGACGCTACCGCGTTACGGTACTGACCCGAAACTTATGGGTCGACCCGACGCTACCGCCTTACGGTACTGACCCGAACTTATGGGTCGACCCGACGCTGCCGCGTTACGGTACTGACCCGATTTCAGGATTCGGGTCAGTACCGTAACGCGGTAGCGTCGGGTCAGCTTCACATTCACGTTCGCGCCTTTTTCTTGTGCTCATCTTTGTGCTTTTTGTGCCTTTTTGTGGCTAATCTCTCTTTGTGCCTTTGCGGGAGTATTTCTTATGCTTCTCAACGATCCGCAACGGTGTGGCAAAGAAATCAAACTCCTCACGCAATCGATTCAGCACGTATCGCTCGTAAGAAAAGTGCAAACCAGGCTTCCCTCCTGACGTGAACACCACAAACGTCGGCGGCCGCACACCTGCCTGCGTCAAATACTGCACCCGCAATCGCGACATCCCACCCTTCGCAGGCGACGGCGCCGTCCCGCCACGCGGTTGCGCGATCGCCCTTTCAAAGAAATCGTTGAGTTGCGACGTGGGTATCCTGCGATTGCGCGCCTCACCTGCCTTCAAAACGAGCGGCAAAATCCTCTCTACTCGTTGTCCCGTCAACGCCGAAATCGTGATCACCGGCGCCCACTCCAGAAACTTCATCTTCTCGCGCAGATCTCGCTCAAACTCCGCGGCCGTGTTTGTCTCCTTGTCTTTCACAATGTCCCACTTATTAACCGCGATAATGATCGAACAGCCCGCGTCCACGGCGTAACCCGCGATAGTTGCATCGAGCGCCGTCACCCCCTCCACTGCATCCACCAGCACGATCGCGACATCCGCACGCTCAAGGCTCTTGCGCGCCATAATCACTGACAATTTCTCCGCCATCTCGTCCGTCTTGCCTTTGCGACGAATTCCAGCCGTGTCGATCAAGCGAAACTTGCGTTCAGGTGTCTCGAGAACGGTGTCGATGGCGTCGCGCGTCGTGCCCGCCACCGGCGACACGATGACGCGATCCTCACCGAGAATTCGATTAAGCAGCGACGATTTGCCCACGTTCGGCCGGCCCACGATCGCCAGCCGCAGTTCGCGCTGTTCCGTGGTCTCATCCTGCTGTTCGTGCGGCTCCTCGCCTGACTTAAGCAGTTCGACGACGCTGTCGAGCAGTTCACCTACCCCGATTCCCTGTTCGGCCGAGACAGGAAAGACGTTTTCAAAGCCAAAACGATAAAACTCCGCGCTCTCGCTCTCGAGACGGGCCGAATCTGTCTTGTTTGCCGCCACCAGCACCTGTTTGCCGGTCGCTCGCAAAAGCGCGGCGAGTTCCTCGTCGAGTTGGGTTATTCCCGTCCGGGCATCCACAACCCAGATCAGCAACCGCGCCTCATCAATCGCCATCCCGGCCTGTTTCAGAATATTTGCCGGAATTACCGCATCGTCGTCAGGCACGATGCCGCCGGTGTCGATTATGGAAAACTTTGTTCCGGCCCATTCGACCTGCCCGTAGATCCGGTCGCGCGTAATGCCGGGCTCGTCGCCGACGATGGATCGGCGTTCACCAATCAGCCGGTTGAACAGCGTGGACTTCCCGACATTCGGCCGGCCCACGATTGCCACGAGGTTTGTAGAAGCGTTTGTGCTCATCAGATATTCGATAGCTTACAAGCGCTTATGATTCTGTGTCATCCGCGTGAATTCGTGGGTTATAATCTGCGGGCTCCGG
>DASVGE010000122.1:0-43046 GCA_036379695.1 Pyrinomonadaceae bacterium | reverse complement strand
TTCCAAACCAGGGCTTCCTCGTTAACGCTGTCAACGTCACCGCTGGCAGTAACAACCCGCTCACTGTCAGGTGAAAATTTTGCTGTGTTGACATGGTATCCATGTCTTAATGAGAGAACTCTTCCGGTTTTCAAATCCAGGACCTTGGCTCTTCCGTCACGGCTTGCAGTGACAATTTGCTCGCCGTTCGGTGAGAACTCGGCGTCAAAGCAGGTATCTGAATGCTGTACCGTATGAATGACTTTCTTAGTTCCCAGGTCCCAGACTCTGGCGAACTTGGCGGAACAGGTAACAACCCACTCGCCATTGGGAGAAAACTCTGCGGTACGAACTCGGTCTTCATGGTCCAACGGAAGAATTCCTCTTCTCATATCTAAAACTACCGCTGTCTTGTCCCAACTGGCCGTTAGGATTCGACGGCTAGCATTCGAGAACTTAAACCTCGTTGAGATGACGGGGCCACTATGTGATAGTGATGCAATAATCTCTCTTTCTATATTCCAGAGCCTTACCTTCTTGTCATGGCTGGCCGTAACAAGCTGTTTACCATCAGGTGAGAACTCGGCTAACTTAACAAAGCTTCCATGATGCAGCGTGGCAAGTACGTTACCTGTTTTCACATCGACAACTTTGGCTGTCTTGTCCTCACTAGCAGTCACGATTTGCTCGCCATCAAATGAGAACTTAGCGGAATTGATGTCGTCGTCGTGTTGCACAGAGGTGACAAGTTTTTGTGTTTTCAAATCCCAAACATTAGTTCTTCTGTCAGCGGTGATGGTCAGAACTCGCTGGCTGTCGGGCGAGAATTCGGCTGATAAGACGGGGCTCTGGTGTTCCAGTGGAATAAGTTTTTGTGAAGCTAACACCAGGACTCTGGCTGTTTTGTCAGCACTGGCAATGACTAGTTGCTTGCTGTCGGGCGAGAACTTCACCGAGTTGATCTCCTCCTTTTGTTCGAGGGGAGCAACAACAACTTCCTGGGTCTCAATATCCCAGACTATGATTACCCTGTAGTAATCAACTATCAGTATCCGCTTGATGTCTGGTGAGAACTCGACCGATTTGACGGCTGATTCCTTTTTTAGCGAGGCGAGAATTCTCTCTGCAATTTCAGCTGCTTTGACTGAGGCGACGATTTCTTTTGTTTCCAAATTCCAAATCGTGGCTCTGTCACGGGCATCAACTGTCGCAACCTGTCTGGCATCAGGTGAGAACCTCGCTGATTTAACGTCGCTTAGATGTTTCAGTGGTATCTCATTATCGGTTTTTAACTCACGGACTCTGGCATAGTTGTCGTCGCTGCTGGTCACAAGCCGCTTTCCATCAAATGAGAACTCGACTGTGTTGACGTCAAAGCTATGTATCACCGGGTCAATCTTTTGTTCACCTGTTTTCACTTCCAATACTCTGGCTGTGTTGGGAGTGTTGGGTGTATTGTCAGCGCCGGCAAACGCTATCTGACTACCATCGGGTGAGAACTTCAATGAATTTATATTTTCTCCATAACTTACAGAGTAAAGCAGCGGGTCAACCGACCTCATTGCCAGTCCCAATAAGAATAGAAGGCTGGATTTTTTGCCCGCGTCTTCATCAGCAGGAGATATTTTGTAGGCCCTGCTTAAATAAACCGCGGCCTGAAAAGGATCACGGTTAGCAAGTGCATCACGTCCGCTTTCAATCAGTGCTACTCTTTCGTTTTCAACAGATTCCTTTTCCTTTTTGAGTCTTTCCTCGTTAGCTATTGCCTCATTCCTGGCCGCCAGTACAGCTTTTACAGTTTGCTCCTTCTCGCCAGCTCGCGCTTTGTCCCGTTCTTTCAGCGACTTGTCGAGCTCTTTCAAAGACTTCTCCAGATCTCTCAGATATTGGTCTCTCTCATTCGCGACCCGCTCCCTCTCAGCCACTTCCCGGTTCCGCTGATTTATGAGCTGTTGGTTTTCTTGAAGCGTACGTTCCACCTTGACCAGAGCCAGCTCGCGCTGCTGCGCATTCAGCAGAGCATACCCACCAAGGGTGAACATCACCGCCGCTATCATCAGTGCCACAAAAGATCGTCGCCGGCGCTGCTTCGATTGCTCTCGCTGCCATATCGTGGCCAGTGGCCCATGCGAAGCAGATTCCCACCGGAGCAGGTCCGCGGCCAGGCGCACAAGCTCGTCTTCATGATCTTTAACGCCGGCTTTCCGCTGAGAACGGTCAAGACCTCTGAGGTCGTACCAGATCAACGACTCATGTAACCTGCTTCTCATCAGTTCTTCTGGGAAACACTCCTCGGGCCTGTTCTTCGGATCGGCACCCTCCGTTACGACGGGAATAATCCACTCCTTACCGCGATTTGCCATGAACCATTGGATCTCTTTCGCCACGAAAGGTGACTTGACGGAACCCGGCGAACACAGCACTACCAGATATTCCGACTTGGATAATTCTGTTTGAATGATCGACCAGATGGGATCGTTTCCTGTCTCCGCCTCATCAAGCTTTGTACCCGTCACAGCGCCACGTGGCCGCGAGAGCGTAAAATCACTGCCGTCGCGACAGATTTGCAGTGGAGGAATAACAACGGCCTTGGAGCTTGCGCGTTTATGGAACGATTCAAGATCTCCCTCGATCTTCCTCGCACGCTTGTAATCAGTCTCCGAACGATAGCTCAGAAATGCGTTATAGATGAATGGGCGTGCGGTTGTATCGGAGGTGTTAGGACGTTGACTGGAGGATTTACCTATCATGTGAGCTCCTTAAGGCGGCGCGGACTCACACTGGCGTCCGCATTGAGTTGAGTGAGTTCATCCGTCTCTCTCGAGAGACTCCTGCCAATTGTAACAATCCTTCAAAAGTGGGCCATCAAAAAGTTTGGGCAGGAACCTCTCGGTACAACTTTTTACAATCTAATTACAGTCTGTGGAGACTTGGAAGTTCAAAGACCATAGGCTCTCAAGCACGGATTGAAAGTTGTCACTCAGACCGAAAGGAAGAAACAATGCAAGCTACGAGCAATCACCGTGCACGGCTCTTCAAACCCACTGGTGTACGAATGCCGGCAATTCTGCCGGTACTCCTGATCTGTTTTGTGGTGATGATGGGGCGCGGGACGTCTGTTGCCCAGACAACGTCGCCGCCCAATAACGCCGCCACGCAATCTGACGCGCAGAAGGCTTTCGCCAACATGAAAAACCTTGCCGGGTCGTGGCAAGGAACGATTATGAACATTTCGATCAACGTCACAATTCGCCTCACCTCCAGTGGTACCGCAATTCTGCATGAGGCGACTACGGCAGGAGGCGGTCCCCCAAATCATGAGATCACGATGTTCTACGTGGACGGGGATCGTTTGCTCGCGACCCATTACTGTGATGCCGGCAATCGCGCTCGCTTTGAAGGAAAGATGTCCCCAGATGGAAAGGCGAGCGAGTTCAATTTTCTCGACGTCACTGGAAGCACGCGAGGAGGATTGGTGAAGCATATGGTGTTCACCACGATTGACGCAAGCAAGCACGTCGTGGAGTTCACTTTCATTAAGCCAGACGGCACGCCGATTGAGTTACGCGGTGAATTTGAACGTACAAAATGACGCTGAGGGCGTTGCCGCTGGTGGTGGGCACGACGCAACGCCTCTTGGCTAGATTCCTTGACCACCTGCAAGTGCAAAATTTGGACTTAAGGCAAAGCTGCCGCAGGTTCACGCGAGCAAATCCTCGTGAACCTGCGGCTAAAGAAGTTAACAACCGAGATTTGTTCTAACGGCGTTCGCGGCATCGATTAGCGATTGCCCCTGTGCTTGAGTGAGGGCGCCGCTGTTGATGAACGCCTGGACCTGACTGATGAAGGCGCTCATCTGGTTGCAGGCCGCGCCGGTTTGATCAGCGTCGAGCTTCGCAACCACTTGGTTGAGCTTGTCGATCAAGCCGTCACCCTGATTCTGGGTGAGCGTGCCGCCCGCGATCAGTGCTTCGACTTGAGCAATGAGCGCTGCGATTTGATCCTGCGGTGTTTGTGCCTTCGCAAAAGCTATAAACGATGGGGAGGCTCCGACCGGAATAGTGGCAGTGAATGTATTCGTGGCCGTGTCGAACACTGCGACCTGGTTACTATTATCCTGGGAAACGTAGACGGAGGCCCCATCCGGTGTGATGCTTACATCGAATGGGAATAAAAAAGTCGGCGCCGGCACGGTGGCGGTCACGGTGTTTGTGGCGAGGTCGATCGCGGAGATTTTCAAACTATTCGCTACATAGGCGAAGGCGCCATTCGGTGTGATGTCTATTGCAATAGAACCCACAAACGGTATGGTATCACTAACCGTATTGGTGGCTGTGTCTATTACCGTGATCTGCACGTCAAGGGCAGCCGTCACATAGGCAAAGGCCCCGTTCGGTGCGATCGCTATCGAAAATGGGGCAATCCCTACGGGTATGGTAGCGACCACAGCATTGGTCGCCGTGTCTATTACCGATACGCTGGAGTCAAACAAATTGGTGACATAGGCGAAGGCTCCGTTCGGAGTAATGGCGATTCCAATTGGATTACTTCCGACCGGCACAGTTGCGACTACCGTGTTTGTTGCTGTGTCGATCACTGAGACCGAGTCTGGAATCGTCGTCACGTAGGCGAAGGCCCCGTCCGGTGTGATCGCTACTGTCGCTGGACCTGACACCGGTATGGTTCCAACGACCGTATTATTCGCCGCGCTTATCACCGAGACAGAATTGCCAAACTCATTCGCGACGTAGACGAAGGCGCCATTCGGCGTGACGGCTAGTCCTTGCGGGCGTAATCCGACCGGGATGGTGGCGGTCACGGTGTTCGTGGATGTGTCGATTACGGAGACCGTGTTGTCATCAGAATTCGACACATATCCCTTAGTTTGAGCCAGTGCGACGCCGGTTCCGAAGACAACGAGAAACAGCGCGAGCGTTACTACTCGAATCGCTGTGCCAAGAAATTGGGTTGAAATTTTCTGAGTGAATCGAGACATGATTACCTGCTCCTTTTCTGTGAAGTGCCGTGAGGCACGTTGGGTTTTTCGAGCAGCTCGCGAACGGCAATGAGGTTGTCTTTCAGCACGTAGCCACAGGCTCCCGCTGCCTGCGCTGCTGCTCGTAGTTGTTGGTCGTCGTGTTTACTGACAATCACGATCTTCGCGTCGGGAAAGCTCATCGTGATCGCGCGCGTGGCGGTGATGCCGTCGGTCCGATTCATTTCGATATCCATCAACACCCAGTCGGGCCGGTGTTGTTCGTAGGCGGCTAATGCATCGGCGCCGTCTTCGCATTCCACGATTGCGTCGCAGAGGTCGTGGACCACCCTGCCGAGCAAACGGCGCATAGCACTGTGGTCGTCGACGATTAGTAATCTCATCTGCGCGTGGGGGAGGAGCGGGATTATGCGGCGAGACAGGCGGGTGGGAATCGGAGCTACTGCCTATTTTTATATAGGTAGTACTACCTATTTTTAGCCGCAAAAAGGCACAAAAGGCACAAAGAAATACAGCTCAATCAGAAATCCGTTTTGTGCTTTATGTGCCTTTTTGTGGCTACCTTCCGAGTTTGTCTTTGTGCGTGAGAGCGAAAGTCAGGAGGGCGTTTTTGCCGGCGAGACCGAGCTTGGCGCAGATGTTCGAGCGGTGATGTTCGACTGTGCGAATGCTGACGAACAACTCGGCGGCGATCTGTTTGTTTGTTTTTGCTTCACCAACCAGCGATAAGACGCGGAGTTCCGTCGCGGTCAGGCTTGCTAACGGAGACTGTTTTCGTGGCGTTATGAGATGGTCCGTCAATACGGAACTAAAGTAGCCCTGTCCGGCGGCGACTGCTTTGATACAGCCGACGATCTCGTTCACCGCGGCGTCTTTCACGATGAAACCTTTAACACCCAGATCAATCGCCGTATTGAGTAAGGCTTCGTCTTTGTGCATCGTTAGAAAGATGATTTCCAGCGGCAATTGTCGCCGGCGAAGCTCATGTGCGACTGCCAACCCATCCGGCGGTGGCATGTTGATATCCAACACAACCACGTCAGGCCGCAACTCATCGATCTGTGCGAGCGCCGACTCGCCATTGTCGGCTTCCGCCACTATGCGCAGCAACGAATCCGCTTCAATCACCATCCGCAATCCGCGCCGGAAAATCGGATGGTCATCTGCAATCACGATGCGAATCTCGTTATTCATGCAGGTACTTCTTTGCGGTTAATCGTAATCCTGATCGTCGTACCTTTACCGGCAGCAGAATCAACTACGTACCGCCCGTTGAGCATTTGCACACGCTCTGTCATTCCGCTCAAACCAAAACCGTTGGATGACGATTTTGCCCGCGGGTCGAAACCGCGGCCGTTATCGCGACAGATGATTTGCACGCCGTTCCCGATTCGTCTGAGCGACAGCCACATGGTAGTTGCGTCACTATGCTTGACGACGTTGTTGACGCATTCCTGGACCACACGATAGAGATTGATCTCCGAGTCTTTCGATAAGAGGTCGTCGATGTTGTCGAGGTCAGTGATGAACTCGATTCCCGTAGAGTTGTTGACGTGATCGACCATGTTCTCGATCGTGTGCGTCAGTCCGAGTCGTTCCAGTTGATAGGGCCGCAGGTTGTGTGCAATCTCGCGGACCTCGTTGAGCGCCAGCGAAGCAGTCTCCGAGATTTCAGTCAGATATTCTCGAGCCGGATTGTCCTCGGCGACGGTGTTCAATCCGAGCAGCGCCCAGTTTTTTGTGACTATCAGATTCTGGCCCAGGCTGTCGTGTAGTTCACCCGCGAGACGCTTGCGCTCATTCTCGTGCGAGTCGATCAACTGTCGCGCAAACGCTTCACGCTCAGCGTGCTTGCGCTGCAACCGCACAAAGCGACGTCTGATCGCAAACACTGCGACACCTGCAACGGCGACAAAGCAGAGTCCCCAAAACCACCATCGTAACCAGAAAGGCGCATGCACGATGACCGGAATAGTCACCCCTGTCTCGTTCCAAACGCCGTCGCTGTTAGCTGCGATCACGCGAAACGTATAGCTGCCGGGCGGCAGGTAGGGGAAATAAGCGGTGCGACGGGGGCCTGCCTCGACCCATTCGTTATTCAGTCCTTCAAGCTTGTATCGGAATTTGATCTGCTCGGGCTTGAGGTAACTCAATCCGGTGTATTGAATCTCGAGATCGCGCTGCCCTGGTTGGATGGTCACGCTGCCGCGAAAGTCGACGGGCGCACGTTCGAGTGCAACTGACTCGATCAACACCGGCGGCGGCTGCGGATTGATCGAGGCGGCTTCGGGATCAATAACAGCGACGCCCTCCTGCGTTGGAAACCAGAACTTGCCGTCGTGCGCGATGATGCCGGCCGGCAAACGTCCACCATTGCACTCGATGTTCAGCATTCCATCCTGTTTTCCATAGGCGATGCTGTTGAGTCGTCCGAGTTTACCGTCAGCGAGATCGTTCAACTCCCGGCGGCTGACGCGATAGATACCGCGGTTGCAACTGATCCAGAAATAGCCGTGGCGGTCTTCGAGAATTTGAAACACGCCGTTGTTGAAGAGACCGTGCTCCATCCTGTAGTTAAAGAAACTACCTGCGCGAAACCGGAACAGGCCGTCGTCGTACGTGCCGATCCAAAATGTGCCATCCGCATCTTCGTAGATCGATCTGACATGGTTCTTACCTGCACCAGCAGTCATCTGGTGCGAGATAAACTGTCCGTCTTTGAACTCCGCCAGTGCTCCTGGAGTTCCGATCCAGAGACTGCCGTGGCGGTCTTCGTAAATGACTGCGACGTCGTCCCTGGGCAGGCCGTGTTTCGTTGTGTAGTGAGCTGCGATGTGCTCGCCGTCAAACTTGAACAGGCCCTGTCCCGTCCCGATCCAAACGTAACCGTTCCGATCCGTAAGGATCGTTGGGACTGTGAGGTTGCCGAGTAGGCTAGAGAGGTTTTTCAGTTTTCCGTTTTCGAGGAGGAGCAATCCGTCGACAATACCGATCCACAAACGGCCCGCGCGGTCCTCTGCCAGCGCCTGAACAATATTAAAGGGCTCAGGCAACGGTGTATTGCTGAATACGCCTTCTTTGAAGCGGCTCAACCCGAAAATTGAACCAACCCAGATGTTGCCGTTGCGCGATTGCAGAATCGGATACACTTCAGAACGCAACAATCCATTTGCGGTGGAGTAACCGTTGATGAACTGTTTCGTCACGCGGTGTAGACCACGCGAAGAACCAAGCCAGATTGTTCCTTCGCGATCTTTGAAAGCGCCGTTTATGGTCTGACTCTTCAGTCCGCTGTTTTCGCCGTAGAGGGTGAATCGTTCATCTTTAAACCGGAGGAGTCCGATACTTCCGAGAGCATTCCCTGCGACGAACCACACACCGCCTTCGTCATCTTCACAAGCCGGGTAAACCCGCGCTCGCGACGGTAAACCTGATTGTTCCGTGTAGTGGGTGATCTGTCCGTCTCGTAAGCGGTACAGTCCTGACGACTCACCAAACCATAGATTTTCCTGTTTATCTTCGTACGGCCGAAGTGCGTTGGCGAAGCTGACCTTCAGTGCATACTTGGTCGTCTTTCCGCCACTGAGTTGCGTTGTGCCATTGTTAGTGATGGTCCACTGCGTGCCGGATGGTGCAAGGTAAAGCTTTTTGTCCAGGGTCTGATACTCAGCAGGTGCGGCAATCAATCTGTGGTCGCGTAGATAGAATTGACCGCGACGGGTTCTGATGAGCAACTCGCCGTTCAGGTCACGTTCAAAACCGAAGATCTCGCCGGTAGCCTCGCCGGCGATGAGGTCAGAGGCGAAAACACCGTCGCGATAACGTGTCAACCCTCCTTCTCCGGTACCGATCCACAGCACACCGTCCTGATCTTCATGTAAGGCCGTGAAGCGGTTAGTGCTAAGTCCCTTGGTGTTGCTTTTGTTGAAGACAGTGAAACGCACGCCATCGAATCGCACCAGCCCATCGAAAGTGGTCAGCCACAAGTAGCCGTCACGTGTTTGGAGGATCGAGAAGACTGACTTCTGCGGCAGTCCGTCGTCAGTGGTCCAGGTGTCGACGCGATACTGTGCAACGGCGGTGATGTACGTTCCGAGAAGAAAGAGAATTGGCCACCGTGAGGCAATTACACGCCACATCATGAGGGGAATGAGAACAGATAACCCGAAAATGTTTAGTGGGGGAAGTGCAACCAGCTTGTACCCCCGTGCGAGTAGAAGAAACTAAGCCAGACATTCGTTACCTGTCAATCCGTGGAATTACGGTAGGCGTTGAAGACTTTCTCAAAAGTCCTGTCTCATTCACACCGGAGTCCTGTCTCATTCACACCGGGCTTCAGCCCGGTGGAAAGGCGTTCAGAATATTGAGAAACCGTTTTAACGGTTTCGCTGGTTACGCGAGCTCTGCAGATTTACCAGGGAAGGTGAGATTTTGTGAAGATATAACATAACCGATCGTTACTTTCGAGCGGCAGGCAGACTCCTGAGGAAGTCGCCCAACAACTCGTTGAAACGCGCCGGATGTTCGAGCATCGGATAGTGCCCACTGCCCTTGATAATCACTGCATCAAATTGCGGCGCGTACTTCCGATTAACCTCCAGGTTTGTCGGAGTTATATCTCCGTTGATAGCGCGAATCGGAACTTTGACTGTTGCTAAAGCCGGCGCCGAATCGTAAGCGAAGATACCTTCGAGGATTGCGAGACTGAGCTCCGGAGGGCGTGAGATAACCTCCGTTGTTATCCGTTTCTTCACCGCCTCCGGGGTGCTGGACGAGAAGAAATATTGATTCAGGAGACCGGTCACTGCTCCTTTGTAGTCAGCGCGAAGCTGCTTCATCACCTCGTCAAGTTGTTGCGCAGTTGGTCTGCCCTCAACGTTCTGGAGAGTGTCAACTGCAACTATTCCCACAACGCGACCGGGCATCCGTCGTGTGACCTCGAGCGCTATCGGACCACCCATTGAACTGCCTACGAGTACCGCTCGCTTGAGGTCGAGCTTTGTCATAACCGCATTTACATCGCCGGCGAAAGATTCTATCGACCAGGCCTTCCGTCCCTGACCTGACTGGCCATGTCCCGCCAGGTCAATGGTGACGACGCGATTGGTCTTGGCAAACACCTCGACCTGGTTGTCCCACAAATGACGGTCACAGCTCCAACAATGGATGAATACGAGCGCCGGTTCCCCTTTGCCCTGAACGGAGTAATGAATGGGAACGCCATCAGTGGACTTTACGATCGACGATTTGTCGTCCGCGGGGATCGATGAAACGAAGGAAACAAGAAGTAAAACGAAACTTAAAAACATTTCACACCTCATTTCGGCTTTGTTACTTGCACGCGAGTCCGTGAGCGCAGACACGTTTCATGCAGAGAATACGATCTTTAGCGGACGGCAACAAAGCTCACGCATAGCTCGCGCTGCGTCGTGGTCGAAACGATCGAGTCGAGCTACGCGAGGGCGACACGCGCGCGGATGATTTGACAGGGGTGATAACCAACGCCGGCTTGGCAAAACCTTCAGGCACTATGCGCTTGATGGTTTGACCTGTTAATCGCTCAATCGCACGCATCGCACCTTCATCCATGGGCGCTACGATCGAGATCGCCTGACCGTGACTTCCTGCTCTACCAGTTCGGCCCACTCGGTGCACGTAATCTTCAGGAGCTGCCGGTACGTCGTAATTGATGACGTGTGAAACGGCGTCGATATCCAATCCACGTGCGGCTATGTCAGTTGCGACCAGCACACGCGCCCGCCCCTCGCTGAACGCACGTAACGCTTCCTCACGTTGCGGCTGCGTACGATCGGCGTGAATCCGCTTGACTCTGTGATCGCGTGCCTGGAGAAGATGAGACAACCGCTCTGCTCCGCGACGTGTGCGCGTAAAGATCAGCACTCGTTCAAAACGTCCGGACTCTTTTTCAAGCAATTCCAGCAGGATTGTCGTCTTGGATTCCAGCGGTACCTGGTATGCAATCTGCTCCACCAGTGTCGCTGCACGACCGCGAGTGCTCACTTCGACGAGCTTCGGATCTTTCATCGTAGAACGTGCAAGCTGCTCGATGCTTGAAGACATCGTCGCTGAAAACAAGAGTGTTTGGCGCTTCGCAGGCAAGAGGGAAAGCACGCGGCGAATGGCCGGCAAGAATCCCATGTCCAACATGCGATCGGCTTCGTCAAGAACCAGGACTTCGATCGTAGACAGATTGACCGCGCCACGTTCTGTCAGATCGAGCAAGCGTCCCGGAGTAGCTATCAGGACGGCAGCGCCACGTCGCAGCTGTGCCAGCTGTGATCGAATGTTTGCGCCGCCAATTGCAATAACGCTGCGGTTGTTCTTCACCTGATTTAGTGCTGTGTAGTTCTCCTGAATCTGGAGCGCGAGCTCACGCGTTGGCGCAAGCACCAGGACGCGCAGTCCAGGTCGAAAGTTTCCGCTAAGCCTTTGCAGGATAGGAAGTAGATATGCAGCAGTTTTACCTGTGCCGGTTTCGGCACAGCCGATCACGTCGCGACCGCTGAGAACGACGGGTATCGCCTCACGCTGAATCGGTGTCGGTGTGTTGTAGCCCAGAGACTCGCAAGCACTCACTTGTGCGGGCGCGAGTCCCAATTCAGAAAAGTTCATAATGTTCCTTAATTCACCCCGCTATCGGATGGTGAGACAGTGCCGGCAGTCTCTTCCCTCCTCGTATGTTGATACGAGTAATAGAAGAGACTCTGCCTGGCGTGATTGTTTACCAGCGAGGTTCGCGATAACCGCCGCCGCTATTGTTGCTACCACCGCGGTTACCACCACGATAGCCACCGTTACCGCCGCCAAAGTTGCGGCCACCGGAGCCGCTGCGATTTTCGCGTGGCCTGGCTTCATTGACTTTCAAAGCGCGGCCACCGATTTCCTTACCATTGAACTGGTCAATGGCTGCCTCAGCTTCAGCGTTTGACGACATCTCGACAAACGCGAATCCTCGGGAACGCCCGGTTTCGCGGTCTTCGATTATGTTTGCTGATTGAACGGTGCCGGCTTGAGCGAACAGATCCTGCAGCTCCTGACTGGTAGTTTGGAAGGCGAGATTTCCAACATAGAGTTTCGTTGACATGTAGATATACCTTTCCCCTCGGGGGGCGAAAAAGAAGCTGCGAATCGGATTTACTTCGGCGAAACGGTTGCGCCTCGAAGGACCTGCTTCGGATGCTCTTAAAATGAGCGGCTTCGAAAGTTGAAAGAGGCCTGCTCTCGAACTATCCAAACGTCCGGCGCTGATATTTGCTGCGCGGGGCGCATCACCGTCGATGCGCGAGAGAAGGATTAACTGGCTGCTACGATGCATCAGTTCAGACGCAAGTTGCAAGTTGTTTTAGTGATGCAGATCTTCAATCACACGGACTTAAACCGCGCATGCATGAAGGTTGTGGGCTTGTTATTTCAGGGATCTGGTAAATTCCAGAAGAGCTGAGAAGGGAGTTAAGCAGACTCGATTCGAGGTCGACAGTACGCGGTTTGCGAGCACAAGTCAACTCGCAGGCGTCAATGTACAGGCTAATCCACGTAATGTTCGTCGAGTCTCGACTTCAATGCGGTGGGTACTTCTTTCCACGGAGTGGAGACGAGTTCCATGACCGGCAATTCAACAGCACGCATGCGAGAGCCCTGCCATTTGCCACGCAGTTCTTCGTATTGCCAGCGATAATACGGACCACCCGCACGCCTGGTGTAAAAGATCGCGTACAAGGTGTCAGAGCCTTTTAGATCGATATAAACCGTGACACCACTCATTGACATACTCGGGTTTGGGCAGGTCGGAAAGCGGGACGTTGCGTCGGTCTGGTCAGAAAATACGGGTAATCCTGCATAGCTCTTTGTTCTACGGATCAACCATCACGATTTCTTCGCGAACCTGCCGCACCGCTTAAGTATGACAAAATGATTACAAAGAAAGAGGGGTATCGTGTGGCGACCTGTTTTAATTTCCGCGAGACACTAACGGTGCCTCACCAGCCGTTGGCGATCACCGGTTGATAGGTTTATTTCGGTTCGAGCAAGGACGGGATTCGAACTCGCAAACCCCAGCTGGAAATCCAGGCCCGAAGTCCTGGTTTCTATCAACGTACCACCATTTTGGGACCACAAAGGGCACATAGCACAAAAAAGATTTTGAATTGAGCTGTATTTCTTTGCGACTTTGTGCCTCTAACAACCTGTTATCCGTTCGGTTATGAATTCGATATCCGTAGAACTAAGTAATGGACCGTGCCAATAAAACCGAGTCATTCGCTTTTGATCAAGACTACATCGCTTTCGAGTGATCCGCGTGAGAGCGCGAGTTGGTTGCCGTCAGGCGAATAGGCAAAATTGAAAATGCGTCCAGTGGCAAACTGAGTTACCTGGGCAGGCGGACTGCCGTCGATCGGCTGGCGCCAGATATTTGACACGCCGTTATTGAGAGCAACGTAGTAGATTGAGCGTCCGTCAGGAGTCCATTGCAACTTCCGGTTATTGGATAATGGATTCGTCTCCGGCATGGCATCAAAGGTCTTAATTATTTCGCCGCCATCGAAAGAAACAAGCGCGATGCGACTTGAATTCCCTCCTCGCCGCAAAACAAAGGCAATTGTCTTTCCGTTTGGCGAAACTGCCGAACAAAGCGCATTGTCGAGCAAAATTCGAGTGGGCTCGCCACCTTCAAGCGGCACTTTCCAGAGAGCCATCCCCTCGTTATATTTTGTGAAAACCAACCACTTGCCATCCGGCGAAAAAGTCGGATAGTGGATAATTCCCGTCGTCAGCACCTTTTCGGTTCCGTCGCTCAAATCCCTTCTCACCAATGCCAGCTCAGATCCGATGCGGTTTCGATAAACGATAAACTGTCGGTCAGGTGAAACCGTCGGGTAATGCCCGTTCCTTATTAACTGCTTTGGTTCGGTTCCGTCGGCTTCTATGGTCCAACTTGAAATGTCGTCGCTGGGCGATGAGGTGTAAAGTAATTTGTTAATTGAGATCCAATCGAGACTATAGATACCATCAAACTTTTCAAACCCCGAAGTTATTTGCCGGGCTCGTGTAACGTCATTGCCTGGTGTGATCCAAAGGTGCGCAGTCTGTTCGACCTTCACGGCCGCCAGCGAGCGCCCGTCAGAGCTCAAACTAAAATCGTCGTAGTTATATAAGTCCGAAGTGAGTTGCCGAGCTTCTCCACCCGGATATGAAATCTGGAAGAGTTGATGAAAATTTCCTTTAACCGTTCCGATGAATATCAAGCTGTTTGAGTCGGGAAGCCACGCAAGGTTCCTGATAACACTCCAACCTTTGGATGAAATCAACGCAGCTTCCTGATCGGCGACTCGGACAGCGAGGATCTTGAAAAATCCATCAATCAAAACGGGGCAAGCAATGACCTTCCCATCCGCCGACCAGGCTGGATCAACTTCCAATCTAGTTGGCTGTTCGACAAATTTTAGCATTCGTTCATTCGTGCCATTGGCATCGATGATAAAAAGCCCCGAAGCGTCCTTTTCCAAACGGCGAACGAAGGTGAACTGTTTGCCGCCGGGAGAAAATCCGATTCTGCTGTCGCTTAACAAGCCTTCAGCAATTTTTCTCAGCGGGCCGCCGAGGACCGGAATTTGATAAAGACTTTGCTTCGCATCGACAAAATAGATCGAATTGCCATCGGGAGTAATATTCAAGACACGATAGTCAATATTGGCTGAGGGGGCGATTTGCACATTGCTCTCACTGACTATGTCGCGTCTCCAAAGGCTTTGCTGTCCGGCGTTTTCCTCCGCGTACACAATGAAGTTGCCATCGGGTGAAACGACGCTGCTTTTGACTCTGCCAGTCGAGGTCAGGCGCGTTACTTGTCCGACTTGAAAAACAAGAGGAGTTCTGGTTCGGTTGAGAAAATAATAGGCAAGACCGACCGAGCTGATCAATGCGGTAAGAGCAAATGCGACGAGCTTACGTCGATTGATTTGCGGCGCAAAACTGTGTTGAGTTTCGGCGGTCTGTTTCCTGGTTTGGCCTGTTGTCGCCGGTCGGCCGGAGACAGCGTCATTGTCGCCCGATTGCGACGTTTCCCATTGTTTCAGAAAGGCCGAGCTTTGTCGCAAATTCTTCAAATCCGCCAACAGATCTTTTACTGTTTGATAACGTTTCTCCCTGTCTTTGCAAAGCGTTTTCGAAACGATTCTCTGCAGGTCGTCCGGCACGTTGGAGACAATGCCTGGCAGCGGTGGTGGTTCAGCGTTTATCAGGCTGGCAAGAGTCTCCATCGTCGAAGCCCCCGTAAAGGGCGTTCGTCCCGAAACCATTTCATAAATCGTTGCGCCAAAACTGAAGATGTCCGTCCGCTCGTCAATGAGCTCGCCCTTTGCTTGTTCAGGCGACATGTAGTTAACCGTTCCGAGGATCAGTCCTTTTCCAGTTTGATTCTCGCTGCCGGTTGATTCTTCAAAAACGAGAACAGACTCGTTTTTTTGATCGACAAGTTTTGCGAGACCAAAATCCAACACCTTCACATAGCCATCGGGGCGAATCATGATGTTCTCGGGTTTGATATCGCGATGAACAATTCCCGCCGCATGCGCCGCCATGAGAGCCGAACCAATTTGAACAGCAACGTCCAGGGCTTCGTCGAGCTTTAGCGGACCGTTGGCCAGATGTTGCCGCAGTGTGTGGCCCTCAATGAACTCTGTGGTGATGAAGTGTGATGAGTTTGACCGGCCTATCTCGTGGATGGTGACGATGTTTGGATGATTGAGGGCGGAGACGGTGCGTGCTTCCTGTTCAAAACGATGCACCCGATCGGCATCGAGAGTAAATTGTGCCGGTAACCGTTTGAGCGCGACCTGGCGGCCCAGTCTTGAGTCCTGGACCAGGTATACTTCTCCCATTCCACCCTCGCCCAGTAAAGAAACAATCACGTAATGACCAACGTACTGTCCCGCTATCAACTGGGCTGCTCTACCTGAGAGCAACTCAGCAGCGATATCACCTGCCGGTGTCTCAATAAAACTTTCCGATCGTTCATGGGATCCGATTAACGATTCGACTTCCTGACGCAGAGATTCGTCACCCTTGCAGGCCTGTGCGAGAAACGCAGCGCGCTCGCAAGGCGTGCGCTCCAATGCGGAGTGAAACAATTGATCGATTTGTTGCCAGCGTTCGGGAGTCATAACCCATTAAACTGAACCAGTACTTACCGGCGGGTCTGCGCTGCGATCGGATTATGTGCCGTCAGCCCTCATTTCTCGGCGCAGCCAGGCTTTGGCCAGCGTCCAATCGCGCATGACTGTGCCGGGTGAAACGGCTAAGACCGCGGCTGTCTCGTCAATACTCAGTCCGCCAAAGAATCGCAGTTCCACTACCTGACTCTTCCGTTGGTCGACGGTTGCCAAACTGGTCAGCGCATCGTCAAGGGCCACAACATCAGCGGCGCGCGCTTCAGACACGATTGCCACTTCGTCCAGAGATACACGGCTTGCGTCACCACCGCGCTTAGCATACTGCCGGCTACGCGCATGATCGACCAAAATACGTCGCATCATTTGCGCGGCGATGCCAAAAAAGTGCGCGCGGTTCTGCCAGTGGATTTCCCTTTGATCAATCAACCTCACAAAAGCTTCATGGACCAGTGCCGACGTTTGCAGCGTGTGTCCGGGACGCTCTTTCCTCATGTGCTGATGAGCCATGCGATGTAGTTCCTGATAGACGAGAGGTATTAGCTGGTCGCGTGCGTCCTGATCACCATTCCCCCAGTCTTTGAGTAGCTGCGTTATTTGACGAGGTAAGCCTGCCATTGAGGTACCACCGAAGATCCTGGGATTGCCTCTAGTGTGGGGGGATTATACACCCGCCGGGGATTGCATCAGGGCATGACAAAGACGTTAGAGGTTTGCGGTCAGATTCTCGCGTTACCAAGTGAGGTCGCTTGAACCTCTGTATCGCTTCTTAAGCAAAGGAAAACATCATGACAAATCAACGCTTTCCATCTTTCGTAGTTATCGCAATATTTCTACTACTGGCGACAGGCGATTCGCTCGCCCAGCCAGCCGCCGCACCGCTCAGTGGTACGGTAGACATGAGGAACGAAGGGCAGGTTCTGAGCAAAGTCGCTGACATCATTACCCCCGGAGTGGCCTACTTCATTAAGTCTAAAGGATCACAAAAAGTGATGGACGTGGCCGGGGGAAGCGTTCAACCTGGAGCAGTCATCCGGCAACTCGCGCTGAATGGCAAGTTTGAGCAAAAGTTCATTTTCACGAACGCCGGAGGCGGCTTCTTCTTCATCAGATCTTCTACCGGGGGGCATTTCCTCACGCTCCACAATGGGCCGCAACCGTTTCTCACGCAAGAACTGCTTTCCAACAACCCGCAAACCGTCGATGCCCAGAAGTGGAATGTGGTCGAGAGTGTCGAGCGTGGCTGCTTTATTATCTTGAATAAAACCGACGCGACTCGCGCCTTACAACCTACCACTGCCACCGATAGCGGAAGGCTGACTATGGCTACGCAGGTTAGCAACAACTTGCAGAAGTGGATCCTGAAAATAACCACCGCCGAGAGTAATCCCGACGCCGCGACGGCTGAAAACGGATTAGTCGTTGACTGCGATGCGACGCTTACAGCATTCCGGCTGTTCACCTCTAAAATAAACGTCAGCCCAATCTTCCCGGAATGGCGCTCGGTCGGTGAGGATTTCGTGGTTGACGGTATCCGCAAGCCCCCGCTCCGGTCATACAAAATTCTTGAGGGAGTAGTATTAAGAAATGGCGCGCATGTCTCCTCCCAGGACGCGCCGGCGGCTCACTTCACGCACGATTTCATCTTCCATGTGAATCCCGACCCTGCATTTCGATACCTGCTGGCCAAGCCAGTGCGGCGTCCAAATCTTCCTGATTTCGTGCAGGACGATATCGAAGTTGAATGGGAAAGCGGACTCGCTCAGGCAGACGACAGGAAACAGAACCCGGCGTCAGCGGCGAGTATTCGCGGAGACAGCTTCGGCTTTTACAGCGCCGGCCACCAGCGGCGGAGCGTGATCTGGAATTGGCCGACAAATAATGATTGGGTTCACGTCGAGGGCATCTGGATTTTCGATCGAGGCCACGATCCGGCGCGCACTGAAATTCACCCGCCGCACTTCGTCGCGGTGAAGCGTGATTTGCCGGACAGGTTCGAGCCCAGCCCGGAGTTGCCGGGGCAATTCGTCTTCGCCACGAGGGCCGACATCTTCGCCAACGGGGACGGCAACATCGTCTGGAATAACAAGGGACTGCATGATTTCGCGCAGCCCGTGAAGATGTCCGAGCGAGTGTATACGGTCATCTTCAAGCATGACCTCCCGCGCCCGATTCCCACCGCGAAACTAAAGTTCGCCTTCAAGAGGCAAAGGGGCGACACGTACACTGGAAGACCGATCGTTGAGGTCTTTGAGAAAGGCACACCGGACGTTCCCACGCCGCATGTGATGATGACCATCTCCTGGGCGGGCGACAGCGTCCCTGACACGGCGGTCTTTGCCAGAACACTCTTTATTTACTGGGACGATCTGCCCACTCACGGCGTTCCGTCCAACTTCGAGATCAAGAAAGTCACCATAACCCTGGATAAAGTTGTGATTCAGGACAAGTCGGAGGGGAGTGATGTAGACCCCGGCGAATACAGGTTGTTTGCCGACATTGGGGGTAGATGGCTCTTCCTGAATGAGTTCACAGGAGCTTCGGACATTATGAACGGAGGCTTGGGGCGTGCCTGGGACAATACATTCTCCCAAAGGCACCAGTTCCCGAAGCCGCCAGGCGCCGAGTTTGACTTCAATTTCAACCAGAAGTTCGATGTCTATCTTCCACCGGGGAAAAGCTTCAGAGTTTCCGTCGGAGGCTGGGAGGGCGATTACATCGAGGACCAGTTCGGCAAGATCTTGAACCCGTATTCAACCTGCTCGGAGGCCAAACGCTTTGTGGAAAAAGAATTTGATGGCAGTGATTTCGTGAACCATGGCCGGCTGGATGACACCGTGGGAGAGACGACGAGGGTTTTCACTTTTAATGCAGTCGCCAACGGAACTCATTCGGTTGAATCCCAGGGTGAGATAACGAATTTCCCAGGAGATAAAACAAATGATCCCAACAAAAACTTTCGCGCGAATTTCACCGTGAGTGTCTCGCCGGCCACAGCCTTAAAACCACGCCCCTAGACTTTCAATCCTGGCGGCCGTGGCATTGGCGTATACTCTTGAATCAATTTTGCGTCGTCAGAAAAACGGCTCCGTTGTTCACAAGGAACATAACAAATTAAGGATGAACGTCCCGCTTCCCTTCGTCGAAGGAGTTGGTCCAAGCTGCCAATGGTTGCCGGCAGGTCCATGGAAAACTGTCATCGACTTTTTCAAAGAACAATATCCGCATGTGCCCACCACGACTTGGAAGGCACGGATGGCGAAGGGTCAAGTGATGGATGAAACGGGACGCCGCATTGATGCAGAGACTGCTTTTCGAGTTGGCGCTTGTATTTTCTATTACCGCGAGCTGGAGAATGAAAAAACCATACCCTTTAGGGAGCAGGTGCTCTATCAGGATGAACACATCCTGATTGCAGATAAACCGCACTTCTTGCCGGTGATTCCCTCGGGGAAATTTCTCCATGAAACGCTTCTGGTCAGGCTGCGGAAACAACGCGCGCTGGAAGCCCTGGTGCCTATCCATCGTCTCGATCGGGAAACTGCCGGAGTGGTATTGTTCTCCCTAAACCGGAAAACAAGAGGCCACTACACTTCGCTGTTTCGAAATCGCAAGGTGCGAAAGGTATATGAGGCTCTGGCACCAACACTGGAAGAATCAGACTTCCCCATTACTCGGCGCAGTCGCGTGGTTCAGGGAGAACCATTCTTTCGCATGAAAGAAGTTCCGGGCGAGGCAAATTCCGAGACTCACATCAGTATCATCAGCAATCTGGGAAGCCTCAGTCTCTATCAGTTGCTTCCCCGCACCGGCCGGAAACACCAACTTCGTCTCCACCTTGCGGCCTTAGGAATTCCTGTCATCAATGACAAACTCTATCCTGCGTTGACTCCGTCAGAGACGCATGATTTTTCAAACCCGCTAAAGCTACTGGCGAAATCGATTTCCTTTCGGGATCCATTGAGCGGACGGGAACACTATTTTGAAAGTGGTACAAGACTATGAGCACACCTCTTAACATGCACGCGGCGCGTATGGCACTTAACCGGGACCCGGAACTTCGTCAGTGGGTAGAGCAATGGTTAAAGAGCAAAGAGCGAACCTTAACTGCAACCTTGGCCGATGAGGAGTTTGAAAAGCACTGGCTCTACGTTCGGCCTGAGAGAATGCACGAGGGCGCACTGGAGGCAGTGAGCGCGTACCAGCAGGACCACGAAGGTTAGTTCGCCTCACCTCTGTCGGTTAGGTACTATTCAAGATCTTCCGATAGGCGAATCGCTGGAAAAGGATTGCAAGGAATTGGAGCGGGCGACGGGATTCGAACCCGCAACCCTCAGCTTGGGAAGCTGATGCGCTACCGTTGCGCCACACCCGCTCGTTAAGAATCAAGGTTCCAATAGGCAGCAAAAAATTACCCCTTTTTTTACCTCTCGTCAAATAATCCTGTTCTGATGACTCACAGTTCTAATAACGGCTTCCCCCATTCCAAAAAAGTCTGATTCGCACTTGGATCGGGTCAGTACAGGGAGCGGTAGCGACCTGGTCGAAGCAAAAGGGTCAAAATTGCTTTAGACATCGCATGCTGATCACTGACCAGGTCGCTACCGCTCCCTGTACTGACCCGATCCAAGAATAATTTTCGACTTGTTGGAACCTGCGGTATAACTAGCGCCGGGATATGGACCGCAACACACAGATCGCGAAGCTGAAGGAGGAGATCGCGGCGGGCCGCGTGGTCACCATTGCGGGCACTGGCGTCTCCATCACTGCCTGCGGAAATCAGGCCGTCGAAGGCTTCCGTGTCGCAACGTGGACCGGCTTGCTTCAGCACGGCGTGAAGCACCTCAAGGATATCGGCGCAGCGACTGACAAGGCGGCGACATTGCTCGAGATGCAGGTCGAAAGCGAAGAGACCGATCTCATCATTACGGCAGCCGAAACCATCTCACAGCGCATGAGGGCGAAGAGCGAGGGCACCTTTCGCGGCTGGCTCAAAGACACCATCGGCAAACTGAAAATCGCAGATCGCACCGTTGTCGATGCACTCGCCGCGTTGCCCGGTGTGCTCGCCACATTGAACTACGACAACCTTCTCGAAGATGCGACCGGCAGACGCGCCGTCACCTGGTTCAAGATCGATGACGTGCAGGATGTGCTCATGCGCGTTGACACCGATGCGATTCTTCATCTCCACGGCTGGTTCAAAGAACCGGAATCGGTCGTGCTCGGGCTCAGTTCCTATCTCGCGGTGAAGGACCATCCACACGCGAAGGCAGTCCTCAATCTCTTCACCATCGATCGCACGTTGCTCTTTGTCGGCTGCGGAGACACCGTACTCGATCCGAATTTCACCCAGCTCATCGAATGGGCCAAAGAAGCGCTCAGCGACGTCGCTCCACGCCACTATCTGCTCTGCCGCATCTCTGAGGTGGCTGACTTTCAGAAGAAACTCGACGGCGCTCCGTGGCTTCAGCCGCTCGCTTACGGTGCGGACTACGGAGACCTCGTGCCCTTTCTGCGCAGTCTTGCTCCCGCCGGGGGCGTCGCCGCAACGCGACCGTCGCGCCTGCCCGCGCGTGCAAGCTTCGATCTCGCCGCATACCAGCAAGCGATGCGGAAGCGCTATGCCCGGCTCAAACTCGAAGATCTCGATACGACCACGCACGACGTACGGCCGCTCACGCTCACCGGCATGTTCATCGCGCAAAACGCGCGCGAGTGCGTGGAGTTCATGCCGCGCGTCTTCGAGTTGCCAAAGGAATTGCAGCGGCGCCTGCGGGAGCAAGGAGAGATGGAGGGCATCGAACTTGACGAGGAGCTGCTCGCACAGCATCGCCGCGCTTACCTCGATCAGTCGCCGCGTCCGATACTCGAGATCGTCCGCGATCCGGCCTTCCGAAAGCTTGTCATTCTCGGCGATCCTGGCTCGGGCAAATCCACCCTGCTTCAGTATCTCTTGCTCGATTGGGCGGAGAAGGCCGCGCCGGATCCCGCCGGTGAACCGCTGCCGCTGCTCATCGAGTTGCGCGAGTACGCCCGGCTCAGGCACGAGGGAAAGGTGGAAGGCTTCCTCGACTATCTGCACGAAGGAGCGAGCGTGCGCTGGCACCTCGACCGGGGGCAGCTCGATGCCTGGTTGAAGAACAACCCGAGCCGCGTCCTCTTCGATGGGCTCGACGAAGTCTTCGACCCCGCGCTACGGAAGGAAGTTTCCACTACCATACATCGCTTCGCGGACGAATACCCGCCCGCCCGCATTATCGTCACCTCACGGATCATCGGCTACCAGCACCAAACGTGGCGCGATGAAGACTTCCGGCATTTCATGCTCCAGGAGCTGGACGAAGAGCAGATTGCCGATTTCCTCGTCCGCTGGCATCGCACCGCCTACCAAGAGGCGAACAAGGGTGAAACGAAGCGCGCCCTGCTGGCCGACGCCATCGACCACTCCACGGCTATCCGCCAGCTTGCTGGCAATCCCCTCCTGCTCACCATGATGGCGATCCTCAACCGCACGCAGGATCTCCCGCGCGACCGCGCAGAACTCTACGAACAGTGCGCGCGACTACTCCTTCACCAGTGGAAGGTTGATGTTGCATTCGCACCTGACCCTGAGTTGTCCAAGGCCTCGCTTGATTACAAGGACAAGCGCGGACTGCTGCTGCATGTCGCACGCGCTATGCAGTCGAGCGAACGCGGTCTCGCCGGCAATCTGATCGACGAAGACACGCTTGAGCGCACTCTTGCCAGCGGTCTCAAAGGCGTGCCGAATCTGCGTCCGGACCGTGCCGCTCGTGCACTCATCGAACAACTGCGCGGGCGAAACTTCATGCTCTGCTCGGTCGGCGGGCGCTCCTACGCCTTTGTCCACCGGACCTTTCTGGAATACTTCTGCGCCGTCGAGATTCGCGAGCGCTTCCAAACGGAGCAATCACTCAGCCTCGATCAATTGAAGACTGAAATCTTCGGCCATTGGGCAGACGAGACCTGGCATGAAGTGCTCACTCTGCTGGCCGGGATGCTAGCGCCCAAGTTTCTGCGGGAAATCCTCGAATGGCTACTGGCACAGCCCGACCCCGACGACGTCTGCCATCACGTTTTTCTCGCCGCGCGTTGCATCGGCGAGATGAGAAGGCGTGAAGAGTTGGGCGGCGTCGAGAAGCAAGTCCTCGAGCGCACAAAAGCGCTGACTCGGTTGAATCCGGTGAGAGTGACCAGCATTCGCACACGCGCGGTCGAAATGGTGGCAATGGTCTGGCGCGAGACGGCAGACACTCGTGAGTGGCTCAAAGCCCGGGCAAAGTTCGATGAGGACAGTAACGTGCGCATAAGTGCAGTGACTGAACTGGCCCGCGGCTGGAAAGACGATCCCGAGACCTTGCCGATGATCAAAACCCAGGCGCAGTCCGATGAGCACTGGATTGTGCGCCTCAGTGCAATGCTGGAACTGGCCCATGGCTGGAAAGACCCCGAGATCTTGCCATGGCTCAAAACCCGCGCGCAGTTTGACCATGACTGGGCGATGCGCCAATGCATGGTGCAGGAACTGGCCCGCGGCTGGAAAGACGACGCCGAAACCTTGCCGTGGCTCAAGGCCCGGGCGCAGTCTGATGAGGACCCGGGGGTGCGCGCGAGCGCGGTGCAGGAACTGGCCCGTGGCTGGAAAGACGAACCCGAGACTTTGCCGTGGCTCAAAGCCCGAGCGCAGTCTGACGGTTACTGGATGGTGCGAGAACGGGCTCTGACTGAACTGACCCGCGGTTGGAAAGACGACCCCGAGACCTTGCCGATTCTCAAAGGCCGGGCGCAGTCCGATGCGGACGCTAACGTGCGCATGACCGCGGTGCAGGAACTGGCCCGCGGCTGGAAAGACGAACCCGAGACCTTGCCGATTCTCAAAGCCCGGGCACAATCCGACGCGGACCCTGACGTGCGCCTGACGGCGGCGCGGGAACTGGCCCGCGGCTGGAAAGACGATGCCGCCGTTGAGACGTTCCTCAAAACCATCAACGAATGAAGTGCCGCGAGCTCTGACTAATTCGAGTTTTTTCATCCGCAGATTACACAGATTTATTAAATCAATCTGTGTAATCTGTGGATAAAAACGTAGGAGATCATCGCACTTCGAAGAGGTCGATGCCCGAGAGCTTCCAGCCTGAAGGTGTTCGCGCCAATATCAGCACCGCGGTGCCTTCGCCGACGGTTCCGAGTTTGTTCGCACGGATTTGGACGTCGGCGGCAATCAGATTGGCGTTGAGTTGCTCGGTGCGTATCACCTTGGTTTCCCAGGCCTCGGTGCCGATGCTGGCGTTGATGAAGCGCACGAGCTCACCCGAAACAACGCGCGACTCCAACTCCGCCTTCTTGTTGCTGACGACTGCCTGCGAAAGTTGCGTGATAAACGCGCGCGCCGTTTCATCTATTGGGGGCGCGTTGTTTGCCGCTGCCTCTGCACGAATACGCGCCGCACGCGCTGCTAATGACGAAGGATAATCACGACTCGCTATCACAGCATCGTTGAAACGCTTCGCCGCTTCGGCAGCCTGGTTGCGCTTCATTGCGATCTCGCCCAGGCCGATGTTGGCCCATGCGAGTGTGGCCGTGAACGGCAAAGGCTCTTCAAGCGCTGACCGAAACAGCTTCTCCGCATCCTCAAGCCGGCCCTGACCAAGCAAAGCTCGCGCGAGGATGATCTGCGCTTCCTGAAAACGCGGCGCACTTGCCAGCATTGCTCTTGCAGTCGCTTCCGCTTTCGCAAAATCCTGTGCCCCTAGCTGCAAAGCCGCCTCGTTCAACGCCTGCGTCAGATCCTTAGCCCGCGGCATGACATCGTTTCCGTAATCCATCTGCGGATACAACTTGTCAGGATCGACTTCAACGCGAACGATCTTCGCCGGAGTCTTGAAAACAGCTTCACCGAAATTCTTCGCCGGCACAGTCGTTTCCGTACGAACCTGTTCACCGCGCTCAGTGGTCGCAACTACCGAAACCGTCACGTCGATCGAGCCGAGATTACGCAGCGCGGAAACCCAATCAGCGCCGCGCTGCTGCGGCAAACCGATCATCAGATCCGTATCGACTACCTGATCCAGTTGCTGGTCCAACAGCGCCTTCAGACTTTCACCACCACGCGCCACCAGCGCTTCGCGCAGAGCGGGAAGAGTAAGACCGTTCTTGCCTGCCTGCAGCGCACCCTTCAACACGCCAAGCAATACCTCGCGACCCAGACGACGGTCGATGAGCCGCCAGAACATCGCACCACGATTCGGCACTGACGCGAAGTACGTACTGTCTAACTGGCTCGTGCGCGCGAGTGGTCCATCGCGCTGTGCCACCGTCGCATAAGCCAAACGCTGCCGGTACAACTCTGACTTAACCGCGTCAGCCCCAAACTGCTTTTCCAAAAACTCCGTCGCCAGATAACGCACCAAAGCGTCGCGAAGAACGCCGCCTCCCTCGCCCTGAATCGCCGTCTGCCCACCAATCCACAAATGTCCCACAGCTTCTGCAACGGAAAGCGCCGACGCAGCGTCGAGTTTTGGCAAACGCAACGTATCGGCATCCAAAAGCACTGTTCCGCCATCGTTGAACCCTGCTCCCCTGCGCACAGCCACCAACCGCACCGGAACGTCAGGCGCCGGCCCAAATGCCGCGGCATAGAAGCCACGCGCCGCCGCCGTAAAAGCGATCAACGCCTCGGCGTGCTTGCGCTCTTCCGCTCCGGCGCCCTTTTCAAGCAACACCACAATGCCTTTTCCATCAGCGGCGCCTTCGAGTTTGTCCCAGTCGCCTTGCACAAAGAATGGCTGTCCGTGTAACGACTGCTCGAATGAAACTCCGGATGCACCAGCTTTCTCGACCCCCGAAGAGATCGCGTTGGGAATATTCACCGCGAGACGAAACGGCGCCGTGTCTGCACCGCGCACCGAATACGGAGTGTTAGGCATCGGATACCAGAACGACAACGGCAGAAACTGCGTCGCGATCGGGCTGATCGCAGTGAGACCACTGTTGCTCTCAACTGGCAAAGCGTACGTCACCGCAACGGTAGCGTTGGAGTTCGGAGCGACTGAAGCACCCAGCGCGATCTCAATGCGCTGAAGATCTCCGCGCGGCTCTGTGCCGGGTCGAAACGTCGTCGCTGCTCCACCAACCGTCACGGACTTCACACTCGCTTTCGAATTGAGCCGCACGGTCATGGTCCTGCCTGCTGCAGAACCGATGTTCGTCGCGTTGATCGTAGCGACAGCGTTCAGTACCCGTTCCGCTTGCTGAACGTTGGCGTTGATGTCAAACGAGTTTACCTGCCAGATCACAGTCGCCGGCGCCTGCGCGCCAACCTGAATCACAAGACACAGAATGAGCGTCAATAAAAGAAGGATTCTCATGGTTTACGGATCGATAGAAATAAACTAACGCGGAGCGCCGGAACTCGAATTACTCACAAGCTGGTGAATGTCGCGGATCATCGACAGCAACGGCGCCAGCCTCTGCAATGGCAATGCATTTGGTCCATCCGACAAAGCCTTCTCCGGACAATCATGCACTTCCATAAACACTGCATCAACGCCGCACGCAACTCCGGCACGCGCCAGCGGTTCGATGTATTCCGATTGTCCGCCCGTTGCATGTCCGAGCCCGCCCGGCAGTTGCAACGAGTGCGTGACGTCAAAAACCACCGGCACGCCGAATTCACGCATGATCGGGAACGAGCGCATGTCAACTACCAGGTTGTTGTAGCCGAAACTCGCGCCGCGTTCCGTCAACATTAGTTTTTCACAACCGGCTTCACGCGCTTTATCGACGATGTTACGTGCGTCCTGCGGCGCGAGAAACTGTCCTTTCTTGACGTTGACTGCCTTGCCGGACTTCGCAGCCGCAACGATCAAATCAGTTTGCCGCGACAGAAACGCCGGTATTTGCAGCACGTCGACGACCTCCGCAACTCGCTCAACCTGCGAAACGTCGTGAATATCCGTGAGCACAGGTACGTCAACTTCTTCCCTGACCCGCTGCAACACTTCGAGCCCGGCCTCCATGCCGACACCGCGAAAGCTCTTGATCGACGATCGGTTTGCTTTATCGAACGACGACTTGAAGACGAAGTCGAGACCCACAGCCTGTGCCCGATCGCGACACTCGCGCGCCATCATTAATGCATGTTCGGGTGATTCAATTACGCAGGGACCGGCGATGATTGTGAGCCGGCCGTCACCAAATGTGACTTTGCCGACGGAAAACGAATTAGTCATTTTGATTCCATGAAAAGGGCGTCTCCTTGGAGTGCGGCGGCTTGCCGCCGCTTTGGTATTCAATCACGAGATCGAGAACAAAGCGGCGGCAAGCCGCCGCACTCCAAGGAGACGCTCAATCTCAGAAGCCGAGTATACGCTTGACCTTGTCTAGAAATGAACTGGCCTGGGGTGGTTTGTGATCGTCGGCAGGAGCAGTCTTATCAGGGACTGGCGTACCAAGCACTTTGATCTCGTTTGACCCGGAACTCAGCGCGCGCTTCTCGCGCAGTCGGGTGATATCGACTACCAGACGTCCCGAAGGCGACTCAACGCCCGCATCCCGCAATGCTTCGATATCAGGCGCGCTCTTCAACGCGTGATGCTCGAGCCCGAGCCGCTCGGCGGTATCGAGCAACTCCCGGCGGAACTCAGCGGCGTTGGCAGGTCGATCGGCAGGCTGCTTTTCGAGCGCGTGCAGCACGATGCGTTCGACGTCTTCAGGAATGGCGGCGACGATCTCTCGCGGTAAGTGTGGCTGGTTGTTCGCATGCTTCTCCGCGATCTCAGACGGCGACGCACCACTGAATGGAACCATCCCGGTCAGCATCTCATAAAGAATCACACCGAGACTGTAAACATCCGCGGCCGGAGTCAACTCATGTCCGTTGTGCTGCTCCGGCGACATGTAACGCGGCGTGCCAATCACCGAGTTTGTCTGGGCGAACGTAGTTGCTTCTTCGTCATCATCGTCGGGCGCGAACTTCGCGATGCCGAAGTCGAGCACTTTCACAACTGCCGGCTGATCCGCGCTTTGCGTCACGAGAATGTTCGACGGCTTGAGATCGCGATGAATGATGCCCGCATCGTGCGCTGCGGCGACCGCGTCGGAAGCCTGCAGCATCATCGAGATCGCTCGGGCGGTTTCGATCGGCGCTTCGCGAGTGAGGATCTCTCGCAGGGTTCGCCCTTCGAGCAACTCCATCACGATGTAAACGCAGCCTTCGGAAGTCTGACCGAAGTCGGTCACTGAAACGGCGTTCGTATGTTGCAGGTGCACCGCTGCGCGCGCCTCGATCTGAAAACGAACGCGAGCCGCCTCGTCTTCCGACAGTCGTTGATGCAAAACCTTGATCGCAACCGGCCGATCCATCGAGAGATGCCGCGCCCGGTAAACCGCGCCCATCCCTCCCGCGCCCAGGCGTTCTTCCACGCAGTACTTCTCGTCGAGCGTACGGCCGACAAATGGATCCGTTGCGGACAATGTGGTTGACAGATCTGTCATTACATAAAGTGAGGTACTTCTGGGCAGTTTATTTAGCTGATGGCACGACTAATCGCCGCTGGTGGCGGTCAGCCGTTCGGGTACCACCAAATCGACGTCTCCATTCTTCTCTATTGAGGTCTCAGAGTGCAAACGATTTTCGTGCGCGGCCCGCACAAATGCCGCGAACAGCGGGTGAGCGTTCAACGGCTGCGACTTGTATTCAGGGTGAAACTGGCAGCCGACAAACCACGGGTGCACGTCGCGCGAGAGCTCGATCATCTCCACAAACTTGCCGTCGGGCGAGACACCACTGAACACCAAACCTTCCCTCTCCATCCGTTGCCGGTACTCCGGATTGAACTCGTAACGATGGCGATGACGTTCACTGATCTCGTCCGCACCGCCGTAAACGTCCTGGACCAACGAGCCCTGAGCCAGCCGACAGGGCCAGGCGCCGAGTCGCATAGTACCACCCAACTCCTCGACGTCTACCAGATCGCGCAACTTAAAGATGATCGGATGCGGTGTTTCGAGATCGAATTCAGTCGAATCTGCGTCCTTCAGTTCGCAGACGTTGCGCGCGTACTCGATACAGGCGGTCTGCATTCCCAAACAGATTCCGAAGAACGGCGTACGCGTCTTGCGAGCGTAGCTGATCGCGCGAATCATTCCCGCCACGCCGCGTTTGCCAAAACCGCCAGGCACCAGAATCGCGTCGAAGTCACGCAAACGATTCTCGTAATCGTCGTCCATCAACTCTTCTGACTCAATCCACGTCACGTCAACGCGGAGATTGTTTGCGACACCGCCATGCGTCAGTGCTTCGCGTAATGATTTGTATGAATCTTCAAGCTCGACGTATTTGCCGACAATTGCGATCGAAGCTTTTCCTCCCGATGGCTCGCGGATGATCGAAACCAGTTCGCGCCACTCGGATAGATCAACCTGTGGCGCCTGCGCTTCAAGACCGAGTTGCGAAACGATCAGATCGTCCAGACCCTGCTCGTGGAATGCGAGCGGCACGTCGTAGATCGTATCGACGTCCTGAGCACTGATTACGGCAGTCTCTTTCACGTTACAAAACAGCGCGATCTTGCCGCGCAGTTCGCGTGACAGCGGTTTTTCCGAGCGACACAAGAGGATATCGGGGGCGATACCAATCTCGCGCAGGTCGCGCACGGAGTGTTGCGTGGGTTTCGTCTTCAGTTCACCGGCAGCAGCGATGTAGGGCACGAGCGTGACGTGAATAAAGAGCGCGTTGCCCGTGCCTTCCTCGTTACCCATCTGGCGAATGGCTTCGAGAAACGGTAGCGATTCGATGTCGCCGACCGTGCCGCCGATCTCGACGATGATCACGTCGGGCTTGTCGTTGTCGGCGACTTTGCGCACGGCATCCTTGATCTCGTTGGTGATGTGCGGAATGACCTGGATCGTCTTGCCGAGGTAATCACCACGCCGTTCTTTCTCGATTACTGAGAGATAGATCCGGCCCGTGGTCCAGTTATTGGCCTGGGAGAGATGTGCGTGAGTGAAGCGCTCGTAGTGGCCCAGATCGAGATCTGTTTCGGCGCCATCGTCAGTCACGAAAACTTCGCCGTGCTGGAATGGCGACATGGTGCCGGGATCGACGTTGATGTACGGATCGAGTTTGATCAGCGCTACGCGCAGGCCGCGACTCTCGAGTAGACATCCGATCGACGACGCTGCCAGGCCTTTTCCGAGGCTGGACACCACGCCACCAGTAACGAAGATGTATTTAGGCATCGGGTTCTCCATTGGTTCCCTTGTCGTCCTCATGACCAGCCTCCGGAGGTTCTCCGGATCCTTGTTTTTTGTTATAGCGTCCCTGCTTTAGGTCTTCCAGCACCTCGACTGATTTTTCCTTGGATGGATCGAGTGCTTTCTGCAACCCAACCAGACTAGCGTTGAGTAATCCCGGGCCTTCCTGCGCGCGTCTTTCGAATTCTTCGGTCGTGACGTCATAAGGTTTGCTCAGGCGCGAGAATCCGAACACTACACACAGGATGACGAATGCGATGACACCTAATCCAATCCAGTCACTCATACTGTTTGTGCCCCGATTAACTCTCTCACTCTTTCGAGGTCTTCAACTGTATCAACGCCCGTTGACGCTGTACATGCCTCGACGACTTTTATCTTGACGCCGTGGGCGAGGGCTCGCAGTTGTTCGAGGGCTTCGATTTGTTCGAGTTGCGACGGAGGCCACTTCGTAAACTCCAAAAGCACGTCCCTGCGATACACGTATAAACCGGTGTGCTTGCGAAACAGCTTCAACAGTTCGGGTTCGTTATAAAGCGCTGCGTTAGGTGAACCATGCCTCTTCGCTGCGTCGCGCGGGTATGGTACCGGTGAACGTGAAAAGTAAATTCCGTGATCGTTCTCGTCCAGAACCACTTTTACCAGGTCTGGATTCAATAGATCATCGACCGATTCGATCGGTTCCCACGTTGTAACGATACCGGCGCCATTTGGTTTCGCGATCTCGGCAGCCATTGTATCGACAGCGCGCTCGATCGTTGCCGGCGAGATCAACGGTTCATCTCCCTGCACGTTGACGATGATCTTTGCGTCTGGAATTTGCGCGGCAACTTCGGCGACGCGATCGGTACCGCTGGTGTGATCGGGCGCGGTGAGTATGGCTTCGATGTCGAGTGATTCAACAACATCGACGATCTGCTGACTATCGGTGGCGACGATAACTCGATCGACGTTGGCAGCCGCTTGTGCGCGTTCGGCGACCCAGCAAACCATCGGTTTTCCGGCGATTTCGATTAACGCTTTTCCTGGAAGACGTGTTGATGCGAGGCGGGCTGGAACAATGGCAACCGTGTGATTCACGGGGTAACAGATTAGCTTGAGGCGGCTTGGACTGTCAACGAAGTCCATCCGCAGATTTCACAGATTGAATTTAAAAATCTGCGTAATCTGTGGACTGGCTTAGTACGCAGCTAAGGTCGTTTTTGATACTTCCGCGACGTCTATGCCTCACAAAATGCTTTTACTCCTTTGCGGTCTGAGATTTGCGCGTCACAGCAGGAACAAGAAGGGAGATTTAGAACGATGAATAAGGGATTAACGTTCGGGGCCGGGCTCGGACTCGGAACCGGACTCATGTACTTGCTCGATCCTGATCGCGGCAGACGACGGCGAGCGCTGCTGCGTGATAAGGGCGCGTGGGCTATGAGAAAGACCGGCGACTGCATTGAGGTAACAGCACGCGATGTGCGCAATCGCGTGCAGGGGATCACTCACGTGCACTCCTCTTCGGAGCCGGTCGATGATCGCAAACTCGCCGAACGAGTCCGCTCGAAGCTGGGACGAATTGTCTCGCATCCGGGCGCGATTGAAGTTAATGCACAAAACGGCAAGGTCACGTTATCGGGTCCAATCCTCGTCGAAGAGATACCTGAACTGCTGTCGTGTGTGAATGGCGTTCGTGGCGTCAACCAGGTCATCAACGAACTCGACGCACACGAACATGCGGAGAATCATCCGGCGTTACAAGGAGGGCGCGAACGCCATGGCAGTCGCTTCGAGTTCTTCCAGGAGAGCTGGTCACCCGCAGCACGCGTGATCGCCGGCGCGGCCGGAGCATCGCTCGCGGCGTACGGCGGCGTGCGGCGTGACGCTCTGGGAGCGGGGCTGGGCACAGCGGGACTCTTGCTGTTGACGCGCGGAATCACCAACACCGGATTCAAACGTTTGGCCGGAATCGGCTCAAACGGAAATGACGACCGGCAACTTTCGACCGGTCACTAACGAACATCGGGAGGAGAGCAAATGGAAGAACAGCAATCAAACAAAACCGGCGTTCGCTCAGACGCGCAGAAGCAAGACCGCGCGCGTGAAGGTTACGACCCGCTTCCGGCGTCACAGCCGGTCGCCGGAGCGTTTGGCGAACACAAGCCCGACAGGGTTAGCGACCGCGAAGCGTCGTTAGACCTCAACACCCGCAAGCAAAAGGACAACGATTAACCGTTCAACCACCAGGCACGAAGGCACAGAGTTTAATTTGTGTCCTTCGTGCCTTAGTGGTTACGAAACTTTCCGCCACAAACCACCCCTCGCCAGTGTTAACACTTCGACAGTGAAATCTTGAATTCCCCGGAGGTCTGTATGCCAAGGACTATCTATAACCGCTTCTTTATCGCGATGGCGCTAATCACGAGTTTGGTGCTGCTGGTTTGGATCGCAGGCACGAAAGCAGACGCCCAGAGCACGCTGACGGGCGACTGGACTGCGAACGTTTCCAAGAGTAAAGACAAGCTCAACCTGAACATGGAACGCCGCAGTGATAAAGGCGGGCGGAACCAGATGGGACAAACCTACAATTTCTCAGATTTTCAGGGTTTGACTCGGGATCAGGCACTGAATGGAGGTCCGGTCAGTTTTAGCCTCGTCCGCGAAGCGGGGAGAATCGATCTGGAGGGCAGTTTCCAGGACGGCAAAGGCTCCGGCACATTCAGATTTACACCAAATCCAGGGTTTGTCTCCGCCATGAAGAGCCGCGGTTTCGATTTTGAACAGTCTAAAAGCGGACGTCATTCCGAGGATCGGTTGTTTTCAGCAGCCGCGCTCAACATCACCACCGCGCTGGCAGACGACCTCAACTCCGCCAATTTCGGCAAGCTCGACGTGGAAGACCTCTTCAAAGCCGCCATCTTCAAGATCGACTCGAACTTTATGCGCGAGATGAAAGCGAGCGGATTCGAACTTGGGATGGAAGACCTGGTCAAAGCCCGAATCTTCAAAATCGATCCAGACTTTGTGAGACAGGTAAGCCAGATGGGCTTTCAGAAAGAACCGTTCGAGAATCTCGTGAAGATGCAGATCTTCAAAGTCACGCCTGAGTTCATCACGGAGATGCGAGGCGAGGGCCTGAACGATCTGGCGATCGAAGATCTCGTCAAACTGCGCATCTTCAAGATCGACACCGAATTCATCCGCGCAGCGAAAGCTGACGGCGAGCCACTCGAAGTCGAACGCCTCGTGCAACGAAAGATCGGCGTCGCCCGTCGCCACTAAAAGTTTTTGCCACAAAAAGGCACATAAAGCACAAAAAGTTTTCAGAAGCTGAGGCGCCTAAACCCAGGAAGGTCGGGCGCCTTAGCTTTAGAAAACCTTTGTGCCTTTTGTGACTTTCTTTTAGTGCCTCTTAAATAAAATCTGTGTAATCTGCGGATGAAGAACCTCTAAGGCTTTGCGCTTTTTTGTGGCTTTATGAGATAGACGCAGCGCTGGTCGCCTTTGATGATGTGCTCTGCGCGTTCGACGCTCACGCCTGAGCCAAGGACAGAGCGGAAGAGATCGAGTTCAGTTGAGCAGAAGCCCTGGCAGGCGTTGGCTGCCGCACAGATCGGGCAGTGGTTCTCAACCAGCAGGTAACTTCCCTCACCTTCTTTCCTGATCTCGGCCATGTAGCCTTCCTCACTCCGGACCTGCGCCAGCATTTGAGCCGCATCTGGAACGAGGAGCATGCGAATGAAGGCCGTGCGATTTCTCTCGCTCGATCCCGGTGACATGGATACACCGATGCACGCCGCTGCGATACCCGATGCTGATCCCGCCACCCTAAAACGGCCAGAGCAAGCAGCACTGGAGCCTCACGAATTCGGCGACTCGGTCCTGATCTTTTAAGCGTGTATTATACGCGTCTATGATCAAACGCCGAGCGCTTCTCGCCCTGTTCCTGTCCCTTGTTCTCTTCACTCCCGTCATCGCACAAATACGCGAAGAAAATATTCGCGCCGAACTCGGTTTTCTGGCGAGTGATGCAATGCAGGGTCGCGCCAGCGGCAGCAACTACGAACGCATCGCCGCTGAATACATCGGCTCTCAGTTTCGCCAATTCGGACTCGAGCCTGGCGGTGATACTGACAACGCCGGTAACAAGGGATTTGTGCAGCATGTCTCGATCGAGTCACGCACCCCGGGCGGTGAACCAAGGTCAACGTGGAACGCGATTGGAATCCTGCGCGGTTCCGATCGGCGCGCCGCCAGCGAAGCAATTATGATCAGCGCGCACCTGGACCACATCGGCGTTAACGAAGCACTAACCGGCGACAAGATCTTCAACGGCGCCGACGACGATGCTTCCGGCAGTGTCGCTGTCATGGAACTCGCGCGCGTGCTGGCGTCCGGCAAACGCCCGCGACGCACAATCTATTTCATCTGTTTCGGAAGCGAAGAGCGCGGCGGTCACGGGGCGCGATACTTCATCGCAAATTCACCAGTACCACTGACGCAGATTGTCGCCGACTTGAATTTGGAAATGCTTGGTCGACCCGATCCGAAACTTCCGGCAGGCACATTGTGGTTAACGGGTTTCGAACGATCGACACTCGGCCCGGAGCTGGCACGACGCGGCGCAAACATCGTCGCCGATCCGCGTCCGGAACAGAATTTCTTTCAACGCTCCGACAATTACACGCTGGCACTGCGTGGTGTGGTCGCTCATACCGTTTCCAGCTTTGGCATGCACACCGATTATCATCGTCCCAGTGATGACGTCAGTAAGATCGATTTTCCTTTCATGACGCGTTCGCTGAATTCGCTGGTGGGACCGGTGCGCTGGCTGGCTAATTCCAGGTTCCGCCCCACATGGCTCCCGGGACAGGCGCCGACACGCGAGGGTCGCCCAAGGTCATGAAACCAAAGTTCTTCAGTTCGCCCGCACAGTTTCGCCAGTGGCTCGAGCAAAACCACGACCGCGAGTCTGAATTGCTCGTCGGTTTCCACAAGAAGTCTTCGGGAAAGAAAAGTGTTACTTACGCCGAAGCGTTGGATGAGGCTCTCTGCTTCGGCTGGATCGATGGCGTGAGAAAGAATTTGGACGAAACGAGTTACACGATTCGTTTTACGCCGCGAAAGCCAAGGAGTATCTGGAGCCTCGTCAACGTAAACCACGTCGAGCGGCTGAAGAAAGAGGGACGCATGCACGCTGCCGGTCTCGAAGCTTACGCGCGACGCGATCCGAAACGGACGGGGATTTACGCGTTTGAAAACGAGCCTAAGCAACTTTCACCGGCTTACGAGAAGACGTTTCGGCAGAACAAGAAAGCGTGGAAGTTCTTCGAAGAGATGGCTCCGTCGCTCAAAAAGGTCTCGATCCACTGGATTATGAGCGCGAAGAAAGAAGAGACTCAGCTACGCCGACTTAAACACGTCATCGAGAATTCAGAGAAGGGCGTGAAATCAGGTGTACTCGAACCAAAGCCAAAACAGGAGTAGCCACGAAAAGGCACAAAAAGCACAAAAGTTTTTTTAAAATTCATTTTGTGCTTTTTGTGCCTTTTTGTGGCTAATCAATAAAATGCCTGACTTGTTGGTAAATCTGTTGAAGATACCGCCGGTGGAAGCCACCGCTGACGAAGAGTTTTTGATTCGTCGAGCACAGCCGTTTGAGCTAACGCCGGTCCGAACATTTGTCGCGACAAACTTTTCGCCTCGTTGGGCAGATGAGATCTCCGTGGGTTTTGTGCGCCAACCGGTCTCGGTTTTTATCGCCACCATTCAGCGTGAGCTTGTCGGGTTTGCGGCTTACGAATGCACGCGTCGTAGTTTCTTTGGTCCAACGGGTGTTCTCGCTACGGCGCAGGGCAAAGGAATTGGCAAAGGGTTACTACTGGCGTCGCTCTGGGCGTTGCGGGAGATGGGTTACGTTTACGCGATCATCGGCGCCGCCGGCCCGGTGCGTTTTTATCAAAAGACGGTTGGTGCGATTATGATCCCTGACAGCGAACCCGGCATTTACACTGATTCGCTGAACAGCACCGAATGATCCCACCCGGCCCCAAAGGCTCCTTGATCATGGGCGTCATGCGCGACTTCAATCGCGACACGCTCGGGTTTGTGACGCGTTGTCGAGACTATGGCGACGTCGTTCGGACCAGATTTCTCTGGGTTCACGCCTACTTTCTTTACAACCCTGCCGATATCGAGTCGATACTGACGACGAACGCGAAGAGTTACCGGAAAGCGGAGTCACTCCGATCGCCATTTTTTCATCGCCTCGTGGGGAATGGCTTGGTAACCAGTGAAGGCGACTTCTGGAGACGCCAGCGACGTTTGGCACAGCCCGCCTTTCACCGGCAACGAATCAGCGCTTACGGTGACGTCATGGTCGAGTACGCGGAGCGTGCCATCGCCGGTTGGAAGGACCGAGAACGACGCGACCTCTCGCGCGACATGAACCGGCTGACGTTGCAGATCGTCGTCAAGACGCTCTTCAATTCCGACGTCTCAAACGACGCGGATCACGTCGGTGAAATGCTCTCAAACATAGCCAGGCCATTCGCATCGCAGGCGACCTTGAAGTGGATTCTCGACAATCGCCTGCCGACGCCCGGTCATCGTCGCTACTTTCGCGCGGTCAGCGAGATCGATCGCGTTGTGTTCCGCATCATCGCCGAGCGTCGCGCGAGCGGTTACGACGAAGGCGATCTGTTGTCGATGTTGCTTCAGGCACAGGATGAAGACGGCAGTCAGATGAACGACGTGCAGCTTCGCGATGAAGTGATGACGCTGTTTCTTGCGGGGCATGAAACGACGGCGCTGTCGTTATCGTGGAGTTGGTATCTGCTGGCGACACATCCGGAAGTCGAGCAGAAGTTTCATGCTGAGTTGCGCGAAGTGTTGGGAGGGAGAGCGCCGACTGTTTCGGATCTGCCGCGGCTGAAGTACGCGGAGATGATTGCGAAAGAGGCGATGCGACTCTACCCGCCGGCGTATGCGGTTGGACGAGAGGCGATCGAGGATACGGAGATCGGCGGCTATCGCGTGCCGAAAGGAACGCAGCTTTATGCGTTTCAGTGGGTCACGCATCGCGACCCGCGCTACTTCGACGAGCCGGACGCGTTCAAACCGGAACGCTGGAACGCGGAGAGTCAAATCCCAAAGTATGCTTACTTCCCTTTCGGCGCTGGACCGCGGCAGTGTATCGGAAACTATTTTGCGATGATGGAGGTCGTGCTGCTGCTTGCGACGATTGGACAGCGCTTCCGGTTCACACTCGATCCGGAGCATAAAGTTGAAGTGTTGCCGGTGTTGTCGTTGCGGCCGAAGACCGGCATTAAAGTCGTCATTGAGCCACGGATTTAACGGATTGCCTGCACGATCTTTTCCCATTCTTCAAGCGTCAATGTCTCTGCGCGACGTTGCAGGTCGACGTTAGCTTTGCACAAGACGATGCTGGCGCCGCCGTTGCGCTTGATCACGTCCTGGAGACGACCGGAGGCGTGACGGAGGTTGTTCAGAATCGTCTTTCGTTTTTGCGCGAACCCGGCACTCACGACCTCCCATAACAAAGTGTCATCCGTTCTTTCCGCGTTAATCTGCGGCCTGAATCTCAGCCGCATGACGCTGCTCCAGACTTTGGGTGGTGGCCGGAACGCGCCGGGTGCGACGTCAAAGAGTTTTTCGGTCTCGCAGTAAGCTTCCACCAGCACTGAGATGTAGCCGCGATCGGTAGTGCCGGCAGGCGCCAGCACTCGCTCCACCACTTCGCGCTGAAGCATCAACACCATTTCCGATAGACATGCGCGTTGCGAGATCAGTCGTTGCAGGATTGCGGTCGAGATGTTGTAGGGAAGGTTTGCTACGAGTCTCGCTGAACGGGCTGGAAGAATTTCAGAGCAGAAGTCCGCCGTTAGAGCATCACCCATGACGAGTTTGAAGTTTGGGAAGTCTGCGAAGCGGTCGCTCAGCAAGGGTGCGAGTTTGTTGTCAAACTCTATGGCGATGACGCGCCCGGCGCGTCTGACCAGCTCAGATGTGAGCGCGCCGGTGCCGGGACCGATTTCGATGATGGTTTCATCGGGTTGGGGCGCGAGTGCGTCGATTATGCGTTGAATGGTGCGCTGGTCCCGGAGGAAGTGTTGGCCCAGGCGCTTGGAGGGATAAGGCTCAGCACCTTCATCCTTCATTTGGAGTACCGAGGATAACCGGTGACTTCGATATCGCTGCCGCGTTGAACCACCGTGACTCTTTCGAGTTCGAGCGCGTCCGCCATCAACTCCACGCCTTTTCCGCCAACGGCGCTCGGGGCTTCAGTTCCACCGATGATTTTTGGAGCGATGAAGAAGGTGACTTTGTTTACGAGACCGGCATCGATGAACTCGCCCGCGATCACCGCGCCGCCTTCGACAAGCACACTTTGCAGCGAACGGCGGCCAAGCTCCTGCAACACCCCGCGGAGATCACCGCGAATCGAGTTAACGATCTCCACGCCTTGTGCGCGCACTTCGGGCGAATCAGAGCCACTGAAAACAATCACCGGTGCTTGAGATGTGGTTGTCGCGAGCTGTGAACTCGGCGAGAGCCGGAGCGCATCGTCGAGCACAACGCGAACAAGCGGACGCCGTCGCGGGGCGCCCGAGCGATCGTCCAGCAATGGATCGTCAGTGACTGCGGTTCCGGCTCCTATCAGGATCGCGTCGTATGCGTGACGCAGTTCGTGCGCGCGCGCACGGGATTCCGGGCCTGTGATCCAGCGAGAGTCACGCGTGCGTGTCGCGATCTTTCCATCAAGCGTAACTGCCAGTTTCAAATGCACGAAGGGCCGGCCGGTAGACATGTAGTGCAGGTACGCTTCGTTCACCTGTGCTGCTTCGTCACGAAGCAATCCGGTTTGCACGTTGATGCCTGCGGCGCGCAGGTGCGCAAAGCCTTTGCCGGAAACTTTCGGGTTGAGATCTTCGATCGGCGCTACGACGCGCTTGATACCTGCGGCGATCAGTGCGTCCGTGCAGGGCGCGGTGCGACCGTGATGTGCGTGTGGTTCGAGTGAAACGTAAGCAGTGCCGCCACGCGCTCTTTCGCCTGCGAGATCGAGCGCGATCGTTTCCGCATGCTTGACTTGTTCGAAGATGTAGAACCCTTCACCGGCAATCTCGCCTGCCGCGCTAACAATCACACAACCGACCAATGGTCCAGGGCTCACCTGCCCAACACCCTTCGCCGCCAGCTCCAGCGCACGAGCCATCATGCGGCGATCCGTGTCGGTCCAGGAGACGGTTGGTTCAGTTACAGTGGTTGTCGTCTGCACTGTCATATTCAAGCCATCCACAGACTTTTTCATAATCTGTGTAATCTGTGGATGGTTTCAGTTGCCGAACAAGCTATTCACGTACTGCTGTGGATCGAACACCACCAGGTCATCCACCTTTTCACCAATCCCGGCATAGCGAATCGGCAGGTTCAACTCCTTCGCGATCGCGACGGCGATCCCGCCCTTCGCAGTACCGTCGAGCTTCGTCAAAACGATTCCCGTCACCCCGGCAACTTTCAAAAACTGCCGCGCCTGCTCGAGGCCGTTCTGACCTGTGACTGCATCAACGACGAGCAACGTTTCGTGCGGCGCGCCCTCAACCTCGCGTGACGCCACGCGTTTCATCTTCTCCAGTTCGGCCATTAGGTTCGACTTGGTGTGCAGTCGTCCCGCCGTGTCGACGATCAGAACTTCAGAGCCACGCGCCTTCGCCGCCTTAAGCGAATCGAAAAGCACTGCGGCGGGATCAGTTCCCTGCTTCTGTTGGATCAACGGAACTCCAGTCCGTTCGGCCCAGATCGCTAGTTGATCAGACGCAGCCGCGCGAAAAGTATCAGCCGCACAAATCAGCACGTCGTTGCCTTCGGCCTTGATCCGTTGAGCCAGCTTTCCGATCGTCGTCGTCTTTCCGACGCCGTTAACACCTACAATCATCATCACGTAAGGCGAGACGCCCTCGGGAACAGTCGACTCCGAAGCGACTCCCTGACGTTCAGAAGCCTGCAAAATATTCAACAGCTCCGTTTTGATCGCCAGCTTGAGCGCGTCGAGATCGTTGATCTGTTTACGCGCGACACCGCGACGCACGGTCTCAAGAATCTCAAGCGTGGTCTGGACGCCGATGTCAGCCGCGATCAGCACTTCCTCGAGTTGATCCAACAACTCGTCGTCAATCTGCTTGCGCCCCGCGAAGAGCGTGTCGAGTCTTTCAGACAGTGAATCGCGCGTAGCGGCGACGGCACGACGGAACCGCGCCGAGAACTCCTGTTCGAGCGCCGCTTCCTGGGCCTGGAGTTCTTCCATCGAAAGATTCAGTCCCAGAACGGAAGTCTGGAACGGAGATCGCGACGGAACAACCGGCTCTTGTTTTACTGTCTCGCGCGGAGGCTCAGCTTTGATTGGCTCAACGGGTGGTGGCGTCTCGACTGGCGGCGGCGGTGGCGGTGTCGCCGGCGTTTCCGGTCTGGGTTCAGCAGGCTCATTTAAACGCAGGGAGACAAAGTCATCCTTTTTTCTTCTCCAAAAAAGTCCCATGTGAGGCGATTATAAGCACAAAGTCCACAGATTACACAGACACGCTATTGTTAACCGGCGCCATCGGCTGAATCTGTGGAGTCGCCACTGGTTTCGCGGGCTTTCTTAGTTTTACTTGTCCGGGTTTAATCTGGCCTTCCTTGCACGCATCGGAGAGCGCGCCGACGACGGCGGGGTCGTAACGGGTGCCGACAAAACTTTCAATGCGCGCCAGGGCGTCTTCAAACTTCATCGCTTTTTGATACGGACGATCGGTCGTCATCGCGTCGAAGGTGTCGGCCACGGCCACGATCTTGCCCATCAGCGGTATCTCATCGCCTTTCAGACCCTGCGGGTAACCCATACCGTTGACCATCTCGTGGTGCATGTACATTCCCGGCAGAAACTCCTTCATCGCGGGAATCTGCGACATGATCTTGTAGCCCTTCTGCGGATGCCCCTTCATGATCTCGTACTCTTCGTCCGTGAGCGCCGACGGCTTCTTGAGGATGTTGTCGTCAATCGCGATCTTGCCGACGTCGTGTAACAACGCGCTGATTCTTATCTTCTCGACTTCTTCGTCGTCGAGTCCGAGACGTTGCGCAATCGCCATCGAGAAACGCGAGACGCGCTCGGAGTGACCACGTGTGTACGGGTCTTTACCGTCGATCGCGGCTGCGAGACCTTTGACTGTGCCGATAAACAGTTCGCGGTTTTCCTGAGCCGACCGTTGCAAGTCGCCGATATAGCGCTCGATTTGGTCGGTCATGATGTTGAAGGAATTGCCGAGATCGCCGAGTTCAGTGCGGCTGGTCACTTCGATCCGTTTGGAGAAGTCGCCTGATGCGATTCGATGTGCGCCCCCCGCCAGCTCCTGCACCGGATTCGTCAGCTTCTTCGCAAAGAAGATACCGAAAAGGATCGTCAGCAAGGCGGCGATCAAACTGATCCAGAATATTTGCCAACGCATGTCAGACACTGACGCCAGTGCAGCCGCTTCGTCCTGAATGGCGATCACGCCCAAACGTGAATTCTTATCGAGTTCGGCAGTGGCGTAAGAGCCAAGCATTTCGACGCTGCGGCCGTCGCGAGTTGCTGAAAACGGCGCCAACGCGGATTGGACCTGCGCGCCCGACTCCTGCCAGTCCTGCACCACTTTCAGGTCTGTCATCGGCTTTTCGGAAAACGCGACGCTGGCTTCGGGGTGTGCGACTGCGCGACCGTTTTGATCGACGACGAAGACCACGGGCAATCCGGCGTCGAGCAGTTCTCTTTCGCTTTTCGAAGTTGGTTGTTGTACGGCGTCGAAGACTTCCTGAAAAGAGACGATTGCAACTACCGCTGCCACGACGTCCTGGTTGTTGGCGCCGCCGAGTACTGGTTCGGCGATCGTCAACGCCATCTCCTGCCCGGAACGGATGATCTGCGGCCGGCTGACGACGAGGCCACGGCCATTCATGCGCGCCAGCACTTCGCTCACGCGCGCGTCTACTTCTTCGAGCTTGATCACGTCGGGTTGGAAGGCGCGGTGCAAGGTGCCGTCGACGGGCCAGAGGGCGAGGGCGATCAGGTTCGGATCTTCCTGGAGGGTTTTCTGTAGACGTTGATCGTAGCCGGAGTCGTCCAGCGACTGGATGCCGCCGGAGATCTCAAAGGCGCGAGAGAGACCTGTCACAACGTCGCGATAGCGTTGCCCGTAGAGCTCGATTTGTCGGGCTTTGTCCTGCACGAGCTGGGCCTGGTAGCGGCCTTCGATGGAGCGCAACTCGTCGGCGCTGCGGCCGGAGAGCAGGATGCCGGCGAAGGTGAGGGGCAATAAGCCCACCAGCAGCAGGACTCCCAAAACTATGTAGAGGAGACGGATTCGTCCGAGTTTTTCGAGCATTTTCTGATCTGGCGGTACAATCGACGGCAGGTCGTCGGGGTTCGAGCGCAGTCGCTCGGGGTCTCGGTATTATGGTCGAGCGGCCGCGGGAGTGTCAACGAGTTTTAACAGCGACTGGGCGCCTCCTTGGAGTGCGGTGCCAGGGCACCGCTTTGGCCTAATGCTCCGGAAAAGAGGCCAAAGCGGTGCCAAGGCACCGCA
>DASVGE010000121.1:0-12929 GCA_036379695.1 Pyrinomonadaceae bacterium | reverse complement strand
CATCGTCGATGGTCGCGGTCTCTGCTGCATCGTTCAGGAAATAGAGCCGCGTATTGTCTACCACCTGGGTTCTGATTTCATGTGTCCAGAGCAGCAGGTTTGCTAACGCGTCTCCAATCTCGTCTTTACCGAGTTTTGTTTCCTGGGCGATCTCGCGCTGGGTTCGAGAACCTCGACGAATCGCATCGCGAACGCGCTCAACAGGCGACAACTTGCTCATCGCTTTGATTGGATATTGAGCACCGGCCGGTGAGTCGGCGGAGAGGAGTTCCGCAATTTCAACTTGTTGTGAGATGTACTTCTTTCGTGCTGTTTTGTATTCCTTCAAAGCGCGGCGACTTTGTGTGACTTTTTGACGGATGCAGCTCTTGCAATAAAGATTGTGTCCATCTTTTCGCGCCCTGCAAATTCCAAATTCTGATATCGGCAAATCCTTCGAACAAATAGGACAGTGTTTAACTTGAGGGGAAGACTGTATCTCGATCATTTTCACAACTCCGCTGGGCTTTAAGACTTTGGCTTCAATCCGTAATCGGACAACACTACACCCTGATCCGGCTCTTAACTCCTCCGGCAAGGAACTATAATTGGGGGTTATTTTTTGGCGAAGATCCCAAGGGGCGATCGCCTGGATTGCCTTGCGCAACTTACCGCACGTGTCACGCCCCACTACCTACCTGAGTTCCGATTCGGTTGAAGGTCTCCGGGCCATTGCGAGAAAAAGATGAGAGCTAGTTAACCTTCAATCGATCAATAACAGGCCGCTGATCCAAACTTTGTAATTGGCAATCAATGTCAGCGAGGGATTCGCATTATAGTGAAGGACACTTTTTTTGCAACATCTTTTTCAGATTTGTTTCGAATGGAAATCAACTCCAAAATATTCATGATCGATCGCGCTTCAAGATCTCTTTCAAGCATCGCAAACAACTCTTGGATGAGAGGATACGTGATCACATCACTCGCATGAAGCGCGTTGATAGTGTGTCTGAATTGTGGCGAACGCGATGTGGAGACAGTCGAATTCATTAGAGAATTCGAGTGCTCAAAAACCGTTCGCCGAATGTTTGGCGCAAGTAATTCCTATTTATTTTTCGTGGTCCCACAATTAGTAGCGCGGAAAAAAAACACATGGACCACGCGATGAAGAGTGCTGAAAGAAAGTATGAGAGTTGAGACTTCGTTGAAAGCTTAATACGTTCATATGAAAAGCTTTATGAGCGCGCCGCTTACGTGTGCAAAATGTTCTAAGTGTGCGCTTGTAACAGCTTTGTAAAACTCAGCACCAGGATTTCCACAAAGATTTCCTCAGGATCTGTGGAAAACTGTGGAAGCTTTATTTACGGCTCGATCGATCTTTGAGTCGATAAACAAACTTGAGACCGGACCACGTCTCATCTACTGCGCAGATCTTTACGTCAACGAGTCCTGCGTCGAGACCGATTCGTTGTACGCGTTCAAATAAAAGATCGGTTGTTACTCCTGAACTCTTCTTTGGCCACGCGATCCAGATCATGCCGTTCGTTGTGAGTCTGTCTGCGAGCTTCGCGAAGTCGCGAGCGAGAACTCGTTCAGACAAAACGAAGAAGAGAATAAGATCGAGTGACTTTGTCGACGGCTTTAAGAACTTCACACCTTCGGGTAGTTCTCCCAACTCTGATTGAAAGTCTTTCGGCGCATTCACTAATGCGATTCGAGATCCTTCTTTGATACCGAGTTTCTTCGTTAAGGGTGTTCCTGAGTATCCAGCCATATTCGTTACCAGAGTTTGAGAATCTTCCACCACGTGAAGCCGACAAGACTCCACACAGTGATCGTTATCAGAGACGTAATCAGGCCCAGGCCCCACCAGGTTCGTTGCGTGGTGTAGCCGGCGCCGAAGTATATCGGTGCGGGCGTGGTGCCGTAGTGAGTGAGCGCTGCACCCAGGTTTGAAAAGTAAGCCAACGAGAGTACGCCCAGATACGTTGGCGTTCCTGCCGCGAGTATGACAATCAGAAACGGCACAAACATCGCCGTCACGTGCGCGGTGATGCTGGCGAAGACGTAATGGGCGTAAAAATAGATCAGTAGCAGTGAAGCCAGCGCCAGCCACCATTTCCATCCGGTCGTCAAACTTGCCGATGCATCCGCAAAACGTTTTGTAATTCCCGTTTGGCCCAGCGCTTCAGCCATGCGAAGTAGTCCGCCGTACCAAATGAACACACCCCACGCGGCCTTTTCGCTGATGAGATCTTCCCAGTCGAGCACGCCCGTAATCAGCAGCACGCTGATCCCTAACAAAGCCACCGCCGCGTAATCGATGCCGTGCAGCTTGCTGGTCATCCAAAGAATCGCGACGAAGAGAAATACCAGCAACATCAACCATTCGGACCATTTCATCCGGCCCATGGCTTTCAGTTCGACCGAGGCCATCTCGCTGGCTCGTGGCGTGTGCTTCACCTCCGGCGGAAACACCTGGTACAACACGAACGGCACCAGCAACAGCGACAAAAGCCCCGGAACAATCGCGGCGATGGCCCAACGTGCATAGGTAATCTCGATTCCGGTCACTTCCTGTGCAAAGCGCGCGATGATGGGATTGGACGCCTGGCCGGTCAGAAACATCGCACACACGATGACGTTGCACTGGTAAACACTGATCATCAGAAAAGCGCCGAGGCGACGTGCTGTCGGGCCGGGTCGCGATTCGTACGCTTCTGCCAAACTCTTCGCGATTGGAAAGATTATGCCGCCGGAACGTGCGCCGGTTGACGGAATCACCGTCGCCAGCACTGTCTCAGTTGATGCAAGGGCGTAGCCGAGTCCGAGAGAGTGCCTGCCGATGGCCTTGATGAAGAGAAACGCGATGCGGCGTCCGAGGCCTGTCTTGATCATGCCACGGGAGATGAAAAAGGCGGCCAGCACGAGCCAGACGACCGGATCGGCGTAGCCGGTGAGGGCCTCGTTGATCGTCATCACTTTGAATACCGGCAGTGCCGCTACACCTAACAGAACAACTGCGGCGCCTGGAATCGGACGAACAATCGAGCCTGTGATTGTGGCGGCGAAGATTGCCAGCAAGCGCCACGATTGAGGGGTAATGCCTTCCGGCACAGGGATCAGGAGAATGCCGGCGGCGACAAACAGCACAATTCCCCAGCGGAGAAGTCTGCTTCGGAATCCAATGCTGTCGGTGTGTTCGTGTTCGGTTTTGTTAGAAGGTGCGGGTGCTGGTTGTTCCACGCAGTTGTCCTTTGATTCAAGATCAAAGATAAACAGCCACGGATTAACACAAATCCGCACGAATCAGAAGTTTTTTCTGATCAATCCGATGAGGACGCCGCGCGCGTAAGTATTTGGCGAACCAAGCGACTAATAGAGGTATTCTAAAGTGCAAGGTCTGGAAAATGGTCGATAAATCAGAAAAGGTTACGGACAAACAGGTTTATTTGAACCGGCGGCTGTTCATGAAGGCGGCGGCTTTGGCTGGCACTGCGACAGCCAGCACGCTTCTTTATCGCCGGTTGAATCCGCCGCCCGCGGAGCGTGTTGAAGGCGACAAGTTGCAGGAAGTTGTGAAAGCGCCGCAGGCAGAGGCAATCAAGGAAGGGTTCGCTGTCACTGATAATTTGACTCCGCTGGAGGCGATTACCAATTACAACAACTTCTACGAGTTTGATACGTCGAAAGGCGGAGTGGCTTCCGCCGCCAAAGGTTTTGTTACCCGGCCGTGGGCTGTTGCTGTGGAAGGGCTGGTCAATAAACCGCGGGTTTTCGATCTCGATGAGTTGTTGAAGTTTCCGCTCGAGGAACGGATCTATCGATTGCGTTGTGTTGAAGGGTGGTCCATGGTGATCCCGTGGATCGGTTTTCCGCTGCACAAGCTGCTCGAGAAGGTCGAACCAACGTCAGAAGCGCGTTATGTTGCGTTTCAAACTCTCCTTGATCCGGAGCGGATGCCGAACCAGCGTACAGGCATACTTGATTGGCCGTATGTCGAAGGACTTCGCCTGGATGAAGCAATGCACCCGCTGACCATCATGGCGACGGGACTGTATGGCGAGACGTTGCCGCCTCAGGACGGGGCGCCCGTGCGGCTGGTGGTGCCGTGGAAGTACGGATTTAAAAGTATCAAGTCAGTGGTCAAGATCACGCTCGTGGCCGGTGAGCCACCGACAACCTGGAACATACAGGCGCCAGACGAATACGGGTTTTACTCGAATGTGAATCCGAACGTTCCTCATCCACGCTGGAGCCAGGCGACTGAGCGCAGGATCGGGGAATACGGGCGCCGTGACACGCTGTTGTTCAATGGCTATGGGGAGCAGGTGGCGCACTTGTATCAAGGCATGGATCTGGTGAAGAACTTCTGATTATGGCTGATGTACGGTTTGCAAAACTCGTCGTGTTCGTAAACGGTCTGGTGCCGCTCGTACTGCTCTTGTGGGATCTTTATCACAAACGAGTCGGTCCTAACCCGCTTGAGTTTGCTACCCGAACGACCGGCATGCTGACGCTGATTTTCTTGAGCCTCACGGTTGCGGTAACGCCGTTACGAAAGATCTTTGGCGTCAATTCCCTCGTTAAAGTGCGACGAATGGTGGGCCTGTTCGCATTCTTTTATGGCTCACTTCACTTGCTCACCTATGTTTGGTTCGATCGGTTATTTAATCTAATTAGTGTCGGCCAGGACGTCGTTCGGCGCCCATTCATCCTCGCGGGCATGACGGCGTTTGTGCTGATGGTTCCGCTGGCGATCACGTCAACCAACAAGATGGTGAAGCGACTGGGTGGCAAGCGCTGGGCGCAACTGCACCGTCTCGTTTACGTTGCGGCTATTGCCGGTGTGATCCACTTCTGGATGTTAGTCAAATCAGATACACGTCTGCCGTTGACGTTCGGATTTATCTTGCTGTTCCTGCTTGGATATCGCCTGTTTGCAAAGTACGCCCCCGCTCAGCAGCCCACGGGGACGACAAATATCTTTCGTCGCGAATAATGTTCATAGTCACGCTTCCCTGCATCGTTTAGAATGGTTCAACGCCATGTGGCGATTCCTCAACGCGAAGGGCGTGAATGAATGGGCGGGGATCGAAGACGAAGTGAGCGTAAGCGGGTTCTTCTCGAAGCGAAGTGGGAGAGCATGTCGCGCACTCACGAGGCACGTGTTGACGACGTGAGCCTTGGGGGGTGCTTCGTAAATACTTTCGGCAGAGTTGAGCCCCACGAAACAGTAAATCTGCAAATTCAATTGCCGTCCGGCGAATGGCTGCCGCTGCGCGGGGAGGTTGCCTCGTACCAACCCGGCGTTGGGTTTGGATTGGCGTTTACCTCGCTGAGTGACGAAGAAATCGAGGTGCTGAAAGAACTGATGCGGACGGCGGAAGAACGTAAGCTCTAGTGCTTCTTACGCCGTTTTTCGTCATAGAAGAGAATGCTGAATACAAGTATCAGACCAGCAGCAGCCGCCAACAGGAAAAAGATCATCGCCAGTCCCGGATAACCAAAGATCCGAAAAGACGTCTCCACCCGCATCAGCATTGCCGCACCCACGATCAAAGCGGCTACTACCAGGCCGAGAGTGATTCGGTTTGCGACTTTCTGCAGTCCTTCCAGAACCACTTTCTCGTCGATCGCATCGACTTTGAAGCGGAGCTCGTTGTTTCCGGCTGCGTCGAGGATCCTGTTTACGCGAGTGGGAAGTTTTTCTGCAAACTCCTTTAGCTCCACTACGCCCGAAAGAAGATTGTTTGGAGCAACACTCTTGAGAATGTTGCGCTGCAGGATCTCATTGGCACGTTCGCGAATTATGATGTTGGGATCGAAGTTCGGATCGAGGCTATAGACCACGCGGTCCAGGTTTAATAGCGCCTTCGCGAACATGGTGAATTCGGGAGGGAGACGGAACCAGCAGTCGGCGGCGATTCTGGTTATGTCAAGAGTTACTCTGGCGGCGTTATTTCGGCTAAGGACTGCGTCAGAGTTGTCAGTGACAAGGTCTGAGATGCGCCGCTCAAAAGACGACCGATCGAAGCCCTCCTTGGGTTCACCCATTCTGATTGCGGCTTCTGCGGCCATCTCGCCTCTTCCTTCACTGATTGCCAGCAGTAGTCGCAGGAGGTTGTCCTGGAAAGTGCGCGTCACGAGTCCCACCATGCCGAGATCGATCAGGGCGATACGGTTGTCGTCAGTCAGGAAAACATTGCCGGGATGCGGATCGGCATGAAATAGACCATCGATCAAAAACTGCTTCAGGTATGCGTGAAACAATTCATCGGCGAGCAAACCTCGATCGATCTCGAGCAGACGCAGGGGACTCAGAGCTGTGATTTTCTTGCCGGCGATGTACTCCATCGTCAAGATGCGAGTAGTGGTAAAGTCGTCGATTGGCTCGGGAATGACTATGTTTTCAAACTCCGTCAGGTTTTCGCTGATGGTATGTAGATTGTTGGCCTCGATTGTGAAGTCGAGCTCGCGGAGCAGGCTTTTTCTTAGGTTGACAAGCATGTTGTCAAACTCGTAGCGCTTGCCGAGCTCTGTGTGTTGGTCGAGGAAGTGTGCGATCTCACCTAAGGCTTCGAGGTCGGCGACGATTACGTCTCGAATGTCAGGCCGCTGAACTTTCACGACGACGTCGCGCCCATCTCGCATCTCTGCACGATGTACCTGGGACAGCGACGCTGCTGCGAGTGGTACGGGATTAAAGTCAGCAAAGGCCTTTGAGATTCTCACGCCCAGCTCGCCCGAAACGATCCGTTCAACTTCTTCATATGGGAACGGCTCGATGTGGTCTTGTAGTCGTTCCAAGGCTTCGAGGTATGGACCGGGTAAGAGATCCGCGCGTGTGGAGAGTAGTTGGCCTAGCTTAATGAAAGTTGGGCCAAGCTTTTCCAGATCTTTTGCGAGATCTTCCGCGGGAGCGACCTCTGATTCGGCTGCGATCTCGTCGGGCAGAACACTGCCTTCGAGTCCCGCCACGCTGATCAGGTCTGAGCGTCCGTACTTGATCAGTAGCATGGCGACATCTTTGTAGCGCTTGAGTCGCTCTGGTTTTAAAGAAACCACCATCGGGAATCACCATCGAACATGGGGAGATTAAGGGGGCAGGAAGCAGGGTCAAGGCGGGATCGTTGGATCTGCCGCCCTGGCTATTTATGTAAATTCAGAATTTGTCACTCACGCAACGGAAGTATTACGTAAAGGTCACAGCGCTTGGTCCATGAAGAGATCATTGAGACGAGGCAGTCTTGCCGGCAGCGCGATCTATCGCCGCCTTTAAACCATCGGCACTTAGAATTCTGAGTTGAACTCCATTTACGAAGATGGTTGGAGTGCTACCGACGCCATACATCTCTCCGTCTGTGACGTCTTTCTTGACTTCCGCTGCGTAAACTCCGCGATCCAGTGCTGCGTCGAAACGAGCGCGGTCCAGGCCCAGTTCGCTGGCGTATTTCTTCAAGGAAGGGATGTCGAGAGCCTTTTGATTCTTGAAGAGCACACTGATGTATTCAAAAAACTTGCCTTGTGCGTTGGCAGCATTAGCGGCTTCTGCTGCCTTACGTGCGTGTTCGTGTTGGTTCAGAGGAAAATCGCGAACTACAAATCGCACTTTGTTGCCATAGGATTTCAAAACGTCTTCGAGAACAGGATGCATCGCGGCACATGCCGGACACTGAAAGTCAGTGAATTCAACGACCGTGACCGGAGCATTCGCGTCGCCACGTGATGGATCGTCATCGACGCTGATGTTTTGAACTGGCTGCGCAGGTTCAGTTATCAGCCATTGAATGTTTGCGTTTTTGCGGAGTCGTGCTGACAGGTCTTTTTCCAGGTTGCGTCGGGATTCGTTCTGGAGGTAAAGCGCTATCTGGTTGCGGACGCTATTGAGATCGCCGGAGATGCGCGCTTTGTTATCAGAATAAAACCTGGCTACTTCTTCTTCAGTGGGGTTGCGAATCTTGTCGCTTACTTCAGTTCGGATAATTTGCTCTGGTCCAATTTGGCGGCGCCTGGCTTCTTCAAGCAGCAACATGTCATCTACCAGTTGCTCCGCGCGCTGTTTGGTCACTTCGTACGCTTCGAGATTCATCCGGTAGATGATGGGTTTCAGTCTTTCGAGTAGCGTTTCGGCTTTCAGTGGCTGGCCTGCGACGGTGGCGATAACTGCCGCTGGACTCAGATTGGGTGAGTTTATATCGACGACCATGACGACCGGGTTCGTTTTGCGTAAGCGACTGACGAGATCGTCGGCGAGTTTGCTCTCAGCTTCGTCGTGGAGGTAAGCGACTATCTGTCGGTTAACGGCAGCTGGATCCATGCCCTCGAACTCTTGCCGGTTTTCGTCGAGAAATTTTTTGATTTGGGCCGGAGTGGCGGTGGGGACGCGATTGCTCACTTCAAGTTCGTACAAACGATGCGTGTCGATACGACGCTTTTTTGCTTCGACCTCAAGGAGCGTGGTGTTGATTTGGACATCAAGTACTTGACGGCGCGCTTCCGCAATCTTGTCGTGGAGACGCTCCAGTTCCTGACGCACTGCGGGGTCGAGATTTGCCGTTGTGAATGTCTGGCCGTTGACGACGACGAGTGATGCAGGCGCTGCGGGGGGACGCGAGGGTTGGGGATCTGGAGCTGGCTGCGCAACTGGTTGCGGTTGCGGCTGTGTTGTCGGGGCGTTTGGCTTCCGAGCCGCTCCGCGACGTTTCGCAGTTTGTCCAGGAACCGCTGACCACAAGGAAACAATTAACAACAGGAGGGCAAACGTATATTTCATTGCTTGATTCACCGGTTCTGGATGATAGGAGAACTTTGCTTAGAATAAAACTTTGGCGCTGCCTGGGAAAGCAGCGCCATAAACAATGCAAAAGTTGGAGGGGGCCATTCAGTGATGACGAATTATACTACGACGCCGGCGTTTTACGGGAGTTCGACTCGACAAAAGATCGCTGTGCCGTCCGTTAAGAATAAACGCCAGGCCTTGATGGGTAACACCGAGAAGGCGTGCGGCGCGCGTAACGCTGCCGCCTGATTCCTTGAGAGCACGACGAATCAGGTCACCTTCATAGCGCAGTACTTCAGTATCGAGGGAGAAACCGGGCTCCATTGTTATGGAGTCTGCTGAAGTTGATGCGTTGACTTCAGCGAGTGCGACAGAGAGGACGCGACGGGCACATTCTCCCAATCGATTTTTGATGCTCAGGTTTTGAGAATTTGAGAGCAACGTTTCGGCGGTGCGGTAGTAGTTTTGCAGCGCATCAACGGAGAGGTGATCGCTTAGTTCTTCAATTGCGGTAATGGCTGCAATGCCACCACGATCCGGGTTGCCGGCAGTCTGAGCGATCTCGAGTGCCTGGTCCAAGGTTGTTTTTGCGATGTGAGTTTGGTTTAGTCGGGCAAGGGCTTTGCCGTGCGTGGTGAGCGCTTCTGCCAGGACTGTTTGTTCACCACCTCGCTTCAACGCTTGAACAGCACGACGAGCAAAACGTTCAGCATCAGCATACTTACCTTCTAATAGAAATGCCTGAGCACGAGTATCTTCAGCACATGCCGCGCCGCCGTGGTCGCCAACGCTAAGGAGGAGTCCGTGCGCGCGTGTCAAGTGCTCATGAGCTTCATCGAATCTTCCAATCGTCGCAAAGAGAAAACCGACGTTGTTTTCAACACTTGCCTTAAACTGCCTGTGTCCGGCTTGCTCCAAATGATAACCAGCCGCTGTGTATTCAACCAGAGCACGGTCAATGTAATCCTCTCTGTTTTTTGAAATGCCCAAGCTTTTGAGGACAGCGGCATAGGTGTTGTGAAATTTGCCTTTTAATGCATTGTTGGAACTTACCGCGAAAAGCGGAGCAGCATCCGAACAAATTCTTAGAGCCTCCTGATCTCTAGTCGCTTCCCGTTCGATAACCGCACTGTTCAGTAGGGCTCTCAGCCTTTGTTCACTTGCGGATTCTCTTAAACTATCAAGTACTAGACGTAACGTGATTCGTGCCTCATCAAGTCCGCCTTCACGCAAGTAGCAGATTGCCAAATCAACTCGCGCTTCTGCCACTTTCTCGGTAATCTCTAATCGCTCAAAGATAGCAGCACTCTCACTAATTAAATCCTTAGCAGACTCTTGTGCGCCAGACAACTGTTTAGCACTGCCTAACCAGCCAGTTAAAGTTCCAGCTCTAAGAAGTAATTCCGCCTTTGCTTCTTCATCTAACCCTTGAGTTTTTGGCCGACTAATTAAACCATTCCAAAAGCCGCTTAAGGTCTCGGCAGCCCGCTCAAACTCACCGGCCTCTTCTAAATTCTTCGCAATTCCACACAACGGAATAACGTCATCGCCAACAAGTGGCTCGATAACGGAATTCAAAGCGGATGCCTGCAAATCCATGCTACGTCTCCAGTTGTCTTATTCGGCAAGGAACCTTGCAAGTGGTCTGATTGCCGGATATTATCACAATCAACCAGTTTTTCTAACTTGGTTATCCCGCCTCACCGGCTATGAACACAACACTATTGAGGAGAGAAGATCAATGAAACTTGTCAAAAACTTAGTATTCGCCTTGGCGCTTGCGTTTGTCCTGGCAATCAGTGCACCTGCAGGAGAAATAAACACCCCTGGTGCTGTGGCAAGTCCCACGCCACCCCCACATCAGGCCATGGTTATTTCCGACGATGGAACCGTTGCTTGCGATCCCAATGCTGAGAATACCGAAACCTCAGATTACCTGTTTTACGAGGCGCTGGCAGCCCTTCTGTCCATGTACTGAGAAACGAACACCCAATACAAACCACAGTAGCTTACGCCCTGGCGTAGTTCTAGCGGCTTGTGGTTTTGTGTGTCCGGGCTCACCGATTACATTAGAAAAGCTTGCTTGGGAGGCGGTGACGTTGCATCGTACCGCCATCCGGCCTCTGTGGCAATAGGAACTTTTAACTAATACACGGCGAAAGTCAGCCAGGATTCAGTGGGCGCCCACTAATTCGGCGTCTCTCGACCTAAGATTCTCCTTTCTGGGGCGCTTCATCGACGTCAACCAAGCGTCGGACGGTCTCGAGTGTATCGATATCAGTCGCACTCTTGTCAGGCCTCAACCGCAGTATCCTTGGAAAGCGAAGTGCATAACCACTCTTATGGCGCTTCGATGGTTGCACCCTGTCAAATGTGACCTCGATTACAACACTAGGCTCGACAATCCGAACTCGCCCGTGACCAAATTCCTGCAACGTATGGTTTTTAAACCATTCTGTCAGGTCCGTTAACTCCTGGTCCGTCAAACCCGAATAAGCCTTACCAATATTTAAAAGCTCTTCATCTTCTGCTGACCGGCGCACTGCGAAGGTATAGTCTGAAAGCATATTCCTACGCTTCCCGTGGCCCACTTCCACAGCCGTAACCGCCACATCAAGTGTCGCTATCGCCCGCTTTAACTTTAGCCAATCGCGCCCCCGCCGGCCGGGCTTATAAGGCGAACCCGGACTCTTGATCATTAGACCTTCGTTCCCTCGAGCCCGTGCACGTTCAAACTCATCATCGAGTATCGCGGCTTCACGGACCATCTTACCCTGCGACATCCGGAGCGGGCCTTGATCCGGCACTAACTGGGCCAGTAGATGTCTTCGCTCGCTTAAGGGTTGGTCGATCAGAACTTCCCCTCCCGCATATAACAGATCATAGGCCACCAGCACCACCGGCACAGCCTCGATCAATTGGCTCCCGACATTCTTCCGGCCCAACCTCTTTTGCAACTCACTAAAAGGTAGTATCACCTCACCATTCGCCGAAATGATTTCACCATCAATGATTACCCCAGTTGCCAGCAACCTCAGCGGCTCAATCAATTCCGGAAAGCGATGCGTGATTTCATCCATGGTCCGCGAGTAAATAGCCACCCTGCCCGACTCCACATGTGCCTGCGCACGAATTCCGTCAAACTTGTCTTCGACTAAAAACTCTTCGGGCATGGTCCTGGCCACATCCGTCAGATCCGCCGCAGGTGTCGCCAGCATGAACTTGATCGGATGAAACAGACGCATACTGACATCGCGCAGATCACCGACTCTCGCACGTGTCGCGGTTTCACCAATGTCGCCCAGCAACATATTTGCGTAAGCCACATCCTCCAACGGTTGGCGAAACACCCGAGCAATCGCATCCTCAACCAGGCCCTCTCTTAGACCAATACGCAGATCGCCGGACAGCAACTTGACCAAATACTTCGCCTCGAGTGGTGACGCTTTGTGCAACACCGCTGCAAGCAACGCGGTCTTGTTTTTTATGCCGCGAGTTTCACTGAGCCGCGTAATCAGCGACTCAGTTTCCGCAAGTGTAATGGTAGGCTGAAAAGCACGCTTCGCCTCTTTCACGATCTCAGCAGCGAGATCGCCTGGATCACCCAATCGAACCCAGCGAGGATAAAGATCTTCCGGACTAAAACCCGTTGCTTCACTCAGAGCAGCACTGATGATGCTTCCGCCAACATTTGTCGTACGAGCATCTGCTAGCGCAAACTGATGCCCCGCAAAATATCGAGCAGCACGAGTCAGGTCCGGATCTGAAAGCGTCTCGAGATAGCCACCGAGAATCGCCGCCTTCGCGAGCTTCTTCGTCGTCGCGGCAACAGCCTCTGCACACTCAGCAAACGCCTGTAGAGTTCCCGCAGGCCCCTCCCAATTGTTCGTTTCATCCTTCATCACAGATAAACCCAACGATTTTACGTGATCCACACAAAACTCTCTTAATGGCCCTCGTGCTCTTCTGCTTTCCCGCATGACGCGCTACAATTCGCTGTCACCATCGAAGCCCGACTCTTTCCGGGATTCCCACCGGCGAGGTTTATAGCGTTCGCAATCTTACAGGAAGGTGAAAGAGAGCCGTGTTCGCACTCATTCTCGAAGGCATCGGCAGCGCCGAATTGCTCTTTATACTCGTGATCGCATTGATTTTCTTCGGTCCCCGA
>DASVGE010000120.1:0-6097 GCA_036379695.1 Pyrinomonadaceae bacterium | reverse complement strand
TCTTCCTGACTTGTTCTTTGTAACAGCCTTAAGAAGAACAGGAGATCCCGGGCAAGAACAAGTCAGGAAGAGGGGCTTGCCCCCGCTGTCTATCGTGTCAACTGTCTATATTTAATCCGGTGCGGTGTTTCCGCAGCCGCACCGAGGCGGGCTTTGCGATCCGCTTCGTAGTCGGAGTAGTTGCCTTCGAACCAGATGACTTTGCTGTCACCTTCGAACGCCAGGATGTGCGTCGCGATGCGATCGAGGAACCAGCGATCGTGTGAGATCACCACGGCGCAGCCGGCGAAGTTTTCGAGCGCTTCTTCGAGCGCGCGCAGTGTATTCACGTCGAGATCGTTGGTCGGCTCGTCGAGCAATATCACGTTCGCGCCTTCCTTCAACATCTTCGCGAGATGAACGCGATTGCGCTCGCCGCCCGATAACATGCCGACTTTCTTCTGCTGGTCTGACCCGGAGAAGTTGAAGCGGGCTACGTAAGCACGTGAATTCACTTCGCGTGGCCCGAGCTTCAACATGTCTTCGCCGCCGCTGATCTCCTCCCAGATCGACTTCTCGGGATCGAGTGTCCGGCTTTGATCAACGTAGGCCAGCACGACTGTCTCGCCTTTGCGGATCGAGCCTGCGTCCGGTTTCTCCTGTTCGGTGATCATTCGGAACAGCGTCGTCTTGCCTGCGCCGTTTGGACCAATGACGCCGACGATTCCACCAGGCGGCAGCGCGAAGGTCATGTCCTCGACAAGCAGCTTCTGATCGTAGCCTTTATTAACGTGTTCGGCTTCGATCACGACGTTGCCGAGTCGTGGTCCGGGCGGGATGTGAATCTCCAGATCCTCGCGCCGCTTCTCGGTTTCCTCTCGCAACAGATCTTCGTACGAGTTGATACGCGCTTTGCCTTTGGCGTGACGCGCCTTGGGCGACATGCGAATCCATTCGAGTTCGCGTTGAAGGGTTTTCTGTCGTTCAGTTTCCGATTTCTCTTCGCGTCGCAGGCGTTCCTGTTTTTGTTCGAGCCACGAAGTGTAGTTGCCTTTCCAGGGGATGCCCTGGCCGCGATCGAGCTCGAGAATCCAGCCGGCGACGTTGTCGAGAAAGTAGCGATCGTGAGTGACGGCGATGATCGTTCCGGGGTAGCTCTGCAAGTGATGTTCGAGCCATGCAACCGACTCGGCGTCGAGATGGTTCGTCGGCTCGTCGAGTAAGAGGATGTCCGGTTTCTGTAGCAACAGACGGCACAGCGCCACGCGGCGGCGCTCGCCACCGGAAAGAACTTTCACGGGTGTGTCGGGCGGCGGGCAGCGGAGTGCGTCCATCGCCATCTCGAGTCGTGAATCGAGATCCCAGGCGTCGAGAGCGTCGAGTTTCTCCTGCACTTCGCCCTGGCGTTCGAGCAGCGCGGACATCTCGTCGTCCGTCATCTCTTCGCCGAACCTGGCGTTGATCTCGTCAAACTCTTTCAGCAGGTCGACGGTTTCTTTGACGGCTTCTTCGACAACTTCACGAACGGTGCGCGAGTCGTCGATCAATGGCTCCTGTTCGAGATAGCCGAAGGTGAAGCCCGGCGAGATGACGGTTTCGCCGTTGAAGTCTTTATCGACGCCGGCGAGGATGCGGAGCAACGACGACTTGCCGGAGCCGTTCAAGCCGATCACGCCGATCTTCGCGCCGTAGAAATAGGAGAGATAGATATCTTTGAGGACCGGCTTCTTGTCGTAAAACTTGCTGACGCCGACCATGGAATAAATGACTTTGTTTGGTTCAGTGCTCATAAAGACAAATATAGGTCATAGGTCGTATAAGTCCTATCAGACCTATTTTAATAGCTCTTTCGCGTGGCGGCGGGCGCTGTCGGTGATTTCGGCGCCGGTGAGCATGCGTGCGAGTTCTTCAACGCGGCCTGCTTTATCGAGGCGTCCGACGCTGACTTGCGTGCGTCCCTTCAATGCTTCCTTTTGCACGACGAGGTGGCTGTCCGCAAAGCGCGCGATCTGCGGCTGGTGCGTGACGCACAACACCTGATTCGTCTGCGAAAGCTTTTTGAGTTTCAGCCCGACTGCTTCACTGACGCGCCCACCGATACCCGTGTCGATCTCGTCAAACACGATGGTGCGCGGAAACTGAGATCCGTTCGCCACCGTCTTCAGCACCAGCATCAGACGCGACGCCTCGCCACCCGAGGCAACGCGCGCGAGCGGCTTAACCTCCTCGCCGACGTTTGCCGAAAAGTAAAACTCAGTGTGATCGATGCCTTTCTGTCCTGCTGCCTCGACGTCGTCCGACACCTGCACCTGAAAGCGTGCATTGTCGATTGCTACTTCCGCGATTCCTTTTTCCACCGCCTGCTCAAACTTCTTCGCCGCACGTACACGCTCCTTGTGCAGCTTGCCGGCAAGCGCCAGGTACTTTTCACGCGCCGCAGCCAGTTCGGCATTCAATTCGCGTTCGCGTTCGTCGGACGTCTCGATCTGTCGCAAACGATCCTCGGAGCGTGCGAGATGCTCGAGTGAAGCCGCGATCGATCCCCCATACTTGCGCTTCAACCGCGAAAGCTCGGCGAGCCGGTCCTCGATCTCAGCCAATCGCGACGGAGAAAACTCCAATCGATCCGAGAAATCGCGCAACGTGAAAGAAAGATCTTCCAACACTGCGCGCGCCGATTCCAGTCCTTCGAGATAATCGCGAAAGCCCGAATCGTATTCCGCGAGTTCCTCCACGTCTTTCAATGTCTGTCGCACGCGCGCAACCGCCGCATCGTCGTCCTCGTAAATGCGGCTGTAACTCGACTGGCAAAGCTCCGTCAACTTCTCCACGTTCGCCAACCGGCGTCGCTCTTCCTCCAGTCGTTCATCCTCGCCAATCGCCAACTGCGCGCGCTCGAGTTCCGCAATCTGAAACTTCAACGTATCGACCAGTTGAAACTTTTCCGCTTCATCATGCCGCAACGAATCGAGCTCGCGTCGCACTACAGTCCAGCGCTGGTACGCCTCGGCGACTTCAACCCGCAGCGCCGTGTTACCTGCAAAAGCATCGAGTATCTCCAGATGCGTTTCCGGATTGAACAGCGTCTGCTGATCACCCTGCCCGTGAATGTCGACCAGGAACGGGCGCAGATCGCGAAGCAGCGACTGTGTAGCGAGTTGATTGTTGATGAAGATCTTGTTGCGCCCGGTGGCAGAGAGCTCGCGACGTATGATCAACTCATTAGTCACGCCGAGCCCCGCATTCTCGAGCAGGACTTCCAGATCCGGATTTGCAGCCACAGAGAAGAGCCCCTCGATCGCAGCGCGCTCAGCTCCTGACTTGAGCAGTTCACTAGTGAACCTGCCCCCAATCAGCACACCGAGCGCATCGACAATGATCGACTTCCCGGATCCAGTCTCCCCCGTGAGCAGATTGAGACCACTCTCAAACTCAACCTGCATATCATCGATTAGAGCTATGTTGGAGATGTTCAGGAACTGAAGCATCGTTATCCACAGATTACGCAGATTTATGAGACAATCAAGCCCACAACCCTAAATTCACCTTAGGAGTTCAATTATGGAGAACCTCACATCGCGCGATCCTCGCACCTATAAAATCATTGGAGCTGCTATGGAAGTTCATTGCCAACTGGGTTGTGGCTTTCTCGAAGCAGTCTATCAGGAAGCGCTTGCTTTGGAGCTAAAAAATCGTGGAATACCGTTCAGTCGGGAGTTGGCCTTTCCTGTCCTTTACAAAGGACATCTTCTGAAGAACAAATATCGCCCTGACTTTATTTGTTTTGATGGTGTGATTGTTGAAGTGAAGGCTCTGAATCGACTCAGTTCCACAGAAGAGTCTCAACTGATCAACTATTTGAAAGTTACCGGTTATCACACTGGGCTGTTGCTAAACTTCGGCACCGGCAGCTTACAGCAACGCCGCTTCGTTTTGAGTTAACGAAGCGGCGTTACTTTGCACAAATCTGTGAAATCTGTGGATGGATTTGTAAGCCTTAGAACGTATACCGTAGCGCGAACTGCATTACGCGTCCGGCTTTGGTTTCGTTCAGAGGCGTCTGAGTTGAGGTGAATTGTCCGAAGTCGGAGGCCGGGTTCCCGCCAAGGAATGGATCGGCTCCCAAACTCAGGTCTGAGATCGTGAGAGCGTCAAACCGCTGAGTGTTGGTGACGTTAAAGACTTCCCAACGGAACTGCAGTGCGTGACCCTCCCAGGGCATCTTGAACGACTTGTAGAGGCCCATGTCGAGCGAGATGTATCCCTGACCACGAAGTACGTTACGATCGCCCACTTCGCCTGGACGCGCCGGCCGGAAGCTGCGATACGCAGCCAGCGGATCGGTGAAGAGGTTCGGCGTTCCGTTCTCGCCGGTCTTTGTGATCGACGTCTGAACGGGCTGAACTCGAACACCATTCGATTGAACGTTCCAGTTCGTCGCCCAAACGCAACAATCGAACGGTGCGCCACTGATCGGAAGCCCGCTGTTCCAACGGAAGATTCCGGTAGTGGACCAGCCGCCGAAGGCCTGCTCGACAAAACCACTCGCGTTCGAGAAGAACCGCTTACCACGTCCGAACGGAAGTCCGACTACCCAGTTGGCATTGATGATGTGCCGGGCGTCGAAATCCGAAGTGGCGTAGTTGTCATCCGGGGACAACGCGTTGACGATAAACGCCGCGCCGTAGCTGCCCGAAGACTGCAACCCCGAAGCGTTATCGAGTGAATGGCCGTAGCTGTAGTTGAAGTCAAACGTGATGTCGTCACGCAGCCGCTGACGCAAGCTGAGTTGCAACGAGTTGTAGTTTGACCTGGCGATAGTCGAGAACGCCGAGAGCGCTCCAAACTGTGGTTGATAGAACAGGTTGTTGATTCTTGCCGGTCCACCGCCGAACGGGCACGTCGTGCAGTTTGGACTGTCGTCCCAGAGCAACTGCAGGAACGTGTAGTCGATGATGTCGGCGCCACCGAGAGCTTCCGGCGCGAGGAAAGCGTAGGCTGCCTGCGTCGGCGTCAAGCTGGCGTCACCCCACCAGTCGGGCATGAACGGGAAGAAGTTGTTGAAGAAGGCGATGTCCGGTATCGACGTGATTTCACGGTTCGCATAACGGAAATCGACCAGTCTGTTGATGGCTTCGTAGTACGTCATTCCCGATTGCGGATCGCGAATGTTGTTGAGCTGCATGATATCGCGCGAAGCGAGCAGGCTGCGTGCGAAGCGTCCTACGTAGCTGGCTTCAAACGTCAGTCCTTTGCCGAGTTCGCGGCCGTAGGAGAAGTTGAAGCTGTAGTTGTACGGCGTGGTAATGCCCTGGTCCAGCGAGACTTCGATGCGTTGATCTTCGTCAGAAGGAACGGTCAACGGGAAGTTCAACGTACCCGGAATTGGGCTCTGGCCCGGGAAGGGCAGGTTACGAACATCGGGGTTCGCACCGCCGAACTGAGGCCCGAGTTCTCCATCGATCACATCAAACGTGTTGGCGTTGATGTTTTTAGCGGAAGTGAATCCGGCCAGGTTGTTGAGATCGAAGTTGACGGCCAGCTGGCTGCCAATGCGATCGTAAGTCATACGGAAACCGCCGCGAACCACGCTCTTGCCTTCGCGTCCGAAGATACGTCCGAACGTGTTGTCGCCAAAATCAGGCGACCAGGCAAAAGAGACTGCCGGCGCAAAGTTGTTCCAATCCTGCTTGTAGTAGCCAGGAGCGTTGTTCGTCTTGCCGCCCAGGACGAAAGTGATTGGGTCGGTAAACGGCACGCCGTTGAAGGAGCTTTGGACGCGCTGGTTGAAGTAGTCAGTCAGGTTGATGTTTGGAACAACCTGGAGACCATTTTTCTCATACACCGGAGTCGACGTGGACCAGCGCACGCCGTAGTTCAACGTGAAGTTCGGACGCATGCGCCAGGAGTCCTGGAAGTAAGTTTCGTACTCCTGGGTGGCAAACGCACGCTCGGTTGGTGTGCCGACCGATTGCAGTTGTCCACTGGCGTCGTAAACGAGGTTCGCGCTGTACTGCGAGTAACGACCGATCACTGACGCGAGCGCGTCGCGCAGGTCGCTGCTGCTCTCAAAATCGCCGAACGGAGCGATGAGCACGTCACCCGATTCGTTGTAGAA
>DASVGE010000119.1:0-14301 GCA_036379695.1 Pyrinomonadaceae bacterium | reverse complement strand
CGAGGAGCATCATGAGAATATTGTCATTCGTTGCCGCGACCATCTTTTGTGTAGTGGGTTGTACGTTTTATGGGGTCGGCGCCCTGAATACGAATAGCGTCGTCCAGCAACAGACCTCAAACGATACCAGGGCAAACATCCAAAAGCTCGCTTCAGCAGATGCCAGGGAACGTGCCGAAGCCGCCTGCAGGTTGGGTAAGGCGCGCGCCGTGGCCGCGATCCCGGGGTTGATCCAACTGCTTAGCGACGAGACCGCTGTCGACCAGCCGGTTTGCGAAGAAAAAGGAAACTGGCGCGGCCGCGGAATGGATAAGACAACGCCGGGTGAAATGGCCGCGGTGGCCTTGTCGCAAATTGGCCGTGAAGCTGTCGAGCCACTTGTAGGCGCGCTGCGGAGTAGTGCGTGGCAGGCACGCGAAAACGCTGCGTTTGCTCTCGGACTGATTCGTGATGACCGTGTGGTAGAGCCGTTGATTTCCGCGACCAGAGATCCTGAGGCGCGAGTGCGCGAGAAGGCAGCCTGGTCGTTGGGATTGGTAGGCGACCAGCGCGCCGTGGAGCCACTGAGTGCGGCTCTGAAAGACGCGGACGCGCGGGTGCGTTCCCAGGCGGCTTGGGCCTTGGGGTTGAAAGGTGACGAACGTTCAGTCGAGCCTTTGATAGTCGCGTTGCAGGATCAAAACGAGAAGGTGCAGTCACAAGCGGCCTGGGCTCTTGGTCTCAAGGGTGACGATCGTGCAGTCGAGCCTCTTGCGATGGCGTTGACGGCGAGCCATGACGAGGTACGGTCGCAAGCGGCGTGGGCTCTTGGTCTGAAAGGAAATGCAAACGCCGTTGCCGCGCTCATTGTGGCGCTAAGAGATCCAAGTGCCGACGTGCGTTCGCAGGCGGCCTGGGCTTTGGGACTAAAGGGCGACGCGCGCGCTGTTGAGCCTCTGCGTAGTGCTTTGAATGACCCAGACGCAAAGGTGCGTAAACAGGCGCGCTGGGCGTTGGATCTCCGCGAGCTGAAGATGGGTAAACGGGTCAAAATGAAGGAAGATGATCCTGACGTAGACGTAAATGTGGACGTTGAGGTGAACGTCGATGCGGAAGTAAAGGTAAAGGCAAAGCCGAAGCCGTGAACCATTGAGTCGCTATAAATCACTTTGCATAAAGCAGGAGAGATGCTACGGGCTTGTCCCGTGGAGGTTCACGCTTGCTGCTAAGTCAAACCAAAACACCTCGGTCGGATGCTACGGGCTTGTGCCGTGGAGGTTCACGCTTGCTGCTAAGTCAAACAAAAACACCTCGGTCGGATGCCACGGGCTTGTCCCGTGGAGGTTCACGCTTGCTGCTAAGTCAAACCAAAACACCTCGGTCGGATGCCACGGCCTTGTGCCGTGGAGGTTCACGTTCGCAGCTATGTAGCCACAAACGTGAGACTCCACGGGGCAAGCCCGTGGCATCTTGGTATTTTGGGTTTTGGTCCTTGTTAGCTGCTAACGTGAGACTCCACGGGGCAGGCCCGTGGCATCTTGAGGTTTGGGGGTTTGGACCTTGTAGCTGCTAACGTGAGACTCCACGGGGCAAGCCCGTGGCATCTTGATATTTTAGGGGGTTTGGGCCTTGTAGCTGCTAACGTGAGACTCCACGGGGCAAGCCCGTGGCATCTTGATGTTTGGGGGTTTGGGCCTTGTAGCTGCTAACGTGAAGCTCCACGGGGCAAGCCCGTGGCATCAATAAAGGAAAGATTCTTATGAAGTTCAAAGCACCCAACTTAGTCGCACTCATTCTCACGGTGGCCGTTGTGGCGCAGGCATTTGTCCCGGCTACAGGCGCGCATACCACGGACCCAATCGAGCGGATTGCTCGCTTTGAAGCACTGCTCGAGAGTCTGCGACAGGAGCTGAAGATACCCGCTTACTCCGCTGCCATCGTCAAAAATCAAAAAGTGATCTGGGCCAAGGGATTCGGTTATGCAGATGTCGAGAACAAGATCCCTGCAACCGAACATACCGCCTACCACCTCGCTTCGCTCACCAAAACGTTTGCGTCCACGATTCTGATGCAGTTGGTCCAGGACGGAAAGATCAAGCTCGACGATCCGGTTTCAAAGTACGGCATCACGCTCGAGAGCGATAGCGTCATCAGAGTGCGACACTTGTTCTCCCACACGTCCGAAGGAAATCCCGGCGAGCAGTACCGCTATAACGGCAATCGCTTCGCCGAACTGGATAAAGTGGTTGAACGGGCAACCGGCAAATCATTCGCAGAACTTTTAATAGCAAACATTCTCGATCCTCTCGGCATGAATGAGACTGCGCCGAACGTGCCCACAATGGTCAGCACGAAATCACCAAACGCCGCGGGCCAGGCGGCAGAGACCGAAGTGAAAGCCGCACTTATGGACATCATTGCGGGCTTCAATTCCGGCAACGTTGACCAGATTCAGCAGCGTCTCGCACCACAGCAAACGCGCTTTTGGGGCGACGGTGGTTTTCTAACTCCTTTTATTGATGCGGCTGAGTTGAAGGCGGCATTCCAAGCGCATTTGAAAGTAAAGATGGAAGTCAACAACGTCGAGGCGGCGGTCTACGGCGACAGCGCCATCACCACCTTTTTTGCGAGCACAACCCTCACGCCTGCCAATGGGCACGAGCGCACCGAAGGCCCGTGGCGGAGCTCATTCTTCTGGAACAAACAAGACGGCGCCTGGAAGCTGGTTCATGCGCACCAGTCGCCACTGGGCAGAGCGATCATTACCGAAAAGCATCAGCAAAGATTCGACAAGGTCTCGAAAATACTGGCTCAACCGTATGCACTCGATCGCGAATCCAAGATCACGAAAATAAAGTACCCGCAGGGCTTCAGCACTTCCGCCGGATTGATCTCAACAGTTCTCGATATGGCGAAGTATGACATTGCGATCGATCAAAACAAGTTTCTCAAAAAGGAAACTCAACAACTCGCTTTCACGCCTACTGTTTCAACGAAGGGCGAGTCGCTTCCCTACGGCTTAGGTTGGTTTACGCAGACCTACAAAGGCACGAAGCTGCTCTGGCATTACGGCTACTGGACCGGCAACTCATCTTTTATTCTGAAAGTGCCCGAGCAAAACATCACGTTCATCATCATGGCCAACTCTGACAATCTCAGCCGCCCGACAGATCTCGGCGCGGGTAATGCCCTGAGTTCTCCGGTAGGCATGGCTTTTTTGAAGACCTTCGTCTTTCCGGAGAAATTCGGCGAGAGTATTCCCGAGCTTAGTTGGAACGCTCCGGTTGCAGAATTGAAAAACCAGCTCAACGCGATAGCGGCTAAACCTTACGCCGATGTTTACCGCACAGATCTGGTTACAAAGCTCAGGATCTATCAAAGCGTGGGACGCGCACCCGAGGCCGCGCCGCTGATGAAAATGTATGGCGAGGTCTATTCCAAGCCGATGCCCGACGATCTGTTGAAGCTGCCAGTGATCGCGCAGATCGTTCAGGTGCTCGATAACGAAGATAAGAGCGTAGCGTTTAGTCTGGCGAGTAGTCAGGAGGTACGTATTTTCGCGATCGGCGAAGGTCAGGGCGGCGAGATGTTTGACTACGGCTGGATCGAAGACGTCGACAAAGGGTCACGTATGTGGGAGATGCAAGAGGCGAAGACTGCACATGCCGGCGGTGCGGGCAAGAACAGGAAAGTTGATGTGACAATCACTCTGCCTCCGGGGAACTACAAGTTGCGATACAAATCTGATGATTCGCACGCGTTCGACCGTTGGAACAGCCTGCCCCCCGACATTAATTTCTGGGGAATTGCCGTTTATAAGAAATGATGTGTGTGCGGCGAAGTTAAATTTGGACCACGTGCCGGATTACTTCACCATCTGTTGTCGTAACACTGCAACGCCAAATCTCAAACCGCAAAAAACAACCTGATCAGCGATGGGCACTCCGATTGCCAATACTGAGTTTGTTATCTCAGCAACCACTCGGAGAAACCACTATGCCCAAAAGACTCTTCATCGTCGCATTGAGTTCGCTACTGCTGTGTTTCAGCTGCCTCGTTTCGCAGGCGCAGACCAGGACCATTTCTGATGCCGAGAAAGTTCCAACCTACGAGATCGGTGGGCAGATTTTTTCCTTTGGTGGTAGTGAGCTGGGATATGGTTGGGGTGCGGGCAGCAGGTTCACCTACAATCTCAGTAACCACCTCGCATTAGAGAGCGAAGTGAATTTCTTCCTTCCGGACGAAGGACCAGCTTACGCAACACAGGGCCTATTCGGAGTCAAGGCTGGAAAACGCTTCAAATACGTCGGTGTCTTCGCAAAAGCAAGACCGGGCTTTCAGACCAACTTTGTCGTCAACGACCGCGAGCAGTCTCGGTTTGCGCTGGACGTCGGCGCCGTTGCCGAAGTCTATCCTAATCGTCACCTCGTCCTGCGGGTCGATGCGGGCGACGTAATCATCCCTTTCGGAAATAATGTCGTTGGTCAGGGATTGTTCGCTCAGCGTCTCGGCACCACCCACAATTTTCAGTTTAACCTGGGTGTCGGCGTTAGATTCTAAGAACGTTCTTCAGATCAGATTCTGTCTGTGAAATAAGGCGTGCAATTTTTTCTCAATGAGGACGCGGTCCCGGTATAGGGCCATCGAACCGATATAGGTCGTGCCCTCCATGACATCTTCGTAAACACAAATCTGGATCCGAAAATCTTTGTGATCATTGTTCAGGAGTTGGCGCAGGGCCATTAGAAAAGCCGGGGTACAATGCGCGGGCGTGGCGTCGATGAATCGCGTGTGGTCAGGCCACCAATCGTCGAGAACGTATGGCTGCTTTTTCTCGTTGCGGCCAAAATGTTGCCTGATCTCTTTCCGAATCAGGCGAATGAGCTTCGCATCTCTTCTCTCGTAGGCTTCCTCATCCTTCGAAGATGAAAATTCGGCAATGAGCGCTTCCTCTTTGAACGCCTTGTCGAACTCTTTTGCTGTTACCACTCTTTGGTTCTTCGGAAGCATTACTTACCGCGGAGGCCTTGGAAAATTTATCCACCATAACTCAACAGTCGATTCTTCTCTGGGTGCGCCAATCAAAACGATGAGCCGATATTGGCTCACACCAGACTTAATTACAAAATCCTTTACTCTGTAAGCGCGACTTAAACCATCCTCACCTCCTCCTTTACCTGTGTAGCCGATGATATAGCCAGTCGCTTCGCTCCAACCACTCATTAGGGTTGCGAAGTTGCTCAGGCGACGTTCCTCTTCACTTTTTTCCAGGAACCCAAACTGGTCAAATTTCATTGCCCCCTTCGGTAAGGGAGGTTCCTGACTTATCTCGTTATCGCACTTCAGCGCGAGGTCTTTCGATGAAGGTCCATAAAAAGTATGAGCGATGGTCCCGTCCTTCAAAACTGCAACTGTCACGCCATCTCCCTGGTTTTCATAGTACACCACGTCTTGCGATAGCGAATCGCGGGACCTTACGAAGTTGCTCGAATCAGGATACTGACTAGTAAACTTTGCTTTTTTCCGCGTGTGAACATAGAAGGACAAGACTGTGCCTGGCGATACCTTCCAGCCCGTCTCGCAGCTGCCATCGGAAAAAGAAATCGATACATTATCTTCCCCGATCAGATAAGTGCCGGCCGTGCACCGATCCACTTTCAAAAGACCTTTCACCGACTCACAGTTGCTTCGCAGTGGAACGATGCCTCGCCAGCCTTGTGCTTGACCAGAGCCGGAAGTCAGTATGATTAAAACAACGGAAAAGAGAAGTTGTTTCATAGTCGCAAACCCCGATCACTTCTTTCAGTCCAACTGCACCTCCACATCTGCCGCCTCACGCGCAATCAGAGCTGGAGATTGCGCTCAGGCAGAACTATTTCAACCGGCACCACCCGGATACCTGGAGACGGAACAGGGCTTTCCTGCAGGAATATCTGGACCTCATCTTACGGCAACGGCACAAGAAGAGTTAGCCACAAAAAGGCACACAAGGCGCAAAAGTGATTAAAGAGTTAAGGGTCACCTAAACTCATTTGCGCCTTGTGTGCCTTTTTGTGGCTAACTCTTCTTGTCCTGGTCCGTCATTCAATGGTCCAAAACGAGACGAAACTGCGCGTGTTGAATTGAGGCGCGATGGCAACCTGTTAGAGAAGCCGATACTTCCGAACGCGCCGCCGATCTCGCTCTAATATTTTGATTCATTACTAAAACTTAAGGAGAAGCCGATGCGTTCGTCCCCTACCGTGTTACCCTCGAAATATGTCAAGGCTCTATCCCTAACGCTTATATCCTGCGCTGCAGTATTCTTATTTGTAACCCCTGGCCGTACTGCTAATTCCCCTTTAATAATCAGCGAATTCCGACTCCGTGGTCCAAACGGGGCCAACGACGAGTTCATCGAGATCTACAACAATACCGACTCCGCCCACGTTGTTACCGCCACTGACGGCTCGTCCGGCTATGGCGTGTTTGCGTCGGATGGCGTGATGCGCTTCTTTATTCCGAATGGCACCGTCATCCCGGGGCGCGGTCATTATCTTGGCGCCAATTCCGCGGGCTATTCGCTTGCCAATTACCCGGCGGGCAATTCAACTACGGCCACCGCCGACGCAACCTGGACCACCAACATTGCCGACAACGCGGGCATTGCTGTGTTCAGTTCGACAAACGCTCCCGTGCTCGCCAACCGCCTCGATGCCGCGGGTTCCAGCAACGAGGCCAACACGGTCTATCGTGAAGGTGTTGGTCTTCCGCCGCTAGTTGCGTTCAGTATCAATTACAGCTTCGTGCGTCGCGTACCAATCCTCGGCGGCAACGCTGGTCTACCTGAAGACACGGACAACAACTCGGCTGACTTCATTTTCGTCGATGTAAACGGCACCAGTGCCGGCGCGGGTCAGCGACTCGGCGCGCCTGGACCGGAAAATCTCGGCGGCGCACGCGACGCGGGCAACAACATCAATGATTCAGCGGTTGATCCGGCACAGCCCGACAATGCTTCGCCAAACGTTGTGAAAGATCCTGCGAGCGACCCGGCAAACAATGCGACTTTCGGCAAGCTCTCGATTCGACGCACTTATACCAACAATACCGGTGCAACACTTACGACACTGCGGTTTCGCATCATCAACCTGACGACGTTCCCTGCCCCGGCTGGTACGGCCGATCTTAGACCAATGACGTCATTCGCGACCGTGGTCCCGCTAACCGGCGGCGGCGTGGCTGTAGCTGAAGGCACCGATCTCGATCAGCCACCGTTACAGCCCAACGGCGGCGGCGTCAACAGCAGCATCCGCGGCAGCCTCGTCAACCTGATCAATCCGCTTCCGGACGGCGTCGGCGTCAGCTTCAACTTCCAGATGGGCATTCAACAGAAGGGATGTTATTCACTGGCCCTCGTCGCCGAAGCATTGCCCGTTGGCGGCAGCGATGTGTTCCTGATTTCCGGCGACACTGAAGGCGGCTCTGGAACGTGCGCGGCGCCGACTCCAACGCCGACCCCCGCCGCCACTCCGATTCCGGGTGGAACGAGTCTGATCATCAGCGAGCTTCGCCTGCGTGGTCCAAACGGCGCGAACGACGAGTTTATCGAGGTCTATAACAACAGCAACAATGCCATCAACGTGCAGGCGAACGACGGCTCGAGTGGATACGCCGTTGTGGCTTCCGACGGAGTGGCACGCTTTGTGATTCCAAACGGCACCATCATTCCCGCGCGCGGACATTTCCTCGGCGTTAACAGTCTCGGTTATACGCTCGCGAGTTATCCAGCGGGCTCCGGTGTCACCGCTAATGGCGACGCCACGTATACCTTGAATATTGTCGACAATGCGGGCATTGCGTTGTTCCGCACGTCCAACCCGGTGAATTTCAATCTGGCAAATCGTCTCGATGCGGTTGGGTCAACCAGCGAAGCGAACGTGATGTTCAAGGAAGGCACCGGCATACCTGCGATCGTTCCGTTCTCGATCGACTACAGTTGGTATCGAAACATTCCGACGAGTGGAGTGGGAGCAGGTGTGCCGCAAGACACAAACAACAACTCTGCGGACTTCCGGTTTGTAGATACCAACGGCACGAGCGCCGGCGGCGGACAACGACTCGGTGCACCTGGTCCGGAAAATCTCTTCAGTCCGGGCCACCTGATCCAGGGTACGCCGCTGACGGTTGCTTTGCTCGATCCGCTTGTATCAGCAAGTGCGTCGCCAAACTACGTACGCAACCTGGCTTCGGATCCGCCTAATAATTCGACGTTCGGCACGATTGATATTCGACGCCGGTTCACAAACTCGACTGGCGCGCCGATCAACCGGTTGCGTTTCCGCATCATTCACCTGACTACGTTCCCCGCGTCTGGTGTTGCAGCGGATCTGCGGCCGCGGTCGTCGGGCTCAGTTGTGGTTCCGTTGAGCGGAGGCGGGCTGGCCACAGTGCGCGGCACGACGCTCGAGCAACCACCAACACAGGCGAACGGAGGTGGATTCAACAGCAGCATGTCGGCGGGAACGGTGACGCTGGCGGCGCCGCTGAATCCAGGGAACACCATCAACCTGCGGTTCCTCTTCGGAGTGCAACAGGAGGGCAAGTACAACTTCTGTGCGGTGATTGAGACCTTGCCGTTCACGCATTCCGCGGTGCAGTGTTACGCGGGCAGCACGCTGCCGGCGTCGGCCCGGGGCGGTGAAAATCAACGAAGATCAGTAACCACGGATTAGTCCGCATTCTAAACTGTCTGGCGGAGGTGCTTGAAACGTCACGCATCTCCGCCACTTTGTTTATCAATCATAATTTCAATGTCACAAATCAACAGGTTGCCCGTCTTCTCAAAAGAGGGATAATACCGGGGTGGCTGCTGTATACCCAGCTGGACGTGTCGCCGTGTTCGAAGAACTCAGAAGGCGGCTTTTTGGCATCGCCTATCGGATGATCGGAACGACGGCGGATGCGGAGGATATTGTTCAGGAGACCTACTTACGCTGGCATCAGGCCGACGCGAAAGAGATTCGATCGGCCGAAGCCTGGCTTGTCAGCGTTGTGACCAGACTGTCGATTGATAAGCTGCGCAAGGCGACAGTTGAACGAGACAAGTACATAGGGCCGTGGTTACCGGAACCTCTCATTGCCAGCACTTCGCCTACTCCGGAAGAAGAGCTCGAAACGAGATCCGATCTGTCGATGGCATTTATGGTGCTGCTCGAGCGGTTGACGCCGGTTGAGCGCGCGGCGTTCCTGCTGCACGACGTGTTCGATTGTGCGTATCCACTGATTGCGAACATACTGCGCAAGAGTGAGGCCGCCTGCCGGCAAGTGGTGCATCGTGCGCGTCAAAGAGTTCGAACTGAGCAATCCCGGTTCAAAGCCAGCGACGCCGCTCGCCGTTTGCTCATTGATCAATTCATGGCGGCAGCGGATGCCGGAGATGATGTCACGTTACTATCGCTTTTCGCCAAAGATGCGACTCTTACGAGCGATGGTGGTGGAGTGGTTCCGGCGGCGCGTAAAGTTGTTCACGGACGTCCGCGCATTGCCCGTCTGTATCTACTGCTTGCCAAAAAACTGGGCCCTCGACTGCGACAGGAAATCCTGACGATCAACGGCGAATCTGGTCTCGCCATGTATCTGGATGGCGCTCCCCTCGCAACTGTCTCGTTTGAGACCGACGGCAACTCAATCACGGCTCTCTACACGATCCTCAATCCTCACAAACTTCGACGACTCTCCTCCGTCACAAATTCACTTTAGCTTCGTCTTAGTTATAGAAGCGCCGATTCGACGCATTTAATAATTAAGAGGAGAAGCAATGAAACAAAGATTGGATTTTCTGGCGACGGCACCAAACGTAGTGAAAGCGATGTATGGATTGCACAAACCGCTGTCACAAAGCGGGCTGGAGAAGAACTTGCTCGAGCTTGTGTTCTTTCGTGTCTCTCAAATTAACGGTTGTGCATTCTGTCTGGACATGCACTCCAAAGATCTACGAGCAGCCGGCGAAACCGAGCAACGGCTTTACCTGCTCGAAGCGTGGCGCGAGAGCCCGTTCTATTCAGAGCGCGAACGTGCGGCGCTTGCATGGGCAGAGGCTGTCACCACCCTCAGCAACAAAGACGTTCCTGATGACGTCTACGAGCAGGCGCGGGCACAGTTCAGTGAAGCAGAGTTGGTGAATCTGACTTTGGCCGTCATATCAATCAACGGCTGGAATCGACTCAATATCGCTTTTCGCACGACACCGGGCACCTACGAAGTCGGCATGAGTTTCGCGGCGTAGCATGACAAACCATCCACAGATTGCACAGATTGTTTTTGTAATCTGTGTAATCTGTGGAAAAGGTTTTTGAAACGAGTCTATTGGTTATCGACTTGTCCTTCGATTACGTTCTGGATGGCAGAGGGCACGTTGGAAAAGAAGTCGTAGCCCGTAATGGCCTCGACCTGATCCACACTCACTCGGTACGTTCGCCAGTCACTGTTAATCGTTCCTGAGTTCGGGACGACTACGGCAATGGTCCTCGTCGATGTAGTCACTCGTGAAACATCGTTATTGCCAACGGGCAATACGATGATTACCTTCCACGTTTGCGCAGGCACGGCTACATGACCATTAGCGATGAAGAACCGCAAGCCCTGCCCCCCGGAAATTATGTACAGCTCGTTGCCTTGTGAAACCAGGCTGCGGCTGTAGTTTTCCAGATTGGCCCACACCCCCTGGTTGTTGGCCGGAAGCTGCGGAATCATGTTGGTCATCAGGAACGTCGCAGAGTTGGCGGTAACAGTGATGGTGCGATCTGCGGACGGGCACATGTGACCTCGATCAAAACCTGAGCCGGAATAGTCCGTCGCCTGGACTCGATACCAGCCGGTTGGGAGCGTCGTATCGGCGCGAAAATCATCCTGGCGTGGCGTACTTCCCAACCACGAGGTGTCAAGGTGCCAGCTGACCCAGTTTGGCCCACCGTTATCACGACTGTAAGAGAGCGAGTACTGCAGCTTCTCCATTAGGTAGTTGTTAGGCTGCGCTACGTCGGTAACCGCGTTGCTCGGGTTTCCCATCGTGAGGTGTTCGCTGGTTGTCGGAGTAGGAGTCGGAGTCGGACTCGAGAAATCGCCGATCTGTACGTTGTCAATGTTGACGCGGTTGGCGCCGCCGGAGACTTTCCTGATCTCGAAGCGAATGGCGTTGCCGTTGTTGACAGTGAAATTTGCGGTCTGAAGTGTCGTCGAACTGGTCGTCACGGTCGTACCGACTTGAGTCCAGGTACTCCCATTGTTTGTTGACGACCATAATTGCCAAGTGCTGGAAGCATCGCTGCCGAACACTGCGTGTTGGATGGAAACCGTTCCGGCGCCGGTCTTATTGAAGTTCATGCGCACACGACCGGCCTCCCGAATGCGGGCGGAAAACGCGCCTGTCTTTCTGTCAGTGGAGAGATTGCCCGTGAGCGCCTCGTCCATGAACCACGACCCGCTGCCCAGCGTTACGTTCGCGGCCGCGTAGGAAGTCTTGCCGCCGGCTTCGAATCCTTCACTGAGCGGCGTCATCGTTGCGGTCGTTAGTGAAATCGTCAGTACTATTAATCCGGCGGAAAATGCAGTCAGCGCTTTGGTAAGAACTCCGAACCTCGATTTTTTCATCTATTTGCCCCTTCCTGTGCAGTGGTCCGTCAGCCATACCTCAACGTGACTGGCGAACAGCGTTGATGACGTAGTAAGCAGGTCGAAACGAACTGCATACATTTATGATCTGGGACTGGAATTCCCACTGGCGCTAAAGCCAAATGGGCGGGAGGGCGATCGGGAGTTACAACCGAGTTATGTCTAATTAACTGGGCAACGAGGGTGGTACGCGATCCAAACCGTACAGCATGGTTGCACGGCATGGCGGTTTATATCATGGGTTTGGACGATATGAGTAGCTAAGTCTCTGTTAACTTTGATGGGCAATTGGTCAGGGTGATAATAGAGTCCAGTGAAACCAACCTTCTTCGTGTCTCTTCTTTCACAGCCCTTACCAAAACAACCGCGTGCAACCGCTGCGCATCCAACCCGCTCTTGACACACCTGGTCCGACTACGCCCTTGATGCCAGGGTCAGGTTCGCTTCTACACACCGGGAAGTTCCAATGACACCAGTTTTTTCCTGGGCTGGCCTCGCGCCAGTCGTCTCTATAACTATGGACTCGTTGCTAATCAAGAACCGGGGCCGCGCCGCCTTCATTCTCTGCTCGCTGTTACTTGTCGCAGGCGGGCTAACAGCCTCCGCTCGTCAGCGATCTTCCATGCCATTCAGGTTTGAAGTTAAGACAGTGGACTCTGCCACTGGTAAGCCGAAATCAAAATACGTTCTTGGCGAGACCGTTTCGGTCGTGTTCACTCTGACCAACCAGAGCAGCCGCGCTCAAACCATCTCGAAACTGGAGGAGACTTCGATTCCGTACGAGCTCGTCTCGATAGTTGATGAGACTCCCGAAACCGTCAGCGATTCCCGTGGTGGTGTCCCCATAACCACAACTGTCGATGGACCCACCCTTTACTGGTTGTCACGTGAACCTGAAAAGGCGACGCTCGCCCCGGGTCAGAGTGTTTCAGTGAAGATCGACGATCTGAGAGGCAGATACTCCAGGCTACTCGAGGACGGATATTACAGGTTCACTGCGACATACATGGAGCGTTGGCAGGCGAGCGTCTCATTTCGGATCGTAATTGATGTCGCGAAGAGTATCCCGTTGCTCGAACAGATCGCGGAAACATCGCCGCCCGACGACAGTAAGAGTGACAGGTCGTGGGCCAACTCTTATCTGGAAAAGATACGCCGGCCCTCGCTTGGCGGGGTGGTAACAGACACTGCCGGCAAACCACTGAAAGACGTTGAAATTGACGTTACTGGTCCAGACAACACGTCTTACGATCTCGAGACGGAGTCGAATGGTCGTTATTACGTGAGTCGATTGACACCCGGCACTTACACTCTCACCCCATCTCTTCGCGCGGCCGGCAACTTTGACGCCGAGTTCACTTTTGATCCTCCGAGCCGGACTGTAACCAACCTGAATTCCAAGCTGACAAACTTGAACTTCACGGCCACGCAAGTCAGGCCAAGCGTTAACGTTGCCGAAGATAGTGAAGGAGCGACGGCAACAGCGTCATCTACGCTCGGTGATCTCGCCGATATGTTTACCGCCGAAAATGTTATCGACAGTGTTAGCCAAAACCAGTGGGACCAATGCTGCAATGCCGCCTGGGTTGACGCCACTCCTGATAAATATCCGGATTGGGTCGAAATAAACTTCAACGGTCCAAAGGCCATCAATTGGATCAATGTGTTCACACTTCAGGACGACCCCGAGAACTCGCCCGAGCCGACCTTAACCGAGACTTTCACAAAGGAAGGCATTACAGATTTCGACGTGCAGTATTGGAACGGGCGAGCCTGGAGGAACGTGCCCGGCGGAGCTATCAGAGGTAACAGAAACGTCTGGCGCAAGCTTGCCTTCCCCACTATCACCACAAACAAGATACGAGTCGTCGTAAGAAAGGCGTTGGGAAGCTATAGCAAGATCATGGAAATTGAAGCCTTCCACATCAACGAACTACCAGTGGTAAAGCTCACGGGTAAACCGAGGGGAAAGGTCGGATCCAGTTTTGAGTTTCAGGGCCACGCCTCAGATAAGGATTCGGCGATTCTCAAGTACACTCTCGACTACGGCGATGGCACTCCAAACTATGAATTCGAGTGGACCCATCACCCTACAACCATGAAACAACTCAACCTCACGCACAAACACACGTATGCGGTCGAGGGCACTTATACCGTTACGCTTCGTGCGATCGACCGTGACTCCGAAGGAGCCGAGACGACGATGACGGTCACAGTCGCAGGCCCTGGTAAAGAGCCACAGGCCAAAGCTGTGGGCCCTCATCAGGGCGTTGCCGGCGAAGCATTATTTTTCGATGGGCGCGCATCGTCAGATCCTGACGGCAGGATTGTCCGCCATCATTGGGACTTTGGTGACGACAAGGGCCACACGGCTTCAACCGCCTGGCACACATTCGCGGCGCCCGGAACCTATAAGGTGACCCTGGTGGTGGTGGATAACGACGGTAATAGAACCTATGACGAAGTGTTCGTCCTGATTACTCCGGCAACGGCACGTCGACGATAAGCCCGGCCGAGATTTCATTGCCGTGCGCTCGTCAAAGCGGCTAACATTACGCACCCCCTGCGTGCACAACATTCGGTATTGAACCTTGTCACCAACGACCTTCGGATAGTTAGGAGAACACTCAGGTGAAGACAAACTATACTTTTGCGCGCCTACTGGCTCTA
>DASVGE010000118.1:0-14718 GCA_036379695.1 Pyrinomonadaceae bacterium | reverse complement strand
TGCGGTGCCTTGGCACCGCTTTTGTCTCACTGGTGAAAGCGGTGCCAAGGCACCGCACTCCAAGGAGACGTCCAATTCAGTGCTCCTTTTTTAGCCGCGATTGTTAATAAAACACGGGCTTTGGCGTTAGGAATGTGGCCCGTAGCGTTTGCTCTTAAATGAAACTGTTTGATAAGTTTCCACGTAAAAGCTACTTCTTCAAGCAGTAGGCCCCAGGTAGAAGGAATTCCAAAGATGGCATTAAATAAAAAAAAGAAGATTGTAATCGGCGTCATAGCGGCGGTTGTGCTCTTGACCGTGGTCGTGGTCAGCGTGATTGCAACCCGCAAAGATGAGCCGGAAGTCATAACGGTAAAGATCGAAAACAGACCCGAGCTGAAACAGACCGTCACGGCCTCCGGCGAAATACGCCCGATACGCTATATTAAGCTCACCAGCGAGGTCCCCGGCCGCATCGAGGAAATTTACGTCACTGCCGGCGACATGGTCACCAAGGGTAAGCCACTGGTGCGAGTGGACCCGACGCAGTTGCAGTCAAACCAGGAAGCACAATGGGCCGCCACTCAAGCTTCACTCAATGACGTGCAAAACGCGCGTAACGCAGTGACCGCCGCCCAACAGTCACTCATCGTCGCGGAAGCTTCGGTGGCCTCAGCGCGACAGCAAGTCGTCTCGTTCCAAACAGCCGTGGACAAAGCCAAGGTTGATTTGTCTACTGCCCAACGTGAGCTCAAGCGCTACACCGAACTGATTGAAGCCGGGGTCGCTTCAAGGTTTGAATACGATACCGCTCGCGATCGCTTCGAAACCGCCAAAATCGCACTCGAGACTGCCAATGCGAATCTCGAGGCACAGAAGATCGCCGTGAAAGAAGCGACCGAGCGTGCCAACCAGCAGCGTATCGCCGTGAAGGAAGCGCAAACCAGCATCAAGTCGTCAGAGATGCGCGCCAGCCAGCAGGCCGCCATGTTGCGTGGCCAGCAGAGCCAGCGTTCAAAGGCCACACAGTTGTCGCCGCTGAACGGCGTCGTCGCCGACATTCCGACGCGCGTAGGGGAGTTTGCCGTCGCCGGTCTATCGACCACTCCGTTGATGACCATTGCCGACATGTCGCAGATCAACGTCGAAGTAAACGTCGACGAAACTGAGATCAACAACGTTCAGGTGGGCCAGGAGGCCAAGATCAAAGTTGACGCCCTGGGCGAGAAAGAACTTAGAGCTGTCGTCACGCAAAGAAATCCTTTGGCGATCGCGAAGTCTGACGCTACCGGTGGTTTGTCGAATCGCGTCAACGTTCAGGAAGCAAAAGAATTCAAGGTCACACTCGAACTGAGGGACTTGCCGGAAGAGATTCAGAATGCACTGCGCCCGGGAATGAGCTCGACCGCGACGATTACAACGAACACGAAGAACAACGTGCTCGCCGTGCCGCTCGAAGCCATTGTCGAGAAAGCGCCACCGGCTCCTTCGCCTGGTGCTTCAGTAGCCTCCAGCGTTCCGGCGGCGTCGCCCGGCGGCGAGAAGCCGAAGGCGCAGAAAGGCGTTTACATCCTGGAAGGAAACAAAGTCAGGTTTATCGAAGTGACCACCGGTATCACGGGTGAAGCCGATATCGAGGTAATGAGCGGCGTGCAGCGAGACATGGAGATTGTGCGTGGTCCGAGTCGCGTTCTGAAGACGCTCAAGGATGGTATGACGGTCAAACGTCAAACCAAAAAACCAGGCAGCAACGCAAACGAGGGCAGCTAGATGAGCACTCTTACGATTACTCCCCAAGAGACGAAAAGCGAGACGAAGCTAGAGACAGTGCGCGAGACCGCGCCCGAGAGCGTGGTCCGATCTCGTGTCGAAGTCGACGGTCACGATCCGTCGATGCTGATCTCGATGCGTAACATCTGGAAGACGTACCAGATGGGAACCGAGTCGGTACACGCTCTGCACGGAGTTTCGTTTGATATCCCTCGTGGCGAGTACATCGCGATCATTGGACCATCGGGCTCGGGCAAGTCGACGTTGATGAACCTGATCGGCTGCCTCGACACACCGACGCAGGGCCAATACTGGCTGAACGGCAAGAACGTCTCCGAAATGGACGACGACGAACTCGCCCGCATCCGCAATCAGGAAGTCGGCTTCGTGTTTCAAACGTTCAACCTGCTCGCGCGCGCGACTGCCCTGCACAACGTCGAACTACCGTTGATCTACGGCGGCGTCAGTGCCTCGCAGCGCCATGAAATGGCGAAGCAGGCGCTGAATGCTGTAGACCTGGCCGACCGCATGACCCACAAACCCAACGAACTGTCAGGTGGACAGCGCCAGCGCGTCGCCATCGCGCGCGCGCTCGTGAACCATCCCTCAATTCTGCTTGCAGACGAGCCCACCGGCGCGCTCGATTCACACACCAGCATGGAGATCATGGATCTCTTCGAGCGTCTCCACTCCGAAGGCAACACGATCATCGTCGTCACGCACGAGCATGACATCGCCGCTCGCGCCCACCGCGTGGTCTCAATTCGCGACGGTCTAATCGAGAAAGACGAGAGAATCAGATAAAGCCACAAAAAGGCACAAAAGGCTCAAAAAACAAAAACCGGGCTGTTGCGTAATATCAGTTGAGTTTTTTGAACCTTTTGTGCCTTTTTGTGGCTTATGTTTCTGCGTTTCACTGCGATTTGGGAAGCTTTTCGGGTTGCTACCGGCAGCCTGCGCGCTAACAAACTGCGGACGGCGTTGACCCTCGTGGGCATCGTGGTCGGAGTTACGGCGGTGATTGCCGTGGTCACGATCATCAAGGGTCTCGATCAGACAGTAGCGCAAACCTTCTCTTCCCAGGGTTCCACTGTTTTCACCATTTCCAAGAACCCACAGATCATCAAGTCGCGCGAAGAGTTTATTAAATTCAACCGCCGCAAAGACGTGACGCATGAAGATGCGGAAGCGATTGCGCGACTCTGTACGTCGTGCTGGCGCGTTGGCATGGCGGCGAATGCGATCGAGACCGTCAAGTATGCGGACCAGAAGGCGGAGAACGTGCGCATACGCGGCGTCGATCCGATCGCGATGTTTGATATCGACGGTGTGTCGATCGATGCGGGTCGTATCTGGACCGAAAGTGAAGGCGCTTCCGGCCGCGAGATCTGCGTCATCGGTACCGACATGCTGAAGAACCTGTTCAACGATGCGCCTGCCGACAGGGCGGTGGGCCAGGAGATCCGGATCGACGGACGTCCGTACGTCGTGCTCGGCGTGCTCGAACCCCTGGGGTCGATATTCGGGTTCTCGCGCGACAACGTGGTCTATATTCCGTATTCGACTTATCAGAAGTCGTACGGCAGCAGGCGTTCGCTGGTCGCGTTTATTCAGGTACACACTGCGGAGGAACTCGAAGTCGCGGAAGATCAGGTGCGCACGATCATGCGCAACCGCCGTCATGCAACGGGCGATACGGAGGACGAGGGTTTCGCGCTGGAAACGCAGGATGTGTTTCTCAATCTTTATGGTTCCGCGACTTCGAACATTTACATCGTCACGATCGGTGTGGCGGCGATCTCGCTCGTCGTCGGCGGGATCGTGGTGATGAACATCATGCTGGTGTCTGTTACAGAGCGGACGAAAGAGATTGGGATCCGCAAAGCGATTGGCGCGCGACGCAAGGATATCCTGACGCAGTTTTTGATCGAGGCGGTGACGGTTACCGCGATTGGGGGCGCGCTTGGGGTGATCACGGGGTTTGGCCTGGCGTATGTGATCGCGGCGCTGATCGGGTTTCCGCTGCTGATTAGCGTGGCATCGGCGGTGTTGGGAGTTGGTGTTTCTTCGGTGGTGGGGATTGTGAGCGGACTGTGGCCCGCGTGGCGCGCCGCGAGACTCGATCCGATTGAGGCTCTAAGAGCTGAATAGGTGGTATAGGACTTATTGGACCTATATGAGATTAGACGATATCAAAGAATCCGCGCTCATGGCGTTCGACACCTTGCGGGCTAATAAGCTGCGCTCGGCGCTGACGATCCTTGGCGTGAGCGTGGGCGTCGTCACCGTCATCTTTATGGTGTCGATCATCCAGGGTCTCAACAAGGCCTTCGCCGATCAAATCGAATCGCTCGGTTCCAACACGATCTTCGTCTCCAAGTTTGAACCAAGCTTCGGACGTCCGCCTGGCCCGGAAGAGATCCACCGCAAAGACCTGACGATGGACGACGCCGAAGCACTGCGCACCGAAGCGCCTTCAATCGTCGGCGTCTCGCCAATTCATCGCCTGCTCTCTGCCACGGTCAGATACCAGGACAAACAGACTGACACGCCGATCCTTTTTGGCGTCACGCCTTATTACGAGTTTGTGCAATCGCAGTACGTCGCCACCGGTCGCTTCGTTACAGATATCGACATGCAGGATCGTTCGAACATCGCGATCATCGGCGTTGACGTGAAGCAGGCGTTGTTTCCGTACGAAGACGCGGTCGATAAAGACGTCAGAATCAACGGCAATCCGTTTCGCGTGGTGGGCGTGATGGAACCACTCGGCAACTTCTTTGGCCAGTCGCGCGACAACTCGATATTTATTCCAATAACAACGTACGACAAGTATTATCCCGACCGACCTTTTCCAGAAAGTGTTTTCTTCGTGATCGTGCGCCCGCGTTCTCGCGCGTTTGTGAAACCTGCCATCGACGAGATCACCGATATCCTGCGACGGCGCCGGCGCGTGCAGCCGGGCGCGCCTAACAACTTCGGCATCTCGTCGCAGGATTCGCTGCTGGACGTTTACAACCAGTTAACCGGGGCAACCGCGCTGGTGCTGACGTCCATCTCCTTTGTAGCGCTGATGATTGGCGGGATCGGAGTAATGAATATCATGCTCGTGTCGGTGACGGAGCGCACAAAAGAGATCGGCGTACGCAAGGCCGTCGGCGCTACGAAGCTGAACATCCTGTCGCAGTTTCTGATCGAAGCAGTGGTATTGACGGCAATCGGCGGTTTCGCAGGCCTCGCGGTGGGCCAGATTGCGAGCCTGTTGATGAACAAATACTCGCCGCTGCCCGCGTACGTTCCTTTGTGGGCGATCGGTGTCGGCGTCGGAATCTCAGCGGCGGTGGGAATCATCTTCGGCCTCTGGCCGGCGTGGAAAGCAGCGCGACTGAACCCCATCGAGGCTCTGCGGTGGGAATAGGGCCACCAGGGCTCAAAGGAAATTCTTAGATGACTTGTTTCTGTGCGTTTTGTGCCTTTTTGTGGCTTAATACGGTAACCCTGTGAAGTTTATCGAAACCCTAAAACTAGCTGTCGCCGCGATCTGGGCGCACAAGCTGCGCTCAGCACTGACGCTGCTCGGCATGGTCGTTGGCGTTACTGCCTTCGTGGTAGTCGTGTCGCTAATCGAAGGATTCAATCGTTACGTCGACGAGAAGATCGCGGGCATCGGCGCGAAGTCATTTACGATCCAGCGCTTCAACCCGCTTGAGGACTTCAAAGACACTGACACCATCGCAGCCGCACAACGACGCAACAAAGAACTGACGATGGACGACTACGAGTACCTGCAAGCACGCGCCACGCTCATCGGCAAGGTCGGCGCCCGCGCGCGCGGCACTCCGTCCGAAGTCAAACGTGGCGACGAAGTACTCGAAGACGTCTTCGTTTCAGGCGCCACGGCCAACTGCGTTGATATCGAGAATCGCGACGTTGCCGAAGGTCGCTTCATCGCCGACCCGGAAAACGAAGGCGCCGCCCGTGTCGCGTACATCGGCGCCGATATCGCCAACAAACTGTTTCCAGCCGGCAACGCCGTCGGCAACGAGATCAGCGTCCGTGGCTTGCCGTATCGAGTGATCGGCGTGGAGACGGCGAGGGGAACAGTTTTCGGTATCCCACAGGACAGCTTTATCATCCTGCCGCTGAAGACCTATTCGGTGACTTACGGCGGCTTGATTCGGCAACGTTCCCTCTATTTCGTCGCGACCTCGAAAACTGACGAACTCTTCAACGACGCAGTAGAGGAGTCGCGCTTCCTGATGCGTGTCAGACGCAAACTCGAACCGAGCGAAAAAGACAACTTCGGCATCGTGACGCCCGACGCAATAACCGGCCTGCGCGATCGCCTCTTCGGAACGATTTTTATTGTGGCCATCGCCGTCCCCGGCATCGCGTTGGTAGTCGGCGCGATCGTGATCATGAACATCATGCTGGTGTCGGTGACGGAACGGACCAAGGAGATCGGAATCAGGAAATCTCTCGGCGCGCGACAGATCGACATCTTGAAACAGTTTCTGGTTGAAGCGGTGGCGCTGGCCACCATCGGCGGCGCCGTAGGAATTTTTCTGGCGTGGATCGTCGGAGTTGTAGTGACGGCGTGGATCTTTCCGACTTACCTGTCGTTCTTTGCGATTTTAGGCGCGCTCGCGGCTTCGGGCGGCGCCGGCGTGGCCTCGGGGCTTTTCCCGGCGTGGAAGGCCGCAAGGTTAGACCCAATTGAGGCTTTGAGAGCTGACTAAAGGACAATCCATCCACAGATTACGCAGACTTGTTTTAATCTGTGTAATCTGTGGATCTAAAAAACCATGCAAATCCTACGAAGCGACATTTACGAAAACCTCAAGATGGCTTTGGCGACCTTGCGCGGCAACAAGCTGCGCTCGTTTCTGACCGTCTTCGGCGTCGTCATCGGCATTATCACCGTAATGCTGATCGCCGCGATCATCAGCGGCATCGACGTTTCGGTGAAACGCGAAGTCGAGTCGTTCGGTACGCGCTCGATCTACATCAGCAAGTACAATCCCGGCATCCACATCGGACGCATGTCGCGTGAAGAGCGGATGCGCAAAGAGTTAACTTACGACGACGCCATCGCGCTCCAGTCCCTGCCTGCAATTGAGCTGTCAGTTCCCTTTCTCGATATCACTAACAATTGGTTCGGCGGCAGGTTGATGGTGACCGGCGGCGGCAAAACGTCCGCCCAGGTCGCGCTCCAGGGCACCTTGCCGGAGTTCGAAAAAGCCGGGACGCAGGTAATTGCCGAAGGGCGCTTCTTTACACAAACTGAGAACGACTCGAACCAGGAAGTCTGTGTGGTGGGCTCGAAAGTCGCCGACGACTTCTTTAAATTCGGTTCACCTGTTGGGCAAACAATCAAGATCGGGCCGCAGGAGTTTCGTGTCGTCGGCGTGCTCGACAAACGCGAACAATTTCTCATCGGCGGTGGTAGTGACGATCAGAACAACGTGATCTACGTGCCCTTCTCAGTGGCCCAAAAATTAAAACCAAATGCCGACGATATCTACATTCTCGCGGTCGCGCGTGCGGGCATGATGGATGAGGCAAAGGACCAGGTGCGCGACCTGCTGCGCATCCGCCGCCAGGTGCCGTTTGCCGCCAACGACAATTTCGGAATGGAAACGTCAGAGAGCATTCTCGACAATTTCCGCTCGATCACCGGTGGCCTTGCGATCGCGATGGTGGTGATATCTTCGGTTGGTCTGATGGTCGGCGGCATCGGCGTGATGAACATCATGCTCGTCTCCGTCACCGAACGCACACGCGAAATCGGCGTGCGCAAAGCGATCGGCGCACGCCGTGCGGATATCCTGTGGCAGTTTCTGATCGAGGCCGCCACGCTCACCGGCCTCGGAGGAATTATCGGGCTGTCGATTGGTTGGGGATTGAGTCTACTGCTGCGGTTGCTGCTGCCGTCTTACGTGCCGCTCTGGGCGCCCCTCGGCGGACTGATCGCGAGTGTGGGCATCGGCCTGATCTTCGGTCTCTGGCCCGCGTGGAAGGCGGCTCGCCTCGATCCTATCGAATCGCTTCGCTATGAATAAAAGCATCCACAGATTACACAGACGTTAGGAACGAGCTGCGTAATCTGTGGATAAAGCGCGACCTTACGAGATGAAGCTCGGGAACAACGCCGTCATAACCAGTGCCAACAGCATGAACAGGATGTAAATCATCAGCGAAACACTCCAGCCTGCGCTGCTGCTCACCTTAGTTCCTGCATAATGCAGCCCCTTCGCTCGCAACCAGACCAGGTAAAACCACGTCAGGCCGATAAAACTCAGCAATACAAACAGCACGGGGTGATCCGCGGGTGACATCAGGATGCCCAGGTTATCCTGAAGCGTGGTTTCCTGATGGAGAATCGGATGCAGGTCGTCCGGAGATTTCAAATAAAGAATGACCAAACCAAGCAGCTTTTGAATCGCCATCACCGGCATCCAGACGTGAAACACAACTGCCAGCGATTGCCAGTAGTTGATCCTGCCACCGAACACGAGAACGCCGATCACGCAAATTGCGGCGACGAACGCTCCCATAACAAACAGACCGACACCTGCCTTTATCACTGAGCCGGCGCGTTGAATGGGGTTCTTCAACTCCGCCATTTGATCGTTCCTCATTTTTTCAATGGCTTGTGGAGGTGGCGTGAATGGCGCCGGCATCTCTGCGACCTTCTGCGTCATGTGGTCGACGATGCGCTCCGGCGTAATCCTTTGCACAAACGCGAATGAATAAATCGCGCTCAGCACCAGCACGACGACGAACGGTCCGACCCATTGTGGATGCACCCTCAGATTGCGAAACACACGTGAGGGCTCGTAGAAGATTCCCGTCAGTCTGTCAAAGAAGGAAAGCGGCGCCTCGTCCGTATCAGGAATCGCCGGCAGCGGGATAAAGCTGAATGCAAAGACAAGAATCCCGAGGAAACAAATCGCGGCCCCGGTCTGAATGCCTCCCGGAAATACCCCCGGAATCCCCGCCCCCAGCACGAGCAGACCGAGCACAAAGAAAGCGATTCCGAAAGGACGCAATTTAGCCGGTCGCGAGGCGCGCGGCGTTGGCTCGACTGTTGGTGGAGGCGGCGGCTGAAAACTCTCGTTTGCGCTCATCAGTTGAATCTCCTGGTGTGTATGGTGGATACAGCCGTGATACGGCCATGCTAACGGTTAAGTTTCAGCCGCAGATTTTACGCCGATGGGGGCAGATTAGATCTGCGTTCATCCACGTTCATCTGCGGCTCTGCTTCCGCCCAGCCGGGGACGCGGATACAGGCGACTTCGTGACCTGGCGAGACTTCGCGCAACTCCGGATCGATGTGGGCACACTCTTCAATTGCAATCGGGCACCGCGTGCGAAAACGACAACCTGAAGGCGGGTTGATGGGTGTCGGAACGTCACCTTGCAAAATGATTCGCTTGCGCTTCTGACGCGGATCGGGAATCGGTATCGCAGACAGCAGCGCCTGCGTGTACGGATGCAGCGGTTGCGCATACAACTCCGCGGCGCCGGCAATCTCGACGATGCGTCCGAGGTACATGACCGCGACGCGCGTCGAAATGTGCTCGACCACGGCGAGCCCGTGCGAGATGAACAAGTAAGTCAGCTTAAACTCTTCCTGAAGCTCCTGCAGCAGATTCACCACTTGCGCCTGCACCGACACATCCAGCGCCGACACCGGCTCATCCGCAACGATCAACTTCGGATTGAGCGCGAGACTGCGCGCGACACCGATGCGCTGTCGCTGTCCGCCTGAAAACTCGTGCGCGTAACGATTCATGTAATCCGGATCGAGACCGACGCGTCGCAAAAGACCCGCAACACGTTCGCGCCGTTCGCTCTTCGTCCCCTGGTTGTGAATCACGAGTGGTTCCGCAACGATGTCGCCGATCTTCATGCGCGGGTTTAGCGAGGCGTACGGATCCTGAAAGATGATCTGCATCTCACGCCGGATCTCGCGCAACTCTTTCCGGTTGAGCGCGAGTATGTCGCGTCCCTGAAAATATACGTGGCCGGCGGTTGGCTCGATCAAACGCAGCAAGCAACGTCCCACGGTAGACTTACCGCAACCCGACTCACCCACCAGACCCAACGTCTCGCCCGCGATGATCTCGAACGACACGCCATCAACCGCGCGCACCACGTCGTCAGAGCCTTCGACCGGGAAGTGTTTCACCAGTCCACGCACGCTGACCAGCGTGTCGCGCTCTTCTGGTGACGGCGGTGGCCCCGCGTGTTTGTTTGTTTCAACTTGTGCGCTCATGAACACCTTCGTGGTCTGCTGCAACTGCGGCCGCAAGATCGTAAAGCACGCAACGCACTTCGACGCCGTTCTCGAGTTGATAAAGCGGAATCTCCTCGGCCGTGCAACGCGGCATGCGATGCTGACAACGCGGGGCGAAGTGACAGCCCGGCGGCAAGTCGGTCGGACGCGGCACCACGCCTTCGATCGTTTCCAGACGTTCTTTCCTGGTCACGTCAGCGATCGTGAGTTTCGGCACCGAACGCAACAGGCCTTCCGTGTACGGATGCTTCGGCCGCGCGAACAACTCGTCTACCGGCGACTCTTCAACAATCCGCCCCGTGTACATCACCGCGACGCGATCCGCGACCTCTGCAACCACACCGAGATCGTGCGTGATCAGGAGCACGGCCAACTCTCGCTGTTTTCGCAACTCGTCCAGCAACTCGAGAATCTGCGCTTGAATGGTGACGTCGAGGGCCGTCGTCGGTTCGTCAGCAATCAGCAGTTTGGGATTGCAGGCGAGCGCCATCGCGATCATCACGCGCTGTCGCATGCCGCCCGAGAGTTGATGCGGATAATCGTCAACACGGCGCGCCGGGTCCGGAATCGCGACTTCGCGCATCGCCTCGATGGTGGCCTGGCGCGCCTGCTTCTTCGACATCTTCCGGTGCAGTCGCAGCGCTTCGGAGATCTGCTCGCCAACAGTAAACACGGGATTGAGCGACGTCATCGGATCCTGAAAGATCATCGCGATGTCGTCGCCACGCATCTCGCGCATCTCGGCGTCGGAAAGTTTTAGCAGGTCCCTGCCGTCGAAGAGTATCTCGCCATTGACGATCTTTCCCGGCGGCGCGACCAGACGCATCACCGAGAGCGCTGTAATCGACTTCCCGCAACCGGATTCACCGACCAGCCCGAGCAGTTCACCGCGATCGAGATGGAAACTGACGCCATCAACCGCACGTACGAGTCCGGCGCGTGTGGGGAAGTGTGTTTGCAGATTTCGAACTTCGAGCAGGTGGGTCATCGGTGATCAATAGAGATTGAAATTGTATTCGAGCTGCATCCACATCGAGATAAACTTTCCATTCTTCATCCCGGGAATGAATTTGATTTTTCGCGCAGCGTCGATGGCCTTCTCTGTTAATCCGTAGGGTAAACCAGAAGCGGTCCGAATATCAGTTACACTGCCGTTTCGTCGGAAAATAACTTTTAGAACTACCGTCCCAGTAATGGATTTTTCCCGGGCTGCTTCTGTGTAAGAAGGTTCTGGTTTCATCCCCAAACGGACCTTTCGGTCGACCTCCTTTCCGGTGTACATCTTATTACTAGTTTCGTCGTCGGCAGCTTCCGGTTCAGCGGGTGGTTCCCAGGGAAGTCCTGGACCATCAACAACCTGAATGCTGTCTTTTAGCCGGTGTAGTGAAAGCGAGGAAAAGAACTTCGTCATTCGCGGGTCGTCTACCGGCGTGCCCATTGCCATAAAGTGATAGAGCCGGTGTTCAGTGGCAAAGAATTGCGACATGGTTTCGTACTCGGGGCGTCTGCGCTCTTTGCCGGGGAACCCGTTTACGGTGAGGTCAGTCAAACTCGATTTGGGAATCTCTGCTTTCTTCAGAAAAGAATCCAGCGATTGTCGACGATTCGGATTCTCATAAACGTAAACCACGTAAACCAGGCCGTCGGCATAAGCCGCAAGGCTGTATATTCGGCGTTTCTTGTGACTTGGCTCTTCCCATTCGTGAGTAGTGTGAAACGCCGGAACATTTGGCAGCGCCACCGAAAAGTCTTCGCCGCTGATCGTATACATTTTCCATGGCGATTCGGCTTGACTCGGTGTTTGCGCTGGCGCGCTGGTGATAATCAGCAGTAGAGGAAGAACGAGTAGTGGGAGTCGTTTGGTCTTCATAATATTCCGTCCATCACTCATCTAATGCTTAACAGGTTGAAGTTATATTCGAGTAGCCTGCATCACAGGCCGAGTTTATTCATCCTCGCATTCTCGTACTCGCCGTCTTCAGCCGGATACCGCAACGATTTTGGTATCGTTCCCTTCTCTTTCGCCAGCGACCAGACGATGCTCTCACCGGCGGGGAGAATATTCGGCGCGGCTGAGAAGACCGGGTCCGTGAAGGCTTCTTCAGCGTCAATCGGCTGCCATCCTTTCGACTTAAACATCGCGATCAGGTCGCCCAGGAAGAGACCGTTCAGGAGATTGAAGTGTACCAGCACTGTGTGTTTTACCGGACGCCCGAGCACGCGCTGAGCAAGCGCGTCGTAATACTCGGCCCGCGCCCACATGTGCTCCATGTAAAAGTCGCGATATGGCTTCAGGCCGGCGCCGGCGTCTTTCTTCAGGCGCGCTGTCAGCCGGTTATCGATGGCCCAGTCGGAGTTATCGATCGTAACGTGTCCGTTGCGGTAGCCGTGCTGCGAGAAAAACGCTCTCATTGCGTCGCGCTTGGCGGCGGTATCGCCCTCTTTGAGCATCGGGAAACGGAAATATTTCCGGAAGCGGGGAAAGTCTTTGAGTAAGGCTTCGGCGCGCAGGATGTCCTGCTGATACTCGTCGATCACCGTGGCCGAAGAATTATAGTTACGGTGCGAGTAGGTGTGGTTGCCAATCAGGTGACCGGCTTTGTCCCAGGCGGAGAGAAGTTGTTTTCCTTCGGCGCTCTCGATATTGCGGGCGGCGACGAACAAGGCGGCTTTGATAGAGTTTGCGTGCAGGACGTCGAGGATGGCCTGGTTGCGTTCGGCGGCGGTGAGCTTCACGGCATTTTGCCAGTGGAAGTCGTCCATGGTGATGGAAAACTGCGCCGCCGCTTTGCGCGCGATCACCGGCACGCCACCGAGCCCGAGCGCGGCAACGCTAAAGGCCAAAGATTTAGAGAAGCTTCTTCGATTCATAGTGTCCTCGAAAATAGATCCTTATAGGTCCAATAGGACCTATTAAACGGTTGAGGTTTCTCGATACTCGCCCCAGACGCGGCGCAACGTGTTGCTGATCTCGCCGACCGTCGCGTAAGCCTCGACGGATTCGAGGATTCGCGGCAGCAGGTTTTCGTCTGTCGTTGCAGCCTGTTCGAGTTTGCTCAGCGCGGCGGTCACAAGCTTCGAGTCGCGGCGCTCGCGCAAAGCCCGGATACGCTCGACCTGCGCCTGCTCAACCACCGGATCGATCCGCAGCACACTGACCTCCGGTTCCTCCTCTAGCTGAAAACGATTCACACCGACAACCACCTGCTCCTGTGTTTCCACAGCCTTCTGATAACGATACGCCGCCTCCTGTATCTCGCGCTGAACGTATCCGGTTTCAATTGCACGCAACATCCCGCCCATCGCTTCAATTTTATTCAGATACTCGAGCGCGCTCGCTTCAATCTCATTAGTTAAGTGCTCGATCGCGTAAGAACCTGCCAACGGGTCCGCCGTCTCCGCTACTCCCGATTCGTAAGCAAGCACCTGCTGTGTCCGCAACGCCACGCGCGCCGCCGCTTCAGCCGGCAGCGCCAACGCCTCGTCCATCGAGTTGGTGTGCAACGACTGCGTCCCACCCAACACCGCCGCCAGCGCCTGGATCGTCGTCCGCACTACGTTCACTTCCGGCTGCTGCGCCGTCAACGACGAGCCCGCCGTCTGCGTGTGAAACCTCAACATCAGCGAACGCGGATCGCGCGCTTTGAAACGACCACGGATGATGCTCGCCCACATACGTCGCGCCGCGCGAAACTTCGCGATCTCCTCCAGCAGGTTGTTGTGCGCGTTGAAGAAGAAGGAGATGCGTGGCGCAAAGTCGTCGATCTCGAGCCCGGCGGCGAGCGCTGCTTCGACGTAAGTGATCCCATCAGCAAGTGTGAAAGCGACTTCCTGCACCGCCGTTGAACCGGCTTCGCGAATGTGATAACCGCTAATCGAGATCGTGTTCCAGTTGGGCACTTCGCGCGCGCAGTAAGCAAAGATGTCAGTCACGAGGCGCAGCGAAGGCGCAGGCGGATAAATGTACGTGCCGCGCGCGATGTACTCCTTGAGGATATCGTTTTGCAGTGTGCCTCTGACTTTGCTGAACGGAACGCCCTGCTTGCGCGCAACCGCGAGATACAACGACAAAAGGATCGCGGCAGTCGCGTTGATCGTCATCGAGGTGGAGACTTCACCGAGCGGAATGTCTGCAAAGAGCCGCTCCATGTCGTCGAGCGAGTCGATCGCCACGCCAACCTTACCCACTTCACCGAGCGCCAGCGGATCGTCGGAGTCGAGTCCGATCTGCGTGGGGAGGTCGAATGCGACTGAAAGACCGGTCGTCCCTTGGGCCAGCAGATACTTGTAACGAGCGTTCGACTCTTCGGCAGTGGCATAGCCGGCGTACTGGCGCATGGTCCAAAGACGCCCGCGATACATGTTCGGGTAAATGCCGCGCGTATAAGGAAACTCGCCCGGGTCGCCAAGGTCTTTTTCGTAGTCGATCTCGCGCGTGTTGTGGGGACTGAAAGTGAGCGGAAGTTCTTTGGTTTTCGTCTGCATGCTCGGGTCTAGGATACACTTTATCCACAGATTACGCAGATTCTATAAATCAATCGGTGTAATCTGTGGATAAAAAGAAAGAGTATTCTTAATGAAAACAGTTCGGGTAAACAAGCGTGGCGCGGATCGTGTCCGGCAGGGTCATTTGTGGATTTACCAGAGCGATCTGGTCGCTGTGGACG
>DASVGE010000117.1:0-4461 GCA_036379695.1 Pyrinomonadaceae bacterium | reverse complement strand
GGTGCCTTGGCACCGCTATGGCCAAAGCGGTGCCAAGGCACCGCACTCCAAGGAGGGGCTTGAAATTTTTTGAATGAGGTGTAGAATGCGCTCAAATTTTAAGTAAGGGAGCTAACCTCACTATGCTTCGTCTCACAGCCTGTTTCCTCATCACCAGTTTTCTCTTCATCGTCAACGTACTTTATGGACCGCAGACGTCTGTCGCGAGCTTGACGCGGCTGACGGTTACGCCGGAGCACGCGATCAATTTGAATCCGTCGTTGAGTGACGATGGGAAGATTGTGGCGTTTGAGTCCACTGGCGATGTCGCGGAGACTGGCGCGACCTCGTTTCACACCGTCCGCGCCGATCTCAATGGGCCAGATTTTACGGAGATTGCGCCCACGCGCGCTGTCAGTCCGTCTATGACGACTGACGGCAGGATAGTCGTCTTTGCTTCGACTGAGGACTTAGTAGGACGCAACGCGGATCGAAACTCGGAGATCTTTCTGTTCGACGGTTCGAAGCTGCAACAACTTACGCAAACGGAGCCGGCAAATAGCACTACACGGCTGAGCGATGGCAACTTTCAGCCGTCCGTGACTGCCGACGGACGCACGCTTGTGTTTTCATCCAATCGAAATCTCAGCGGGCTCAATCCCGACCTTAGTTACGAGATTTACTTATTCGACACTCAAGACCAGCGATACACACAACTAACGAACAATACATCCGAGGCCAGCAGCCCAAAGATCAGCTCCGACGGGTCGCGTGTCTATTACAAAACCGGGACTGCGGATCTGGTGCTGATTGAAACCCAAACAAAGACAACACGCGTGCTGGCCGCCGGCGTGCCTGAGTTGTCCATTACGGAAGGGCGTGCGATCAGCAACGATGGCATGCGTCTGGTCTATTCAGCACAGACTGCGCCGAATCAAACCCAGGTCTTCCTCTTTGAAGGCCGCGACAATTCCATTCGTCAACTGACGCAGCTGGGTTCGAGAGTTGCCGACGTGAAGCTGCAACCAACGATCAGCGGTGACGGCAGGCGTGTCGCTTTTGCTACGCGACGTCGAGTCACGAACGCGAGCGATGGCGGGGTCGAGCTTTACGTGCTGGATCTGCCAACCGGACAAATACAACAAATCACAAACGCGCCTTCGTCTGCGACGGCAGAAGTTGTCGCATCGCTCAATTTCGACGGCGGGCTTGCTGCGTTTAGTTTTCCCCGAATACTTTCCGCTCCAGTCAGCGATGACGATCTACGCAACAACAGCGAGATCTATCTGGCCACGGTTGCGCCGCGTCCAATCGGCACAGCAACCGTTCTCAACGCCGCGGCCGTAGGAAACGAGCCAGAACCGGTACGGATCGCACCCGGCAGTATCGCAAGGATTCGCGGCAGCGCGCTGGTCTCGCAAACAGAGATGCCCACGGTAAAAGTAAACGGCAGATCGGCGCAGGTCATCCACGCGTCTGCGGAGGAAGTCGTCATCGTGGTGCCTGATGAACTAGTAAATGGACCGGCGGAGTTCCTGGTGACCAACGCCGAAGGCTTGTCGTCCAGGGGTGAGGCAATGATTTCTGGCGCAGCTCCTGGTGTCTTCACTATTAGCGGCGACGGTCGCGGCGACGCCATCATTCTCGACGCGGACACGTTCACACCTGCCCCATTCGATCCGTCTAACGGAAAACTACGTTTAGCCATCTTCGCAACCGGCGTCATTCAAGCGACCAACGTCTCAGTCACAATCAACGCCAAGCCAGTGCTGGTTGAGGCAGTCTCCTCCACCTCGTTCTCCGGACTCGATCAAATAAACGTCGTGGTGCCCGCTGATCTGCGCGGAGCGGGCAGATCCGTGTTAATCGTCAACGCGGACGGCGTCCATAGCAATTTAGTATCCGTGTTAATCAGTGGCTCACCTTCTCCCACGCCTACGCCTACACCTACGCCATCCCCAACACCCGAGTCTTCGCCCTCGATCGTTATCAGCCAGGTCTTCGGTGGCGGTGGAAACTCCGGTGCCCCATTCCGAAATGATTTCATCGAGATCTTCAATCGCGGTAATACGAGCGTTAACCTCACCGGTTGGTCAGTGCAGTACGCGAGCGCGACAGCTTCAACATGGTCAGTGACACCGCTCACGTCAGTAACGCTGTTACCGGGACAGTACTATCTCATTCAGGAAAGTTCTGGCGGGAGTAGTGGGGTCGTCTTACCGGCACCCGATGCGACAGGCACGATCGCAATGGCCGCGGGCTCAGGCAAAGTCGTGCTGGTGAAGAGCTCGACTGCGCTCACAGGCACGTGTCCAAACGATCCGAACATTGTCGATCTGGTCGGTTACGGCAACACCGCGAACTGTTTCCGCGGCTCCGCCCCTGCTCCCGCCGCCAGTAACACGAACGCGATACTGCGTGCTGCCAACGGCTGCACCGACACACGCAACAACCTCGCAGACTTCGGCCTCGGCCCGCCCAACCCGAGAAACACAAGTTTTTTGCAGCGGCTTTGCGCTAATTGATAGACTCTCGCGCATGCATTCGCTCACAGATGCAATCGCTTCGCTCCAAAAGCACTTCGGCTTCGAAGACTTTCGCGAAGGCCAACGCGAAGTGATCGGATCGATCCTCGAAGGCAAAGACGCCGTCGTGGTCATGCCCACGGGCAGTGGCAAGTCTCTGTGCTACCAACTGCCGGCCATGATCCTCGACGGCGCGACGCTCGTCGTGTCTCCATTGATCGCGCTGATGAAAGATCAGGTGGACGCGCTGCAAGCACGCGGCCTCCCGGCGACTTTCATCAACAGCTCGATCTCCGAATCGGAACAACGCGCACGCATCGAAGCTCTCCGTCGTCGCGAACACAAACTCGTCTACGTCGCCCCGGAACGCTTTCGCAGCAGTCGCTTCAACTCCGCTTTACAACAAGTTCCCATTTCACTCTTCGCAGTTGACGAAGCTCACTGCATCTCAACCTGGGGTCACGACTTTCGTCCCGATTACCTGCGCCTGAGAAACGTCATCAAGTCGCTGGGCAAAGTGCAAACACTGGCACTCACCGCCACCGCCACACCTTACGTCCGTTCCGACATCATTCAGCAACTCGGCCTCAGTCAGCCGCAAACATTCGTCAGCGGCTTCGACCGGCCAAATCTCTCGATCGAAGTGGTGCACACCGAAAAGGAGAAGGAGAAGATCTCTCGCATTCGCGCCCTGGCCCAAAAGATCGGCGGCTCGGGCATCATCTATGCCTCGACTCGCAAAGCGGTGGAGCAAGTCGGCGCTAAATTGAAGGCCGTCAACTTGAGGGTTTCGGAATATCACGCCGGTATGAGCGATGGCGTACGAGTGAAAGCCCAGGAAGACTTCATGAGCGGGCGCACGCAGATGATCGTCGCCACCAACGCCTTCGGCATGGGCATCGACAAGCCTGACATCCGCTTCGTGGTCCACTACCAGATGCCCGGCTCGATCGAGGCTTACTACCAGGAGATCGGGCGCGCCGGTCGCGATGGCCTGCCTTCGACGTGTGTGCTACTGTTCAATTACGCCGACAAAAACACGCACGACTTCTTCATCGAAGGCTCATATCCGGACTTCAGCGTAGTCAAACAGGTTTACGACGCTCTCGTCTCGACTGAGTTGCGCAGGATCGAACTCTCGACTGCAGAGATCGCACGGCGCACCGGCGAACGAAACGAGATGGCGGTCCAATCCGCACTCTACGTGCTCGAACGCGCCGGACACATTCAACGCACGGCGCCGGCGCTCAATCGCGGCGCACGCGGCGCGCAACAAGGTCGCAGCATAATAATGCTCGACAGCGCTCCAGCCACTCAATTGCGCGTCGATCCGCGCGACATCTCGCGTCGTGGCGAACTTGAACGCCGCAAGCTGCGCGCGATGATCGACTTCTGTTACACCGACTATTGTTACCGCGCGCACATTCTCAACTACTTCGGCGATCGTAATCACGAACGACAATGTGGCACGTGTGGCAACTGCAAGCCACACTCTTTAGCGCCTACTTATCAAGCTGATCTCGAGGAGAGCCCCACACCGTCCCTGCCCGCAGACTTGTCACCACGCCCGCCCACCGACGACGAACTGCTGCGCGTGCGCAAAATCCTCGCGTGCGCCAAACGCATGAACGGACGCTTCGGCAAAAAGATGCTTGTATCAACACTGCGCGGCTCCGCGTCTAAACAAGTGCTGACCGCGCGTCTCAACGAGTTGTCTACTTATGGATTACTAAAGGATATGGCCGCAGACGATCTTCAGCTCTACGTCGAGGCGTTGGTCGTTGCCGGCTGTCTGAAAGTAAAAGGCGGCGCCTACCCCACAATCTCAACGACCGAACTCGGCGACCGCGTCATGCGCGAACAGGAACGCATCAACCTATTACTCCCGGTCAGTAGTGAGTCAGTTTGAGTTGGCGCCTCCTTGGAGTGCGGTGCCTTGGCACCGCTTTGGCCAAAG
>DASVGE010000116.1:0-42167 GCA_036379695.1 Pyrinomonadaceae bacterium | reverse complement strand
CCCCGACTTCGCCAAACGGAACCACAACTCAAAATCATGGCCGCGCTTGATCTCCTCATCAAAGAGACCAACCTCTAATATCGGTTGCCTGCGGGCAAGAACGGTTGAAGTAAGAACAGTTACCTCGACGGCCAACAGACTCTCGGGCGTGACGGCGCTTCTGGGAGGGTCAAGTTCCATGAAAGTACGGCCAGCCAGAGGTGAATCACCAATGAGTCGCGCATCTGCGAAAACAAGAGCGGCATTACTCGATTTCAGAAACGCTAATTGCTCCTCCAGAAAATTGGGCAGCCACCTGTCGTCCGCATCCAGAAATGCGACATATTCGCCGCGTGCGGAACGCAGACCCGCGTTGCGTGCTGCTGCCGCCCCTCGATTCTCTTGTTTTATGTACTGGATAGTCGCCGGGTACTTACGGAGTTCTCGCTCAAGTTCATCAGTATCGGGCGAGCCGTCGTTGATTACGATCACTTCATGGGACGGGAAGGTCTGATTGAGAACTGACTGAAGAGCGTCACCAATGTACTTCGCAGCGTTATAAGCGGGAGTGATTACGCTAACCGTCGGGCTTGTATCGGAATGAATTGCTTGTGGTTGTATTTCAGCCTCTGTCATATTCATCTTGCTGAAAGCTCAACCCGTCTCGCATGATTAGGGTCTCAGGCAGCAGAGCCAACGTGGAGTGTACCCTTTTTTGCGGTCGCGACAAAAAGCCTTTTTTCTCGGCGTGTTTCGTCGAAGCCTGTCTTTGCGCAGCAGCTTCCGGATGCCTTTAATGGTCGTATCTAAACCAATAGTAAATCAGCTTCACATATTCGCCGGCCACGGCACGCCAGCCTTCGCGTTGCAGCCACCACCAGGCTGGTGACGGGGTTGCCGGTCCGATCGGCACGGGTTCGAGACCGACAACGATCCCGGAACCGTCAAAGCTTTGGCGCAAGCTGCGCAACGCTCTTCTCGAGTGGTATCCGGAAGTGACCACCAAAATCGACCGGAGTCTCTCAGCGGCCGCATAATCCTTAATCATCAACGCTTCGGTCCAAGTGCTTGACGCAACCCCCGGGACAATTTTTATTCTGTCGGCCGGGACGCCGCCTTTAATCAATTCTTCCGTGGCCCGTTCAACGAAATATGGATTGCGCTGCAAAGCATTGGACCATCCTCCACGAGTGTGATCGTCGGTGAGTAACACTAGTGGCGCTCGCCCCTGCCGGTAGAATTCCGCAGCTTTTTGCGTGCGTTCAAGATACGCACTGGAACCGCTGAGTACGACGATTACGTCAGCAGAGTCCAGTGGAGCGTTGATAACCAGGCTTCGCGCAGCCAGCCAGGCGAGAATTCCCCAGGCTATAACAAATAACAGGAACCCCTTCAGTAAGCGGCGCCAGTTCCATCTTAGCTTCGCACTGGTAATGAGCGTGCCTCCATGACGAACTCATGACCATCTTCGTCTTTTGACCAAACAATCGATCACAGTCAGGTCGCCGCAAATACTGAGCGTGTGCGTTCCCAGTAATTTGTTATTCCAGTTAGGAAGAATGCTGGATACTTGTTCTTCGCGATAATCTTCTCGATCGAGTTTGGTTATCCGGTTGATCGACATAGCATATCCATATCTTCCGGACGAGTCCTGTGCCGGTCGGTAAACACTACCATTCCACTCGAACAGTTTGCCCGCCGGGCGAGAACCTCTCACGTCAGACTTAACCGGATTGCGCGGGTGCGCTGTCCACGGTCCCAGAGGACTGCCGGCAAAGAACAGGAACAGTTCGTCAGGAATGCTGTGTTCCGCAATCGAAACAAACATCCACCACGTTCCATCTACCTCCGCCAGCGTCGCATCCGCGGCGCGTATGTCCGTCATGAGAACTTTTTCTAGTTGCCATTCGAAAGGAAACGAAGTACTGCGGTACAACTCAATGGTCTTATTAGCAGCGGTCTCCGGCACCATGTAGTAACTGTTATTCCATTCAAATACAAACGGGTAAGACAAATGATAGTCGCGTTCGAGGACCTTGATTGGACCGTTTACGACCCCTTTCCTGTCCAACTCGATTACTGATATGTGGCCCTTTCCCGTCGCATACAAATACTCTTCTATAAAAACGTAGTACCGCTCTTCAACCCGAATTACACACGGATCAGCCCAGAAGCTTTCCTTCGGAGGCAACAAATTCCTGAACCGGTACAGCGTGTTGTTCGCATCGCAAGGTCCGGATCTGAACCTGTAAGCAAGCGCCCACTGTTCACTGTTGAGCAGGTGCGCAAACTTGCCGGTCACCAACTTCGCCGCCAGCCGAGACAGCCTGGGAACCATCTCGCGGTTTGTCGGCATGCGAAACAATCGATTGGAGTAAGGACGATAGAATTGATTTTCCGGCGTACAAAGCGGAAGACCTTCGGCAAGGTCTCTTAACTTTCGCATAACGAAGGAAGAAGATTTCCAGTACAGGTTGTTGCGATTGGCTTTGACCGAGAACCTGTCACTCGTGGGCGACAATGAGCGGTAGATGACGCGGCCGTTATCCAGATCTTCAGTGAGAACCTGAAGAATTGAGCCGGTTACCGGTACCCCGTCCATGACCTCCCAGAATCCGGCCGGCCCACCGCGATTTACGAGGTTGTCTCCATGGTGAAACGACCAGACACCGTGGCGAGCGATTCGGAGCGCTTCTCCCTTCAGGATGCGAAATCCGAAGCACAAAGCCAGGTCAAGATCACATTGACGAATCTGCTCGAGAGTCTCTTCGGGAAACCAGTCAGAGTAAGCCTTCATGATGGGCATGACTGTAATGACCGGACAGTCGGAAACCAAAGGCTCTATGTCAACAGGTTCGAACGCATTGGGCTTAACCTTGACTCGACGATCGTCGATCTTTTCATAGAGCGCATACAGCAGGTAGTTTCGATTTTGCCAGTAGCTCTTTAGCCTTCCAGGCTGCGGCTTCGAGGCCGCATCGTTTTTGATCACTACTGCGATCTCGGCGATACCCGAAGATTGAATGTCCGTGATGACCTTATGAATCCATTTGCGTTGAACAAACGAATCGATCAGCAACCCCACTCTGAGAGGCAGGCGATTAGTTGAAGAAGGGTTAGTCACAGACTGAAAGTGTCACCAGCAGATGCCCTGATAGTTTTCATCCGAGATGCGGCCGTCAAACAACCGCACCAGATCGATGAGCTGCTGGTCCATTCGTAGTCGATCGGCTACGCCACGGAACTCCTCAGCCTGATTGCCGATGATCACAATATCGGTCTCGGCCAGCACTCCATCGATAGTGTCGCGCATCAATTTGGAAATGTGCGGTATCTCTCGCTCGATGTACTCCTTGTTTGCCCCCACCAGTCTTGCCAGAGACACATCACGGTCGTAGATGGCAAGTTCGAATCCTTTACCGATCAATGTTTCGATCAGCGTCACCATTGGTGATTCACGCAGATCATCGGTTCCGGCTTTGAAGCTGAATCCGAGAACACCGACTCGTTTCTTTCCACTCCGCACTACCATCTCGATGGCGCGCTCGATCTGAAGGCGATTGCTGGGCAGAATCGCAGCCAGCACAGGCGTCTCGACGTCCAGTTCTTTTGCTTTATAGTTAATCGCGCGCAAATCTTTAGGCAAACACGATCCGCCGAAAGCAAAACCCGGTTTTAAGTAGTAAGGCGAAAGATTCAGTTTCGTGTCCTGGCAGAACACATTCATCACTTCATGGCTGTCGATTTCCAGTGCCTTACAGATGTTTCCGACTTCATTAGCAAAGCTCACCTTTAGCGCGTGGAAGCAATTGCAAACGTACTTAACCATCTCCGCGGTCTTCAGCGGCGTAATAAACACCGGTGCATTGATGTTGGCGTAAAGGCTGCGAACAGCGGTTGTGGTTTGCTCGTCGTCGGCGCCAATGAGAGTGAACGGCGGAGCGTAGTAATCCTTTAGCGAAGAACCTTCGCGCAGGAACTCCGGATTAATGCAAATACCAAAATCCGTTACTGCTTTCTTGCCCGACGCTTCTTCCAGGGCGGGCACGACCGTGTTCTGTACAGTTCCCGGCAACATGGTGCTGCGAATCACAACCACGTGACGATCGTTTTTCGTTTTCAATGCGGCCCCGATCTCGCGGCAAACCTGCTGCACGTGACGCAGGTCCAGGCTGCCGTTCTGATTGCTGGGTGTGCCCACACACACGAGCGACAACTCCGAATCGCGGATCGCACGCGCTGAATCCGTCGTCGCCGCCAGGCGTCCCGACCTGACGACCTTCGCCATCAATTCGTCAATCCCTGCTTCGACAATCGGACTCTTACCCGAATTTATGATTTCAACTTTGGTTGGGTTTACGTCGACCCCGATAACCTCGTTGCCGGCGTCAGCAAGACATGCCGCCGACACACAACCAACGTACCCCAAACCAAACACGCTCAATTTCACGATAACGTTTCTCCCGTTCAGGCAATCTGCGGTAACCGTTCCACTCCAAGCGTGCGTTCACAGATCGCCGCGAACCCTTCTGCTACAGTATCCCAACCAAATTTCTCTCTCACCTTTGCGGCCGCTTGTTTTCCAAGCGCAGACGCTAAACTCTCATTCCGGAGCAGCCTGACTACGGCTTCAGCAAACGATTCCGGCGTATCGGCCAAAAGAATCTCTTTGCCATCCGTAACCGGTAAACCTTCAGCACCGATAGAAGTAGAGACAATAGGTTTCTCCATTGCCATGGCCTCGTAGATCTTAAGGCGCGTGCCACCTCCGATTCGCAGCGGCACAATGTAAACTGCCGCTTCTTCCATGAAAGGTCGAACATCTTCGACGCGGCCCGTAACTATCACCGATGGATCACGTTTACTCAATTCCACCAGGCCCGGGTATGGATTCCGCCCCACCACCGTGAGGGTAACTCCCGGGACCACTTGTTTTATCCGCGGCATGATCTGTTCCGTGAAGTAACGAATGGCGTCTTCATTCGGCAGCCAGTCCATCGATCCGGTGAACACAAGATTCTCCGGCTTAGTCTTTACCCGTCCGCCTGGTCGAAAGTATTCCGTATCAACTCCCGTGGGTACGTCGTAAATATGATCGACGCCATACTGCCGCTGCATCAGTTCTCGATCTTCGCGCGACACTGCCACGACGCAGTCAAACCGAGGACAGGTTTTAGCCTCGAAGGCCCGCATCTTTTGCCACTGCCGGTAGAGGTATGCCTTTTTAAAGACATTCGCCTGGACTTCGTAATGGCGCTTCCAGATCATCGCTTCAACGTTATGCTGAAACAGCACTGACCTGCAATCGAGAGCGAGTGGAACGTTCACCGCCGGCGCCAGGAAATCACAAACGAGAACATCGAAGCTTTTATCGGCTACTCGCGTGGCCACCTCTTGCCGCATTGCTTCCGATTGATACTTCTTGATGGCATACGGCAACTCTGAAACCAGATTAAGCATTAGATCGACGTAAAACCCACTGGTGAACTTCTCGCGCCCGCGGTGGGGAATACACACGAGTTCATGGCAGTACTCGCTCGCGAGCTCTCGTGCGTTAGCATCGGCAGTGCCGTCGTCGAGTGTGAGGTACGTTATGTGGCAGTTACGCTTCAGCTCCTTGAGCATGTTGTAACTGCGAATCTTTCCGCCCTTATCGACCGGATGAAGTAGTTCCGTTTTCAGCCACAGGATCTTCATTAGTCCACATTAAACAGACACCACGGAAGACTCGGATTCAACCGGTGTTGTCTCTGTAATCTGTGGATTCTCGGCGTCGAAGAACCTGCGCAGCCAGATCTCAAAGTTGAGCAGGGCCCACAGCCGTTCGGAATGATCTTCTCCGGCCTGATGCAGCGATACCAGGTTGCGAACGAAATCAGGAGCAAAGATGCCTCGAGATAGCGCTCGTTCGCCTAAAACGTATTCGTCGATCACTGACTTGAATGGCCCACGAAACCAACTGCCGATCGGTACCGGGAAGCCCATCTTCGGCCGTGAAAGAATCTTCTCAGGCAGGACACCCTTCATACTTTCACGAAGCACATACTTCGTCGTGCCGCCGCGCAACTTCATCGTGTCAGGCATCTTTGCCGTAAACTCGACGAGTTTATGATCCAGAAACGGCACACGGCTCTCCAAGGACGTGGCCATGCTCATCTGGTCCTGCTTCATTAGCAACTCGTGGAGGTAAGTCTTGATGTCGGCATACAACAAACCATCCAGCAGTGACAGGTCTTTAGTTCGTTCCAGGAGTCTGCGCAGTTCCACGTAAGGATCGATATTTCGAATTCGATCATTTGTCTCGCGGGTGAACATGTGCTGCTGCATCGGCGTTGGGAAAACCGCGAAGTTGTCGAAGTAAATACTCTCGAGTTCCGGCGAGAGCACCAGGAAAGTCCGCATAAGCTTCTGCCGCATGCGTCCCCCGGGCGGCATTCGTTCGATTTGCTTCCGAATCGCATCTCGGGCGAACGATGGAGTGAGCTTGTTGTACCGGCGGCCCCACGCGAGATTCCAAATCGTCCGCTGATAGCGCCCGTAGCCGGCGAGCAACTCATCGCTGCCTTCTCCCGTGAGCACAACCTTCACATGCTCCGAGGCGAGTTTTGAAACAAAGTAAAGCGCAACACTCGAGGGATGGGCCAATGGTTCATCTTCGTGCCAGACAAGGCGCGGCAATGCTGCGAAGAACTGCTCCGGCGTAACTACGATCTCGTGGTGATTGGTTTTGTAAGCATCAGCGACCAGGCGCGCGTATTCCAACTCGTTCGCTTCGCGCTCTCTAAAAGCAACGGAAAACGTTTTTATCGGTTGGCTGACCATGCCGCTCATCACTGCGGCAATCGCCGAGGAATCTATGCCTCCGGAAAGGAACATGCCAAGGGGAACGTCCGCCATCAACCGCAGGCGCACCGATTCGCGGAAGAGTTCCGACCACTGCTCGATGTAAGTCTTGTCGTCGCGAACCTCGTCGTCTTTGGAAAAATCAACGTCCCAGTAACGGCGAATCGAAACATCGCCGTCACGCCACGTCATCACGTGTCCGGGTAACAGTCGCTTGACGCCTTGAAAAAGTGTTTCCTCTCCCGAAGTGGCGTGGTTTGCAAGGTAGTCGGAAAGCACCGCGTAGTTGAGCTCAGGCTTAACCGCGCGAGCTTCAAGCAGAGCTTTTATTTCGGAGGCGAAATAAAGTGAGCCGTCTTCGCAATGAACGTAGTACAGCGGCTTCACTCCCAGACGATCACGCGCAATGAACAATTCCTGTTTGCGCTGGTCCCAGATCGCGAATGCAAACATGCCGCGGAGGTAATCAACACACGCCTGTCCGTGTTCTTCGTACAGATGCAGGATGGTTTCGGTATCGCAGTACGTTTGATAAACGTGGCCCCGGGCTTCGAGCGACGGGCGATAATCGGCGTGGTTGTAGATCTCGCCGTTATAAGTGATGTGCAACGTGGCATCTTCATTGGTCATCGGTTGATGACCCCGCGAGACGTCAACGATGCTCAGACGGCGGTGGCCCAATCCCACCGACTCGGACAAAAATATTCCTTCGTCGTCCGGCCCGCGGTGACGAAGAACATCGCGCATCCGCTCGAGCAACGACGGATCGATCCGGCGCTGCGAAGTTCTTGAAAAGGCTATGCCGTTAATTCCACACATACCGGACTATTTTTCGGGGCGCACAAAAACCAGTTCATTGCAGCCGAGCTTGTAGTCAGGAGGCTTTACTTGCAACACCGCGAAACCTTTTGCTTTGAAAAACTCTATCAACTGTCCCGCCGTCGCCACTTCGTAAGGGTAACCTCCTATCCAATCCACTGCATCGTGCCAGCGACTCATGCCGCGGTTTTTGCTGTATCGCGTCCAGGACTCAATGTACTCCTTCAATCGCAGGGTCAGTATCGATTGCAGTAAAGCCTTGCTCTGCCCCGGAACCAGAATTACGAGGATGAACGGTGTTTTCAACGGCCGCGGCAAGCGATTGTAAGTCTTTTTGATCCACCTCCACATCGTACTCCGCCAACCTTGATCATCATAAATTGCGATAAACAGTTTTCCATCGCGTGACACCGGCGCGGAAACATTTTCCAGCGCCTGCCACATCTTGCCCGTGTGATGGAGAACTCCCCAGGAGTATACAACGTCAAACTTTCCTAACGAATGAAGGTAATTCGCGTCCAGCACAGACCCTTCTTCGACGGTCCAGCCTGAGTCGTCGCTGAAATAGCGGCGCCTCAGTTCCCTGGTGCAGGCGACGGACTCGGGATCGTAATCGAAGGAGTGAACGCGGGCGCCGAGTCGTTTCGCTGCGAGGCTAAAAATACCGCTGCCGGAACCTACATCGAGAAAGCTTTTGTTGGTCAAATCTTCGACCTGGAGCATGTCCTTTAGAGATTTCTCCGCCTCCAGGATCCGAGTCTCATTCAGTGTGCTGAGAAAGTGTTTCCAGTTCTCACCAAACTGGAATCTTTCCCCCTGGGCGGTTTCGACAGCCTGCGATGTAATGCCGCGTTCCATCAGTGCTCTACTCGAACGCTATTCTGTTCATACCGCCACATATTTGTTGACGTTACTGATTAACGCGCCCAAACGCGGATCTGATAAATCGATTTGTTGACGCGTGTCCGTGTGGCTCCGTGGCGAAATAGTCTCCTTAATTTGCCCATCTATGGTTCTAAACCACACCCACGGATCACTTTCGGGAATGATAACCAGGTCAACGGTCTTTCCCCCGCAGACCACAAATGCGCGCCAGTCCTGCGCTTCGATCTCCTGCACTGTCCACTCAAATCCCCGTGCTTGAGGCAGCAAAAAGCTGATAACGGCGGCGTTCTTTAAATTCGCGGAATAGATAACAGCTTTTGCTTTCTCTTTTTGACCATAATAGTGCGAAACGAAAGCCTCTTCCTCGATCCAGCGGCCATTTCCGAAACACCGGATATCCAGGGTTGCGTCAGTTGTCGGAGCATCGAAGTGAAATCGCACGTCGACACGATGCTCATGTGACGAGCGGGTGAAGTCGCGAACGATCCAGTAATCGCGCTTCAGGAAAAGTATCTCGCGCGTAACCATGACCGGGTCCGGAAGCCGCATAAACCCATCGTGCTGCCCGGAAACAAAGTCGTACCGCTCGTTACTAATCCATCGCTGCAGCGAGCAATGCGCAGTGGCTTTCCATGAAAAGGCTCCGTCCGGTAAAGAAGAGGATTCCCCGTCGATAGTTAGTGTGTTATGTGCGTGTGAACTGCGGAACCAGTCTCGCATTTCCTTCGAACCGGTATACGTGTAAGTTCCCGGATCGACGAGTATCGCGCGCCCATTCGCGGAGAGGTCAAACGACAAAGCGTCGGCATGAGCATGGCCGCAGTTGAGTGATCCGTGCGGGCCGCAATCAAAAAGCAGATAGTTCGACTCGCGTGTCCATCCGTCCCGCATGACGAAATAACCGCCTTCGTGAAAGGCTTTCGACGTTTCCGCCGGCGGCGTGGCGGCGATCGCATCAAACTGGCTTAGTCCTTCGACACCCGTTAACCATAACAACTCTTCCGCTGCCCCATCAGCAACGAATTTATAGTCGCCACGCTCGTACAACAGAGCTCCGGTGGCCAGCGTCCCACGAAAGTCATTCGCCGCGCGGAGGTCAAGCATCGCCAAACGCCCGCCGTCATCGTCGCCGAACAATGGGGTGCTGCCGTCAGGGCGCGTGAGGTACATCAGGTGGTCCAACAATAACTCCAGGTATTCGTGAACCTGACCCGGAAGCTTGAAGTTGTTTGCATTCGACAGCAGCACGAACTGAAGGTAGAAGTCAGTGGTGTAGCGGTGATAGTAGCTGGATTGTTCGAAATAAACGCCGTCGGGTCTGACGTGCACCGGAAGCTGCTCGAGCAGAATGTTGCTGCCGAGATGTTGCCAACGCTTCGCCTCTTGAAACTCCGGCAGCAACGTTCCGAGAAAGAAAAGTCCGAGCGCCTCGCCCGTCAGGTGCGTGTTTGGACTGAAGTACGTCGATAAGTACGACTCGAGATGACGCGCGCTGAGATACAAAAACTTCCAGGCGCGGGTGAACGTCTCGCTTCTGAATGAAGGCGACGATTTGAAAAAATAAAAGGCCCACAGCCAGCCGATCGACCTAAAAGCTACTTCGAGACTGCTGGCCCAGTTGATGCCGAGCTTTGGCGGGTTTGCGTCCATCCATTCGTCGAGATGGGCGGCAAAGACTTGCGCGTATTTTTCGTCTCCGGTCAGCCGGTACGCCTGGCCCAGGGTGGCGAAGTAGTGATGCCGGTTCAGCTCCCAGATAATCTTCTTGTCGCCGGCGATCTCAACGTCGAGATAGTCGAGCTTACTCCAGTGCACAAGCGGAATGCGTTTGCCGCTGACGGGTTCAAACTGCCAATCGATCGGAGTGCCGAAATTGAGATTCGAATGTCCCAGGAGATCGAAGTTGCCGGCACAGATGCGATCGGCCTTGTCGATGATTCGTTGCGCCGTCTCGGGCCAACGCGACTGAAATGCAGTGGCAGTTTTTTCCAGTGCGTCAAAGCTGCAGAAGAATGCCGGTTCGGATCGTAAACGGAAATACTCGAGTAGATCGTCTGTAGCGCGCGCTTTTGCTGGAACGAAGAGCGAGGTGAACTCGTCGTCAGTCGGTAGTTTTACAAGCTGGGACCAGCCACGCCGTTCGCTAAAAGCGGCAACGCGCTGAGCCGCGCGTACACGCAACTCCTGAAGGCTGGCGGTTTTTAGCTTTCGTAGATTCAGTTCTTTGCCCCGGAGGAGCAAGACGTTTATTGCTTCTGCTCACACCAAAAGTCTGACTTCGATCAGACTCATCATGCCTCGGGACCTCCGGAACACTTAGCGTGCCCGCACCCCGACTCTAAACATGCTCCTCGAGCTCCATCAGTTCGTACAACTGGTTCACGGCACGGTCAGTTGCTGTGCCCGGCTTGTAAAACATCTCATTCGCGACTGCGATCCGCGCCGCGGACTTGTCTCGCCCGTCGAGAAGGCTTCGCTCGACTGCGGCAACCGTTTCGTCAACATTCGTCACGCTGGTGGAAGCACTTGCAAGCAGATCGACATAGCTCGGTTCGATGTCAGTGTTTTGAATCAACTCCGGCGCATGTATGCGAATCAACGGTCGATCGAGCAACAAGTACTCAAATCCCACGGAACTGTGATCCGTGATCATAATGTCAGCCGCGCTCAGGTACAGCGATGAATTGGTTCCAGCGGCCAGCACTCCGCCAAATTTCTGCAATATAGGCTCGAGCCGCGCGCCCCAATCCACTCCGCCGGAGTTCACGTAAAGCAGATCACGCGAACGGTCGTGTAGTTTGACTATTACGGCATAGCCTCGCTCGCCCAGACGTTTCACCAACTCCTCGCCCATTGAAACCACTGAAGAATGAGGGGACCACGTAGGCGCATACAGAATAATTTTTCTGTCCGGATCAATTCCCATCGCACTGAGAAGCTCGTTTCTTTTCAGCGAGCCGTCGACCAGACAATCCAGCTTCGGCATGCCAATCAATCGCGCCGCCTGACTTCCTTCATCAATTGCGCCGCATTCAATAAAGTGCCGCAGTCGCCGCTCGTTTATGAAGAACAGCCGGTCCCAATCACGCATGGATTGAGAAGGTGAGTCGTAAACGGTTCGATACTTACCCGCTACGCCATGAAAGGTCTGCACACGGCGCGCGCCGCGCGGCAGTTTCATCCAGAGAAAATCCGAGGCGAGGTAAACATCAAATTGAATGGCCGAAGCTTGCAGGGGCGTGACCAGTTTGAAAGGCTGAACAGCGTCAGAATAGATCGAGCTGGTGAGAGACGGATTCTCGCTCGCAGCAAAGTAAAACTCCAATCGTTCGTCGCGTTGCAAACGCCGGACGACGGGCGCGATCGTGGCGTAGTTCATTGCCGTCCTCGCGTTAACCAATAATCGTCTTCGTCCCGGTGAACGCCAACGCTGCCAGTGTTTATCGATTCCGCGGACTGTACTAATAACGCGTTTAAAATTCATCGAAAGTGTTGCAGCTGCGCTTCGATCTGCGGGTAAATACCGGTTACTGCGCGTTGGTAGTCTTCCGGAAAATCAAGTTCAATCCAGGGTAAACCATCCGTGCTCAACGCGTGCAGCGGATGATGTCGTGCATACTCGAGAAACGCGCGCGGCGCCCAGTCGTTCTTAGCACCCCTGGCGATCAACTCGTTCATGCATCGTACTAAAACTTTCGCTCCCGCCGCGCTGAACTTTACGATGCCGACGTTTTCCCCGTCTGCCTCAAGCGGACTCATGTCCTTGGAAATATCAACCACTAACCCGTCCTTGACCTTGACTTTCATTTCCTCATCGCCGAGAGGATTGGTTTGCAAGTCCTGATCAGAAATGAGCAAAGCATCCGCGTGCGAAGAGTTGAGCAACTTCGCCAATAGGTCCGGATGAAAAAGCACGTCTGAGTTCAACACGACGAACCCTTCAGTCAGATACTCTCGCGCCAGCCACAAAGAATAGAGACTGTTCGTTTGAGCGAAATCAACGTTCTCTACAAAGCTTACCTGGTTATCGCAGTGCTCGCGTATGCTGTCACTTTCGAAGCCTATAACCACAACGATGTCTCTGACGCGCAACTCTCGAAGAGTTTCGATTTGTCGTTGCAGGAGAGTTAAACCGCCGATTTCGACCAAACATTTTGGTTTGACTGCGGCGCCGTCAAGACGCGTTCCCTTACCAGCCGCTAAGATGATTGCTTTCATGAAGGCATGCTCAGCTCGGTTGGACCCTTCGTGACCGAGCCTCTCTTGAAGATTTCCTTTATCTTATTGAAGTACCAATCGCGCTCGTCTCGATTAATAGCAAACGACAAAAACAATCCGGCGTAGATTGCCGCGGCCACCAGCGACTGAAGAACCAGCAAAGACCAGGAGCCCTCAATGCCACCTCGCGTTAATGCAATAAAAAGGCCCATTATCATTGCGGGCCACGTCGCGGGCCACGCGCTCCTGCGCAACACAGTAAAAACCGGCATTTCTACGCGCCTGCACGCCGCCGGAAACACTACAAACACCGAAAATACCAACATTGGTATCAGTGTTCCAATGGCGACTCCAATCAAGCCATAGATGCGTACTAACAGTACACTCAGGATCAGGTTACAAGCTGCCATGCCGAGATTCGAGAAGGCCAGAAACTTGTGGACGTCCGAACCCTTCAAAATCACTGCCGCAGTTGCATTCCCGACGCGCAACGCCACAACTATACTAAGAACATAGATTAGGTTGACGCTAGCGGAGAATGCTGGGCCCACCCAAATCATCACCAGCGGCCGCGCAGTCAATCCCAAAACAGTTGCCAACGGTACCACCATCGCCAGAGACAACCGTGTGCCCTGGACCAGTATTTTTTGTAGCCTGTCGATCCGCTGAATGGTTGAACTGTCAACGACAACGGGAAACAGAATGGCGTTGAGTTGGTCCGTGATGCGCTGGACTATCTCAATGAGCCGTTGGGCCACCGCCCAGATTGCCACCGCGCTCGTACCGAAAAACACACCGATCACAATCGTGTCGGTTGAATAGTTTAGCTTATTTGCCAGATCGATTATGAGAATGAAGACGCTGAAGCCGGTAATTTCGCGTAGACGGTCGCGCCGAAAATACTGCGGGCGAATGCGCAGTGCAGGAAAAACGCGATAGGCGTTGAGTGCGTAAAGTATGTAACTGAGAATTCGAACTGCCGTCGTCGCCGCTACAAGTTCGGCCAAACCATATCCGGCCAGTAGAACGGCTACATTCACGCCGGCGACGACGATGGCCGTAAAAAAGGCGACGATGCCGTTCAAATACTGACGTTGAAACCCGTTCACAATGCCGCCGAATACACTTGTCGGAAATCCAAGTGCCACGTAGGCGCTGATGAAGAGCAGAACGATTTGGCCGGTTTGGGTCTGTTCTGCGGTGAGCGGAAAAAACCTGCCGAGATTTAACGAAAGCAGCACAGCCAGTGCGAAAGTGAAAGCACCCACGCCGCTGAACAGGCAAAACATCGTGCTGGCGACTTCATTGAGCGCGGCAGTGTCGCCCTGGGCGCGATATTTAGCAGCAAACTTGACCTGCGCGACACCGTAGCCCAGGTCGAACATCGAAAAGTAAACAGTGACCGAAGCGACCAGGACCCACAGACCATAAGCTGACTGGCCCAGGTGCGCCACGTTAAAGGGAAGCATGAAAACACCGATGAGGAGCTCGGTGCCGGTGACCAAATAGTTCACCGAAACATTTTGGAAGATGAGTTTAGTCTGACTGGTTGTTGACAAGATTTCAGGTACGCCGGAACTTCAATTCGAGTGGCGGTCTCTCCATCGCTGCCTCAAAACGCCGGCGAAAAACCAGATCCAAAGTTCGTCCTCGAAATGTGCGATTGCATCGCGCCGCACCAGTGCAGCCCACATCGAGAAGAACTTCGACATGCAAGTGCGAAACAGATACCTCGGCACACCCGCGATATGAGGCACTTTTGAAAAGTCGAGCGCTCTGCTCTCCGGTGACTCCATATCGAGACGATTGTTCTGGTAGAGAATCGCGCGACTGATTCCATGCCAGTAAAACCACTTCCGGAAGTATTTTTTCGTCAGGCGATCCTGAGGGATGACGTGGTGAACAATCAGGTCTGGTGAATAGAAACCGCGCAAACCTGCGGCGCGACCGCGTTGCGCCCACTCGCGAACTTCCTGGCCCAACAAGGTGCCGGCTTTCCGGCCAACACTGTTGTCCCACAACCCTGCGCGACTGAAACACTCGCGCCGGAACACCATGTTCACGCCCAGAGGCACTTTCTCCCCCAACGCTATCGGCTCGGGCCCGTAATCAAGCAAGGCGATAACACCCCAATGTTTGCCGCCACGGTTCGGCATCCAGTCAGGCACAACTCCGCTCCAGATCGGAAGCGCCTTGCCGGCAACGTAGTCACATTGCAAGTTTTCGAGGGCGCGCTCGGCGTTGATTAACCATTGCGAATCGACACGAACGTCGTCATCTGTAACGGCCAGGATCTCGCCCTGCGCTTTCCTGATGCCCGCGTTCAGTGCGGCCGACCGTCCCTGCTCCTTCTCCATCACGTAATGCAGAGGCACGGGAAAGGAATCGACGGCCTTCAAAACGACCTCGCGAGTATTGTCGGTGGAATTGTTGTCCACGATGATGACTTCCCACGGCCCGGTCGACTTGAGTTTTTTCAGACTCTCAAGCGTCTTGACCAGTTCATCGGCGCGGTTGTAAGTGGCGATTATTACGGAAAACTTCATGTCATCCTAAATTGGCCGCAAAGCACAAACGCAACTTTTCTCGTGCTTCTTGCCTGCTGGACGTTTTATCAACTTCTGGGCCCAATCTTGCATCAGAGTAGCCGCATAGACATAGCTTGTGAATGCAAACGTGGATCTCTCCCGCGCTTGAGTTTAGCTTTTGGGTTGCGCTCGGGTCTAGAACTTTGGCCGGCTGAACAGTTTTGGGAAAAAACGTTTATTAAGCTTATTAAGCCGTAAGTACCTAAAATGCGTCTCGTTTCCGCGTTACTTCATAAGGTAGCGATCCATATTGCTATAAATGTCGACTAAAATCTTGGATTTAAGCCGGCGTTACTCGACAGTGCCTGGCCCGGAACCGGAACTCTCAGGATCATCTGTTCTCTTTTTATGCGCAATAGAATCTTCGGCGTAGCAATAGCAATCATCCTCCTCGGTACCTTCTCTATTTGCGCCCAGGCACAGGAACGCCTCTGTGATAGCGCTTTCGAAGATTGCCGGGCTCCTTTGTGGAATCTCATCGACCAGGAAACAGTCGGGATCGATGTTGCCTTCTGGTTCATGCAGGACTTCTCGATCTCACAAAAGATAATTAGTCGATTCAGGGCGGGTGTTCCAGTTCGAATACTTGTCGATCCGCGCGCCACCAATACCGGAAATGCTGAGATTCTCGAGGAATTTCGTGCGGCCGGCATTCCTATGCGGTTCAAAAACGGCGGCGGGATCCTGCACTGGAAGATGATGCTTTTCGTCGGCCAGAACCAGCTTCAGTTTAGCGGCGCCAATTACGGCGCATCGTTCTTTGTTCCCACGACGCCAAATTCGAACTACATCGACGAAGCCATCTACTTCACTGACGACGTGTCTCTTATCGAGAGCTTCAAAACAAGATACGACGATCTTTGGACTGATACTTTCAATTACCTGAATTTCGGAAATATCACCGACCCACCGACGCGCAAATATCCGACGTTTCCTATCAATTCGGAGCTGAACTTTCCCTTCACCCCCGACGGAAGCCAGGACTTCTACAATCGCACTGCGTTTAATATGAATCAGGAAACGCAGAAGATCGATATCATCATGTATCGAATTACCAACCAACGGTATACGGATACAACGATTGATGCGGTCAGACGAGGCGTTCCTGTTCGCCTCATACACGAGCCGGACGAGTACCGGAATCCCGCACGGCAGTGGGACTCCTGGAATATCGACCGGATGTACATGGCGGGCGTTCAGATCAAGATGCGCAAACATCTGGGACTGAACCACCAAAAGTCCGTGCTCCTGTACGGCAAAGGCATGACGATTTTCGGTTCTTCCAACTGGACCGGACCGTCCTCCAATTTCCAGGACGAGCACAACTATTTCACCACCAAGCCATGGTTTTTCCAGTGGTTTATGGATCAGTTTGAACGTAAGTGGAATTCGACCACTGAGAACCAACCGTTCGTCCCGCTGGGACCGAATGACCCGGAGTATTTCTCACCGGCAAATGGAGCGACTGCTCAACCCACAACTCTTACGCTTTCCTGGGAAGGCGGACGTTGGTCGCACAAATACGATATTTATTTCGGCACGTCACCGAATCCGCCGTTGCTGGTTGCGGACGCCAGTACTTTTCAGAGTGGCGCCGTGAGCGGTCAGCCACTGCTCGAGACCGGATCAGTGGACGATGGTCACGTCGAATCGTACAAGCTGCCGCCTTTGGCTCCCGGCACCACGTATTACTGGCGCATTGTCGGAAAGACCATGGCCAACGTCAGCGCCGGTGGCCCAACATGGACGTTCACGACGTCGGGCACGGCGCCAAGTCCAACACCCACGCCAACACCGGGTGCGGAGTCGCCGAATAACACGCGCGTTCCACCAGGTACGCAGATTGTCGATAGCACCGGCGCTGTCTGGACTCGTTCCGCTAACGGAGCGATCTTGCGCAATGGTGTCTCTGCGGCGGGCGGCGTAGGTTCACAAATTCTTTACTGCGACCGCATCGTGTATGTGCTTGGCACTGACTCACAATGGTATCGGTGGAACAATGGTTGGACAGCCATAGGACCGACTGATCCTTGTGGCGCGGCGCCGACGCCCACACCGACCCCGACGCCCTCACCGACCCCGACGCCTACACCTACACCAACGCCAACACCGGGTGCGGAGTCGCCGAATAACACGCGCGTTCCACCAGATACGCAGATTGTCGATAGCACCGGCGCTGTCTGGACTCGTTCCGCTAACGGAGCGATCCTGCGCAATGGTGTCTCAGCGGCGGGTGGAGTAGGTTCTGAAATTCTTTACTGCAACCGCATCGTGTATGTGCTTGGCACCGATTTCCAGTGGTGGCGGTGGAATGGTGGATGGACACCGGGGGGACCTGTTGATCCCTGTGCGAGCCCGACGCCGACTCCTTCACCTACGCCAACTCCTACACCGGCCCCGGAGTCGCCGAATAACACGCGCGTTCCACCAGGCACGCAGATTGTCGATAGCACCGGCGCTGTCTGGACCCGTTCTGCTAATGGAGCGATCCTGCGCAATGGTGTCTCAGCGGCGGGTGGAGTCGGTTCACAAATTCTTTACTGCAATCGCATCGTCTATGTGTTTGGCACAGACTCACAATGGTATCGGTGGAACAATGGCTGGACACCAGTAGGACCGACTGATCCTTGCGGCAGCACGCCGACTCCTACTCCCACGCCTACGCCGACTCCGACTCCGACTCCCACGCCGACTCCTACTCCCACGCCCAGTCCCACCCCGACGCCAACGCCAAGTGCTATGCCTTTGTTCAATCGCGTCTTCATCGTGGTGTTGGAGAACCAGAGTTTCAGTAACGTAGTCGGTGGTTCGTCGATGCCTTACCTAAACACGCTTGCGAATCGTTACGGTCTCGCCGTCAACTACTTCGCCAACACGCAACCATCGATCGGTGATTATTTCTGGTTGACGACGGGACAGAATATTACTAACGACAGCAACTTCAACGGCACTGTCACTGCCGACAACATAGTTCGCCAACTAACCTCTGCCGGCAAAAGCTGGAAAGCGTATGCCCAGAGCATACCGTCGACCGGGTGGACGGGCGGGGATTCTTATCCCTACGCAAAACGACACAATCCATTCGCTTACTTCTCCGACGTCCTCGACAGTCAAACGCAGGCAAACAACATCGTCGGGTTGAGTCAATACACGCAGGATCTGGCAAACAGTCAATTCCCGGATTACTCGTTCATCATTCCGGACCAGCAAAACAATGCGCACGACTGTCCCGCAGCCATCCCGAATTGCACAAACGCTGACAAGCTTGCGGCTGCGGACGCCTTTCTCAAGTCTCATATCGATCCGCTGATCGCCAGTCCTTCGTTCGGACAGGGCGGCCTGCTGATCATCACCTGGGACGAATCCGTTAATGGCGATACTCAGCACGGCGGCGGGCACGTAGCTACTGTCGTCGTCAGTTCGAACGCAAAACAAAACTTCGACTCAAATACTCTTTACCAGCACCAGAGCACGCTGCGAACAATGGCGGAAGGGTTGGGACTTACGAGTTTTCCCGGCGCGGCCGCCACTGCTCCAAACATGGCGGAGTTCTTTACCACCACCCCAAACACCGCGCCTGATCCAGACCTCGTTTCACCTTCGTCTGGTCCTACCAGTGGAGGTACATCAGTCACCATCACGGGAACTGGTTTTGTGACCGGCGCCACGGTGAGTTTCGGTGGTGTTAACGCTTCGGCGACCGTTGTCGGAAGCACGACCATCAACGCCGTGACTCCAGCTCACGCGGCTGGAACCGTTAACGTCGTAGTTACAAATCCCAACGGAGAGAGCGGAACGCTCACGAACGGATTTACTTTTAGTGCACCCGGTGGTGAGACGGTGCTGCTTGCGGATGACTTTAACAACGCATCCCTCGATACGAGCAAGTGGACAGCGAACAATCTATTTAGTGGCTTCACCGATGTGACAGTGCCGGTTCAAGAGACAACCACGCTCGACATTGGACCGCTCCTGCAGAACACCGGCGGGTCTCATTACAACGGCATCAAGTCGTCCGTCGCGCACAATTTTAGTAACGGGTATGCGTATGTGCAGCTCGTGCAGGCGCCCAATGCGAACACGGCTGCCGACGCCTTCTTCACGATCGGCTTCAATGTTGATAACTGTTATCGAATGTATGTCGAAGCCGGCAGTCTCATCGTCCAGAGCAGGATTGGCGGAGCAAAGCAGACCCTGACGACGGTCACTTACAACCCCACAAACCATGCATTCTGGCGTATTCGTCACGACAGTGCTACGGGAGTGGTCGCCTTCGAGGTCGCACCCAACAATGGCGGTGAGCCTGGTACGTGGGTGCAGTTGTTCTCTCAAATCTGGAACACTGCGGCGGTGCCACTGAGTTCCGTGCAGTTTGAAATGAAGGGCGGCACCTGGAAGTCTGAGTCAAACAACCCCGGCACGGTAATATTTGATAACTTCAAAGCCGCGCGACTTTAAAAAGAAAGGGCCGCAGATCCTGCGGCCCTTCATTATTCACACGCTTCGGTTTTTACCGCACGTCAAAGATCGCAATCATCGGATTATGATCGGACGGCCTCACAGCGCCGTCATCCGCTGTTCCGAGAAAAACCACTACGTTTCTATTGTTCCAGTCGCGCGTATCGGGAACCTGCGTTCCTTTTAGGAAAAGATTTGGCGATCCGTACGAATGGTAAACGTAATCGATCCTGCCCCTGCGTGTCCGCGTGTGCATCCAGACTTGATTATCAGGATATCCCACGGCGGTACCCGCATTCATCGCAAGCACCCAATCGTCGTAATAGGAACCGGTCATGCGAACAGTCTCTGATAAGTCAGGACCGGCATTGAAGTCACCAACGACGATCCGCGATTCAGAGAAGTTGGCGGCATAACTCATCAGCTCTCCGACCTGCGTATAGCGGGTGCCGGATGAATCGGCATCCAGGTGGGTCGCGAAGAAGTTAATTGTCTTTCCGGAAACGCTAAGGGTTGCCTGCGCTACCGAGCGTTGCACGCTTAAGAAGCGCCCGCCGGTGCTGCTAAAACTATACTTCGACAGGATCAGATTTCCCTCGGAAGTGCCCGTATACTTCGGCAGGAAATGCCAGTACCAGGTTCGTCCTGTTCTCTGACTCAACAGATTCACGAGAGTAGAGACCCACTCAGACGGCATCTCGCATAGTCCCGCCAGATCGGGATTCATCTGAGCAATCCAGGCGGCCTGACGATCCCAATTCTGTACGCCGTCTGTTCCCTTGCCGAAGGCGACGTTCCAACTCAATACCCGCAGCGTTCCCGTTGTTGAGGGTGGCGGAGGCGCTGACGGCGGACTGACGTTAATTTGTATCGACGCGCTTGTCGTGGCCGAGGCATTGTCCCACACAGTGAGGCGCGCCGTGTAAGTGCCGGCGGACTGGTAAGTAGTCGATGGCGAAGGCATGCTGCTCGTGCTGCCGTTTCCAAACTCCCACCAATACGCGTGGATATTTCCGTCCGGATCACTCGCGGCCGAGGAGAAACTTACGGACAGCGGGCTGGTTCCCGATGTCGGAGTTGCAGAGATAGTGACTTGAGGTGGTTGGTTCGTCGGAGGAGTTGGGGTAGGGGTCGGAGTCGGCGTTGTGCCGCCACCACAAGGATCAACAGATCCTGTAGCCGTCCAACCATTGGACCAACGATACCATTGTGAGTCGGTGCCAAACACATACACGATGCGATTGCAATAAAGAATTTGTGAACCGACTCCACCCGCCGCTGAGACGCCGTTGCGCAGGATCACTCCGCCAGTAGCGAGAGTCCAGACACCGCCGGCGCTATCGACAATCTGTGTGCCCGGCGGGACGCGCGTGTTGTTTGGAGACTCCGTGGTCGAGGTGACACTCGCACAAGGATCGATCGTCCCTATGGCTGACCAGCCGTTGTTCCAACGATACCATTGTGAATCGGTGCCAAACACATACACGATGCGATTGCAGTAAAGAATTTGTGAACCGGTACCGCCTGTGCCCGCACCGTTGCGCAAGATCGCTCCGCTGGAAGAACGAGTCCAGACAGCGCCGGTGCTATCGACGATCTGTGTGCCTGGCGGGATGCGCGTGTTATTCGGCGACTCTCCGCCGGCTGTGGGCGTCGGTGTTGGAGTGGGAGTTGGCGTCGGTGTCGAACCGCCTGATGCCGGCAAGATCCGACTGTCGTTCTTCAAAGCTCCCGGGGTGTTAAAAAGGTAAGTCGAAGGCGACAAGACAATCTGATCGATCGACAAACCGTCTTCGCGCGTTTGAATACGCAGGGTCTGGGTGCCGGTGGTCTGAAAGAATATCGAGGGGCCGAGGACGCCAATTCCCCAACCATTGTCCTGCCAACCCCAACCTTGAAGTCCGCAACCCTTGCAGTCCTCGAGGTTGATCTCGGTAGCTGATGTAGTGCCGATTCGATATTCAGCGTTGCCCAGAATGTTCAGGCTTCCCGAGAATTGCACGAAGATCGAATCGTTGTACGGCGAATCATTTTGGGCCTGACCGCGAATCCAGATGCGGTAGGGAATGCCGGCCACGGCCGAAAACGTAAGTTCCGCGTAGCTCGATGGGTTAGCTGCCGCGTTGGATAATTTGGGCCCACCGAGATCGGAATTGGCCAACCGAACGCCACCGGCGGCACTGGAGTCGCCGACGGAGGTCCAGTTGCCCACTTTAACGGGGACCTGCGATGCGTAAAGAACAATTTCCTGGGCTGATGAGACGCCAACAGAAGCAAGTATTAAGATAACCGGGAAGAGCGCGTAAATCAGGGTAAACCGTCTAGCTGTCACCGTTCATTTTCTCCTTCAACGAAGATCATTGTCGGGTGGGCGGATCTGGGCGGGGGATTCAATGCGTGGTCGCATATGACGCAGCAGGAGCAGCAAGCACAAAGAGCAGGAATTTTGCTGCTTCCGCTTTCTGCCTCCGGCTTCTCTCACAAATAGCTGGCACGTGAACACAGGAATAGACCACCTCCCAAATGCGATAAGCCGTCACGAATCGCTTCCCTAGCGTTCCGACCGACCTAAAACACTCTGGGACACAATCCAAACGATCAACACACAACGCTGCAGGGCGTTGCTATGTGCCGAGTAATGCTCAAGTTTTTGTGTTTTCGATCTCTCTGCCAGAGATCTTGGAGATTAGAACGGATGGAGCTTTGTTCTAACCGGGGCCGCCTTAGAGCGCGAGCTTGGTCAGGTCCGGTCTTGCTTTTCCCTCTTTCCGGGCCCAGTCCGCACTCCAAGACTCTTGCACGATAACATGCACACAAAATACTGTCAAAAATTTGGAATCTTTGTAACCCCTCTGCAATAGAAAAACCATATTTGAATCAGGGGCTCAGTCACTGCCTTATAGACACGCGCACCGCATTGCTCATGACGCCTCGCAAGCTGAGCGTGATCGAGAGATCTCCAGCGATGGTCTGATCGTCCGGCAACCGCACCATCACTACGGATAACCAACCGAAATTCGGCGGCTTGAGCACTTGCTCTACCGCAAGCGTATAAGTAAACCCGCGCCCGTCAGTCGCCTGGACGGTTAACGCCGACAAAGGTTCATTTACCGGAAGCTCCAGGTTCGTCGTAAAAAGCATGATTCTTGTCCGGACATCGGTGCTTAGGTTGATATCCGTCGTCAGGGAAAACGGCTCGGGCGAAAAGCGCGTCGAGTGCAAAGCGATGGCGCGATCTGTGTTGCCCTGTTTCAGAAGAACCGGTGCAACCGCCGGCATCGGGGCTGGTGCTGGTGTCGGAGTTGGTGTTGGCGTCGGAGTTGGTGTTGGCGGCGGAGCAGTACCAGATGAAACATTGAAATCAGCAATCACAAGATTGTGATCGGATGGACGGACGCCCTTATCGTCAAGCGTGCCGAGAAAGTTCGAAACATTCGTGTTGCCGAGATCGCGAGTATCAGGGATCTCACTCCTAACAGCGGAAAACGTCGAAGTATCAGCCGCATACAAAATGTAGTCGATGCGCCAACGTCTGGTCCGAGTATTTAACCAAACCGGATTATCCGGATACGCGAAGGCTGAACCGATATTTAAAGCGTCAACCCAACTGTCGCGGTACGCGCCCAACAACCGGAGAATTTCCGGCGTATCATTTCCCGCATTCATGTCGCCGGCGACGATTCGCGGAGCGGCAAAGGCTGCGGTCCAATTAACCAGCTCATCGGCCTGTGTCGACCTCAGCGACGATGAAGTGTGATCTAAATGAGTTGCGAAAACGTTGATGTCTCTTCCACCAACATTGATCGTCGCCTGTGCAATTGAACGCGTAAAGCTGAGATAGTGCGATTGGACCGAGCTGAAACTATAAGTCGAAAGAATCAGGTTGCCCTCTCCGATGCCGGGAGCTTTCGGAACAAAGTGTGAATACCACGCGCGTCCCGTCTTCCGGGCCAATAGATTTACAACTGTCGAAACCTGCTCGGGTGGTATCTCGCAAAGCGCAATGACGTCTGGATTCATTCGCGCGAGCCACGTCGCGATTCGATCGTAGCTGGTGACTCTGTCGGTGCCTTGTCCAAATTGTATGTTCCAACTCAGCACTCGCAGTCTGGTCGTGTTTGCCGATGCGGAACCTGCGCACAGGAAAAACACACAGAGAGCCAGCAAGGGAACTAGATGTCTTACTCTCATAGCCACACTATTGCCGTTCCAACACCAGGGGAAGCGTGGTTAAGCAATTTACAATTGTTTTCTTGAATACAACCCGATGGGATCTACAAACCTTGGGTTGTTATTAGTTAGTGCTTTCGATCGGAACTACCGAGGCAAAAGCGCCTTTCGTATTTCGAAGATTGGCGTGGTCCAAGCGCCGCACGTTTAGACAAGAGCAAGCTAACACGTTAGAAACAGTTGTGTAAATAATCTTTCAGAATGTGAAAGAATTTACAACGTTACCGCAAGATTCTACGATGCGTTTGTAGATCCTGAAGCTTGCCGGCGGCGCTGGCGCAAGAAACCGCCGAAGAATCTTAAGCGACATTCATTAACAAACGCCGCGTCAAGGTGACCCCGAATGATTTTGGAAAACCAGACGAGTGCATGCGTCGCAGTTTCCTTAAAAAGGTGTGCAGGAACACCAGCGAGGCGGAACTTTGAACGCTCCCAATCGGGATCGGCGAGGACGGCATAGAAATGACCATGGCCGGTGTGCCAGCGGCGATGGTAGGCTTTAGTTAGTCGTTCAACGTCTATGTGAGTCCAGGCAATCATCTCCGGCGTGAAGATTCCCTGCTTGCCATTGCGACACACACGCAAAAGAAACTCGTGATCTTCCATCGAGCCGATCATGTTCTTCACTCGCTGGAGATCTGGCAGAAACATGCCAACATCTTCAAAGACGTTTCTGCGAAAAGCGATATTCGCGGTTAGCAAGCCACGCGGGTTCCAGCCGCTAACCGGCAATTCGCCGGCACCGTAATCAAGTAAAGCTAAAGGCGCCCAGTGATCCGCGGTTAACCAGGTGGGCGGCGCTCCGTTCCATTGCGGTAAAACTCTACCGCCAACGAATGACAACTCGCTGCGCGAGTCGAGGACACCTTTAAGCACCTTCAACCAGTTGCTTTCGACTGTTACATCATCATCAACAAAGGCGATGATGGCGCCTCTTGCTTCTTTAATCCCTCGGTTCCTTGCATGCGCATTGCCTTGTTGTCGCTCGACCAGATAACGCACTTTCCCTGGGTGCTTTTCGATGACGGACTGGACCACATCCCTGGTATCGTCAGCCGAATTATTGTCGATCACAACGACTTCGAATGTAGTTTTAGTATCCTGGGCCAGCACACTGTCCATGGTACTGCGCAAGAGCGCAGAACGGTTGTAGGTAGGAACTACGATGGAAACTTCAGGTTCGCTAGACATCTCATAGTCCTGGGATCATTCAATAATCATTGAAGCCCGCGACAGCGCTGCCCCATTACGAGCTGACACCTTTTCGAAAATGCCGGCCGTATACCAGACCAAGCCAATCCCATACACCAAGTTCAGCGGCGAATGCCTGCGCGGGATCCTGCGGCTTAACTACAAGATGTCTCATTGTCGAAAGCACTCCCTGCATCGCTTTTCGATAATGCCATCTCGGAATTCCGAAGAGATATGGGCACGGTAATCTCCTCGTGCGATCGAGCAGGCCGAGCGACACGCCGCGCCAGAAACACCAACTGCGGAAGTAGCTCTTTGTCAGCCTTTCGGGAGTTACGTGATGATAGATCTTGAGGTGTGGTAGATACATTCCCCGGGCGCCGCTCGCCAGCAGGCGTCCGTAAAATTCTTCATCCTCACCTGACAACAATCCTTTATCAGTACGACCAAGCCACGTTGTATAAAGTCCGACCCGCTTGAGTATAGATCTTCTTAGAACAACGTTGCCGCCCATCAGGATACCGGGATAGTTTTCATCGAAAGGAACTTCTTTATCACCACCATCGACCCACCCGACGACTCCTCCATATCCACGAGGAAGCCATTCAGGAGGTGTCATGCCCCAGTGTGGCACGTATGGACCACCAATGAAGTCGAGATCTCGTGTGCTGAACACTTCGTAAGCGACTTTGAACCAGGTTCGATCGATCTCTTCGTCGTCATCTATTATGCCGACGAGTTCGCCGGTCGTTGCTCGTATACCTGCATTCAACGCATGTGATCTACCCTGTTGCTTTTCAAAGCAGTACCGGACTTTCTCCCCGAATCTCTCTTTGAACGACTCGATCACCTGTCGCGTTCCGTCGCTCGAATTGTTATCGACCACAGTAACGGCCACTTCCAACCCCGCGGGAACCTCGGCGGCAAACACGCTGTTCAGGCATGACGGAAGTAGATCCTGCCGGTTGTAGGTCGGAACGATTAAATCGAGTCGCATGACTTGGCTTCCCGAGGTTGATCGATCCCGGCTAGTTGATGATTTGGCTGTCTTGCCAGAAAACGCTCGCGTTCCGTAAAGACCCAAATTACTAAACGAGGCAGGTGTCGCAAGAGGACGATAACGAGGGAGAGTTTCGGACTCCTCAGGTGCTCGTTAGCTTCCTCGAAGTGGACCAGTGCGGCGTGCGCTCCGCCGGCAGTCAAGGCGCGCTTCCCTTCGAATAGACGAAGCCTGGCGCGGGTGGAGGTTATTTGTTCATTCAGGATTTCCCTCTCCTCAGGAGTCAGGTTAAAAGCGCTGGCGGATTTTTCATACACGGCCAGAAGATGGCGCGTCATCCAAACGCGGTCAGACGAAAGGCTTCCTTCGTGCCGCCTGTAAAGCACTAACGGGCGCCGGTGGTACACAATCCGGCCGCCGTTTTTCACGATCCTCACCCACAGGTCAAAGTCTTCGCAACTGCGTATACTCTCGTCAAACATGCCCGCTTCTCTGATTACATTCATTCGCGCCGTCACCGAAGTCATCACAATGCACTTTTGTTGCAGCAGCGACGCGAACGTCACCTCGCCTTCCGAGGGAGACATCTTCATAAACTCGACGTCATCCTTTGCCTCGTCTCCGATGATCGTTGCATTCGGGTAAACGAGAGCGACGTCGGGGTTCTCTTTTAGTATTCCCAGTTGGACCTCAAGGTAGTCGGTTGTCCACTGATCGTCCGAGTCGAGTTGCGTGTAGAACTCTCCTCTTCCGATCTTGATCGCAGCGTTTCTGGCTGCGCTGACGCCTCTGTTTTCCTGAGATAGATAGATGACCGGCAGCGGATGAGAGTGCAGTATGCGTTCGAGCTCTTCGCGGTCGTTGGACCCGTCGTTTACGACGATTACCTCGTAATCGGTAAATGTTTGTGCCTGCACCGAATCCAACGTCTGCGCGATGTAACGAGAAGCGTTGTAAGCGGCAATCACCACTGTGACAGTAGGAGTCGTCTCTCTGTTACCTGAAATAATCATCCCGCACTCGCTCTTTCGCCGAACGCACTTAACGGTGGTGACCTAATTTGAGGTTCTTATCCGCAGATTGCACAGATTTTATTAATTAATCTGTGTAATCTGTGGATAAAAAAAGTGAAACCAGGGCACTACCCACTTAACCCAACTTTTGTCGCAAGCTCCAGCCGTGGGCTGAAACTAACGAACGGCTTCGGCGTTCCGAAACTCTCCTGTTTGAGCCGGAGGATTGTCATTCCGCCCGGCGAGGCGCACGTACGCTGCCACCCAGGACTCACGAACAGCGGGCCACGTGTAATTCGAACACTCCTCAGATGCATTGCGCACTATAAACTCCGCCAGGTCCGGCGACTCTAAAAGCCGGATGGCCCACGCAGCCATAGCCTCATGATCGTTCCTCGGAACCAGCAGGCCCGTTCTCCCATGCGTAACAATGCAACGAATACCGCCGGCGCTGGTTGAAACAACGGGCACGCCGGACGCAAACGATTCGAGTAGCGAGCCCGGCATGTTATCGATGTTGGAGCTATTCAAAAAAATATGCGCCTCGTTGTAGAACTCGTGCATCTTGCTGGGCGCCACACGGCCGCGAAATTCGACGTTCTGAAGCCTCAACTCACGCGCGAGCGATTCAAGGGAGGGCCGTTCAGGGCCGTCTCCGGCAATGATCAACTTTGCTTCCGGAAACCTTTGCTGGATTTTCGCGAAAGCCCTCAAAATACACGCCACGTTGTATAGCGGGTAAAGATTGCGGTTCGACAAAAAGATCGGCAACAACGGTCGCCGCTCTCGAAACATGAAGCGCTCGGTGTCAGTGACGTTCGCTATTGCAGTAGCACGCAGTCCAAACTTGCCGAATATATCGACGAGGTATTGAGACGGCACGATTATCTCGTCCGCCATCTTCATTATCGGAACCGCAGTACGAGGCCAGGTCCTCAAATGATGTTCAGCCTGCCCGCTGCGATAGTTCACGATGACTTTTTTCCCGAAGAGCCGTGCGATGAGTATGGCCGGGGTTGGGCCCAGTAAAAACGACAAATAAGACGCGGAAAGAGTTTGGACGATATCGTGTTTAGGAACCTGAATTAGGAGTTTTTTGTAGTACGACAAAGAGGTCACGATGGTCCGCAGGTATTTGACCGACTGCAATAGCCGGAAAGGGCCCGGGAGCTGCGGATTATGCGGCACGAACGATACTTCCAACCGAGGCTCGCGACTAAGATGTTCGAGCAGGTAATTAGCCTGGACCGCTTGCCCCCCTAAGATCGTTAAGGCCGGAGCAGCCAGTAAAACTCGAATCGGCTTCTCTGTAGTGTCTACACTCATTGTTTACGTCCGCTCGATCACATCATTAACACCTAAGCTCGTGCTATCTCCCCGGTTAAAACCTCTTCCAGGTTAATCTCACGTGAAGTGAGCGTCTGAGCTGATTTCAACATTTCAATGCAGACGAGAGTCGCTCGAGCGCCGTCTCGAACCGTTACCTCCGGCGACTCCCCCTCTGCAATCCTGCCGAAGAATGAGCGCAACTGATCCTCGTAACCTTTGTAGGCCCACAGCGTCGATTTCGTGCGCTTAAAATTTGAGATCGACTGGAATCGTTTAAAATCCTGGACCACCGAAGTAATACCACTGGCAAATACCTCGACTCGTTCGGTCTGTGCCTTTTTGGATCCAAGCGTAGAGTAGTTGAGGCTGCCGATCGATCCATCTGCGAAGCGAAACGTTGCCACCATATTGTTCTGACCAACCGGATCGGCTTTATCCGTCGGCAGAGTGTAGGCCGACACGTCGATCGGTTCCGATTCAAGCAACCAATACATCAGATCGACAAAGTGAACAGCCTCGCCCAGTATGGCCCCTCCAATAGAAGGATCCGCCATCCAGTAACTACCTGAAATCCCCGGCGAACTCATGCGGCAGTTAATTACCGCGGCACCGGTTCGTCCGCTTAAAGATCGCTTCAACTCTCTATAAAACGGTGCAAAGCGCCGGTTGAATCCGACGGTTAGCTGGTTTCCCGAAACTACAACCGCGTCATAAAGTTTGCGACACTCCGCTTCCGTTAACGCCATCGGCTTTTCTACAAACACATGCTTGCCGGCCATTAGCGCTTCATACGCCTGCGTGAAGTGATGTTGATTGCGGCTGAGCACCATCACCACGTCAATTTCCGGATCATTCAGGATCTGCTGGTAATCGGAACAGAAGTACGACGCTCCGAACCGGCGCGCGTAAGTATTCCCTCTCCCACCGTTCGAAGAACAGACCGCATGGAGACTGACATTCGCGATCTTTGACAAACTCGGCAGGTGTGCCCATCGCGCCAGATTGCCTGCACCTACGAGTGCAACTTTCAAATCCGATTTTGCAGCGCGTCCGGGAAGAGTGATCTTGCGTTGCGAAGTTGCTGTTGTTTTAGATCCGTTGCGAGAACCCGATCGAGGGTAACGCAACAACACTCCCAAACTACCTGAGCCCGGATCCTTCACGACCTGATATGCCTGCGGTGCATCTTCAAGACTGAACTCGTGTGTTATCAACGGCTGGAGATCTACTCGACCTTGTGCAACCAGCCGCAGGAATTCCTCCATGTTGCGCTTTTCAGTCCAACGCACGTAAGCAATCGGATAATCGCGGCCACGCACTTCGTATTCGGGGTCATAACTTCCCGGGCCATAAGCGCGCGACATGAGGAGACGAATCTCCTTCAGATACATCTCATTCCAGGGGAAACTGAGATCGACCGCGCCAACGATCACGATCGTTCCGCGGTCTTTGCAAATATCCAGAGCCATCTGGCACGGGGCCGGAGATTTTGAGGCCGCGGCGACAATCACGCAGTCAGCCCCGAGCCCGTTTGTGATTGAACTTACTTCGTCTGTGATCGATGCTGTGCCATCCAGGCAACTGTCCGCACCCAGTTTCCGGGCCAGTTCCACACGATCCGATCTCAAATCGATGGCGATGACGCGCGCGCCCTGAAGTCGGGCCAACTGCGCTATCAATTGCCCGACCAACCCCAAACCGATAACTGCGACCACATCCCCAACACCAATTTCTGAGATCCTGATCGAGTTCAGCGCAATGCTTCCCAGCGTAGTAAAACAGGCGTGTTGAAATGGAACTTCGTCGGGTAGTTTAACGACGAGATTTCGCGACGCCAGGATAGTTTCGCCATGGCCGGTTCCTTCTCCGCCATAAGCCACGCGATCGCCCGGCTTCACTTCGGTTACAGAAGGATGCCGATCCAAAACGATGCCCGCACCCGCGTAACCAAGCACGGCATACTCCTGAAACTTGGCCCGCACTTCCGCAAGGGTAGCAATAGGCCCCATCGACTTCACCCCATCCCAAACCTTACGCAATTGCGACGGGTTTTCTGCAACCTCTCTGAGGATACCTTCGTGAATGCTGGCGCTTTCAGTTCCGCTGCTGATAAGTGAATACACCGGATTCACGAGAACGTGATGGGAGGTCACCACGGGCTCCGGCGCGTCCGCTACAACGATATGTTGCAATCCTTTGCGAAAAACCTGTTTCATGCGTCAGAAAACTTTTTGTATTCAACGCCGGACAATGAGGCGTTGTTGTACGCGAGCTCCCGGTAGAGCTTCAGCCACTCATTCCGTATATGAGGCCACGTGAACTTCCGGCTGGATTCATGAGCATTTCGGACCAGCCTTAATGCCAACTCATTATCATCAAGAAGACGAATGGCCGCAGCCGCGAGCGCTTCATGATCGTCACGGTCGACTATCAGACCCGTCACCTCGTTCGTCATTATGTAGGGTATCGCTCCGCCTCCATCAGTTGTCACCACATTCAGCCCGCATGCCATGCTCTCGGTAATGGAACTAGGCATGTTGTCGATGTTTGTTGCTGAGAGATAGATATCGGCCGCATCGTAAAGGGCGGGCATATCCTCAAATCCCACGAAGCCGATGAAGCTGGTGTTGCGCAGCTTGAGATCGCGTGCAAGCTGTTCTAACTCACCGCGCATCCACCCATCCGCAGCGACTGTTAGACCGGCGTCAGGATAGCGGTCCTGAATAATTGCAAACGCGCGAAGTACGCAGGGCACGTTGTAAAGAGGTTCGAGTAAGCGGCTCGTCAGGAATTTCGGCCGCAACGGTTGCCGCTCGCGAAAGACGAAACGATCCAGTTCGACGATGTTGTAGATGGCCCGGGCGCGCAATCCATAACGCGCAAAGACATCCACGAGGTAACCCGAAGGAACCACCACCTCATTGGCCCAGCGAATGGTGGGAACTGCCGTTCGCCAGTTCTCGAGATGGTCCTCCGCTTCACCGCTGCGATAGTTCAGGATCGACTTCTTTCCAAACAACCGCGCAACGAAAAGCGCGGGAATTGCACATAGGGAATAAGAGTAGTAAGACGCGCAGAATATGTGGACGATGTCGTAACGAGGCACTCGCAACAGCAGCAACACTATGTAATAAAGCGTAGTAACCACTGTGCGCACATATTTAATTGCCTGTAAGGATCTCAGAACACCAGGTAGACGAGGATTATGCGGAATAAAACCGATCTCCAGATCGGGCTCGCGTTTTAGACCTTCCATTAGGCGAACGGCCTGTCGAGATTGACCGCCGAGAATATCCAGAGAGGGCGCAGCCAACAGGACGCGGAGTCGTTGGTTTGTGTTCGTTGATGACATTAGTACTGACCGCCTCCAAGTGCGACTCCCTTACGTTGAGGCAGGTTACTTAACTTCAACAACTCGCTGTAGAGACTTTCGACATTCTGAAGCTGTTTCTGACTCGAGAACTTTTCCGTCACGATCCGTCTTCCGCATGCGCCCATCGAGCGAGCAAGCTCCGGCTGCATTAACAACGAACTGATGTGTTCAGCCATTGCTTCGTGATCCCCCGCCGGAACGAGAAAACCACACTCGCCGTGGACGATCGCTTCTCTGGCGCCGCCAACGTCTGTGGCAACCACCGGCCGTCCGACCGCCATGTACTCGAGTATCGAATTTGAGAAACCCTCCGATGTGGAGCTCAACACACACACGTCTGAAATCGATAAGACGGCTCCAACATCCTGGCACCTGCCAATAAAAAATGTCCGGTCAGCGATGCCGAGACTCTGAGCCAGTTCCTGTGTCGTCTCCATTAGTTCGCCTTCACCGGCAATTATGAAAGCCGCGTCAGGAACGTTTTCGTAAACCCTCTTTGCTGCCCGCAGGAAAGTCGGGTGATCCTTCAAACACACCGGCGCCGGGTGCGTCACGTGCACCCGCATGTTTGCCATGATGGTGACGAAACGCGCCGATTCCGGCAGACTCAGATCCCTGAGAATTTCCCTGCGTTCCGTTTGAGCGGTTTCCAGGCGTGCGAAATCGAGTCCGTTGTAAATCGTGCGTACCTTTTGCGCCGGCACACCATCTCTTATTAAATGTTGACGCACGTCTTCGCAGTTGGCGACAACGGCGTGGGCCACACGATACGCGCCGCGCTCGACAAATCTTTCCCGTTCGCGCCGAACCGAAGTTTCACGGCGCGAAGCAATTCGCACCGGAACACGCGCCAGGAGGGCGCCCGCCATCCCAAAGATATTCGTGTAAAAATCGTGCGCGTGGACCACGTCGATCTCGTGTTTTTTCAGATACTGCGCAAAACGGCGGACCTGGCGAACGGTATTACGATCGTGGAAGCTACTGAGTCGAAATTCCGGAATCTCGCTCAAACCGAATTTATTAACCTCGTCCAGCAGCACGCCTTCACGATCCAGGGTCGCTACAAAGACGTTGCATCTCCCCGCTTCCAATAGCAGTCGCGTTAGCTGAACCGCCTGGCGTTCGGATCCACCCTGATGAAAACTTCCTATGAGTTGTAGTGCGTTGTATCTCAAAGCTTATAACTATCTAGCTCGTTCTTTGAAAAACATACTCGTTGCATCCAAGACCGACAGCTCCACACTTCAGCTTCGTCAAAGTAAACCCTCGGGCGCGGTAAAAATCGAAGATCTCCTCGGGCTTTGCTACTTCATAAGGATAACCACCCACCCAATCGATGAGATCATGCCAGTGGCTCATGCCTCTGTTCTGATCGTACTGCGTCCACGATCGAATATATTCAGACGGACGAGCCTTGATTAACGATCGCACGAGTGACTTCGCTTCTTCCGGGGCCGAGACTAGTATCACAAATGGAGTTCTCGTGAAACCCGGTAGCCGGTTGTAAGTTTTCTTGATCCATCGCCAACGCGCGCTCTGGCTGCCTGTGTCGTTATAGATGGCTACGAAAAGCTTTCCTCCGGCAACCAGTGGCACATGCGCGTTTTCAAGTCCTTTCCACATCTCACCAGTGTGGTGTAGGACACCCCAGGAGTAGACAATGTCGAATTTTCCAAGCGAGCGCACGTAATCCTTATCGAGCGCCGAGCCCTCCTCGACCGTCCAGGAATCATCGTTGGGAAAGTACCGCTGCCTGAGTTCAGTAGTGCAAGCGACGGATTGCGGATCGTAATCGAATGAATGTACTGAGGCCCCTAATCGACGGGCCGCCAGACTGGAAAGACCACTACCGGAACCGATGTCGAGAAATCGTTTTCCCTTTAAATCACTAACCTCGAGCATCTCCATGATGGCCTGTTCTGCCTTGGCGATGCGTCGATCATCCAGAGTAGTAAGAAACCGGCTCCAGTTTTTACCAAATTCAAATCGCTCACCGAGAGAGACCTCTTTGGTATGTGTGCGACTAATCGTCTCTGCCATCATGATCCGCGCAAACCCTCAATCAACTGAACGATAAAGCAGCATCCGAATAGGACACCTGCGTGCCGGGCTGGTCGACAAATGTTCGATGCCACAGTTCCAGCATGAACAAATTCCACAGCGCATAGGAGTGGTCGCGCCGCCCACGTTCATGCTCGTCAAGCAAGACATTCAAGTAACGAGGGTTTATGTAATCTCGTTGCCGCGCCCGCAGTCCCTGCAATGTATCTCTAATCCGTTCCTTCAATTGGGCATTGATCCACTGTTGAATAGGCATCCCGAAGCCTTGCTTCGGCCGGTTGAGGATCTCTTGCGGAACAAGGTCGGCGACGGCTTTCTTGAAAATGTACTTAGTTTCCGTTCCGGACATTTTCATCGAGGCCGGGATGCGCATGACAAACTCGATAAGTTTGTGATCCAGCAAAGGCACCCTGGTCTCCAATGAGACGGCCATGCTCATGCGATCGACCTTGGTGAGAATATCGCCCGGTAGATAAGTTTTACTATCGATAAGAAGCAGCTGGTCCAACGGCTCGCCGGTGTTAACCGTCGCCGCGTGTGCGCGAAACTCCGCGATCACACCGCCATCCGTTCCGAGCTGTTTCCGGAAGTCGCTTGTATATAACAACTGCCTGTTCAATCCCGTAAAGACAGACACGCTATCCAAATACCGGTGGACCGGATCCAGAGCGACATTGTGGATATAGTTGCGGCCCAGGGAGCCGTGCGGGAGTTTCGCGCTCAACCGTTGCATCACGCTTTCGCGGATGACGCGCGGGAGCAGGCTGAAACCTCTTCGCTTACGATCGGTAACGTAGCGGGTGTAACCGGCAAACAGTTCATCGCCCCCATCGCCCGAAAGGACAACTTTTACATGTTGACGAGCGAGCTTCGATACCATGTAGGTTGGAATGACTGAGGGATCGGAGAACGGTTCGTCGAGGTGCCAAACCAACTCTTCAACGACATCGCAGATCTCGGGAGTTACAAAAAACTCGTGGTGATCCGTCGCAAACTTCTTCGCCGTTAACCTGGCATATTTTAGTTCACTGAAACTGTCCTCGTGAAAACCGATGGAAAAGGTTTTCACGGGCCGGCCCATGTGACGAGCCATTACGCCTACAACGGTACTCGAATCGATCCCTCCGGATAAAAAAGCTCCTAAAGGAACATCCGATACCAACCGCAACCGAACGGCGTCATCGAGGAGTTCGCGCAATCCGTCGATGCACTCTTCATGAGTCAGCGATGGATCGGGACTGAAGTTGAAGTCCCAATACTTTTCAATCGCAACGCGATTTTCGGAGAAGGTCAGATGATGGCCCGGCGGCAGTTTGTAAATGTCCTCAAAAATACATTGAGAGTCAGGCACGTAGCCAAGCGTAAGGTATGCATCGAGAGCCGTCAGATTGATCTTGCGCTTGACTTCCGGATGCACGAGTAGCGACTTGAGCTCTGAACCAAACACGAATGTGCCCTGGTCTGTGACCGTGTAAAAGAGAGGTTTTTTACCGACCCGATCGCGCGCGAGGAAAAGCTTTCGTTTACGGTCATCCCAAATTGCAAACGCGAACATTCCCCGCAGATGGTCCACGCTCGACGTTCCAAACTCTTCGTAAGCGTGAACAATCGCCTCGGTGTCTGAATGCGTTTCGAAAATGTGGCCGCGCGAGCTAAGTAGAGGCTGCAACTCCCGGAAGTTGTAAATCTCTCCGTTAAAGACCACCGTGACCGAGCCGTCTTCGCCGGAGATCGGCTGATGTCCGCCCTCGAGATCGATGATCGATAACCGGCGCATTCCCAGTACCGCGCCGTTTTTGATCATGACACCCTGGTCATCCGGCCCTCGATGACGGATGGCATGACACATCCGGTCGATCAAGTCGGCCGAATCGGCGGTTCCCGGAACCGGTCCCTTATCACCTCGTACAAAGCCTGTTATTCCACACATCAGTAAACAACTTAGTAAAGAAAGTTAGGACATCACCACATAGGACTTATCCAGTCGTTCTCAACTCGGCGGGTCGCAGCGGTAGCGTCTGGTCCGCAGCACCGGATAACTCACGCTGAGTACGCGATACGTAAATGCGTCGCGCCGCAATTGCGTAACCCACAAGATAGTAGATGTACCATTGATAGGCCACCGCAGCGAAAAAACTGGCGACCATGTAAGCTAACAGACTGCCCTTTAATCCAATCGCTAAATAGTAATAAAGCCGTTGGTCCTTATCTTGCTCCGTCTGCTTCTCAAGTTCAGTAAGTCTCTTGAAGGGATAAACGAGGAACATTATGTACACGACCATTGCCGCTATACCCATTTCCGATCCTATCTGGGTATAAGCGTTATGCGTTCCTAACTCCTGAAACGACTTATAGTGAAAATTTCCAATTCCGACCCCAAACACCGGATATCTGAGAGTCACCGCGATGGACCTTTTCAGTATCTGATTTCGCTGGCTGGCCGAACCAGTGAGATCGCTAGCGGTGTCGAAGATCGTGGTTAATCGGCCTGCGTAATCGCCGGGCGCAACCGCAAAAAAGATCACTACCGCCAAAACGAATCCGGCTGTACTGGTTGCGCGCTGATTGCGTCCCAGCTTGCGGACAAGAAAAAACGCGACTGCCGCCAAAGCGAGAAAGCCACCGCGCGAAAAAGTGACGACGATTCCAGCAACCATTAAAAACGCTGCACCAAGATAAAGAAATTTCCGCAACCCTCCTCGTTTTATAAAGGCTAGACCAACGGCGATTGGTACCATGGTTACCAGGTGCAGCGCTAAGTCATTGGAGTTCGCAAAGAGACCTTTGATTGCACCCCCGATCCGAAAAGTGTTGTCTTCAATTCTGCCCAGCTTGAAATTTCCGAGTCGATAATCCTGAATGGCATTAAAGCTTAGATAGACACTGATCACGAGCGCCAGCACAAGCAGCCAGTACAGTCGACGCTCAGTACGAACAACGTTAACAATAACTATAAAAATCAAAATCTCTTTGAGTAGTAACTCAGTGAAAGTGTCCCACGCTTCACCTGGACTAACAGCCAGCGGCATCGATAAGAGTGCGGCCACCCCGAGCAAGAGAACCAGGTTTATCTCGCGAGTGCGCGTGGTTAGATTGCCTTCGATCGTGAATTGAGTGATGGCGTATATGATGAGTGTTATGAGGCCGGTATAAAACGCCATCGACGTCAATGACGAAAGCGCAGGAAAGAATTCATAGGGTCGTAGATAGAGTATTACCGTAAACAGAAAAAGCGCGCAGAAGGTGATGGTGTGTCCCTGCGGGCGAACCCAGTTGGTACGGTCTGTGAATAAGAGTGTGTTGTGGGGGGCTTGCTCGCCGGTGGCTGAAGCAGGGGTGCTAACCTCATTCTCGAAAAAGATTTTCTCTGAAGACGACCATTTTTCGTTCTGAGCATCCAGTTCGCTTTTGTGACGAGCCCCGGATCGAAAAATGGGTTCGTAATCAAGAATTTCAGGCTTTGATGGCATTTAAGAACCGAATTAAACGTATCCTACAACGCAGTAGAGTTTCCCGACTTTGACGATCTTCCAACGGCTGAATCCAGCGTCGCGTAAGAGCTGCTCGATTTTCGCCTTGCTGTAAAAGAAGACGTCACAACCCTTGCGAGCCAGTCTGACTTTTCTGATCGGAGCACGCCAGGTATAAAGCCTCGGAAAAGCCATGATGGCCTTGTCGGTACTAACTTCTCTCATGCGTTTGAGCACGGGCAGTGGATCGCGGATGTAGTCGAAAAGGCCGATGCCAAAACTGACATCGAAGGTCGATTCAGGTTTGTAATCGAGCAGATCGGTCTGAATGAAAGTGCAGCGGTCGGAAAAGCCCTGTTCGTCGCACGACTTGCGGCACAGGTCGATCATTACTTCCGCGATATCGATGCCGGTGACTTTCGCGGCGCCCTTGCGCGCCAGTTCCAGCGAGTAAAGACCGTTGCCACAGCCTACGTCCAGGAAGTTGCGGCCCTTGATTGGCTCGCAATTGGCTATGGTGAACTCATAGCGCTCATACATGTCCTTGCGGAAGATCTGGTCCAGCGTGTTCGCAAAACGCGACTTGCGATGGGTGTAAATCCTCTGGAAAGCATCCGCTTCGCTGTTCCAAAAGGCTCTTTGGGCCTGAATCTCGTTATTCAAATCTGAAGCACCTCTCTCATGGTTGTAAACTCAAAATCGTCGACGAGCCGTCTCAATCGTTTCTCAGTCTGATCTAAATTGCGATAATGGCGAAACTTTTGCGAAGCGGACAGATTTTTTACGCGCGGCTGCTCCGGGTCGATTTCCCAGGGATGTAAATAAAAGACTACGGCCCGACCCTGTTGGTTGACTTTCCGCATGCAAAACCGCGTATAGGCGTAAGGAAACAGCCGGAAATAGCCGCCGCCGCAAAACGGAAAGCGCCGCCCGTACATCTCCAGCACGCTCATCGGAAATTCGTACAGCCGATCGGTAATTTTGTAGGGACTCAGCGGCGCGTTGGCGATGCCGTAGTCGGGATGAAAACCTACCGGGAAAACTGACGAATCGTAACGAAAACCGTACTTTTCGAGGGTCGGCAGTGCCCAGTCCTTGGTTGTGTTGACCATCGAAAACGAAGGAGCACGAAAGCCAACGGGCCGGGTTTTAACCCCCGCTTTGTCGAGCGACTCGAGGGCTTTCTGGAGATCGGCGTCGAATTCCTCGGGCGTGATTTCGGTGAGCAGCAGGTGGTTGTAGCCGTGGACGCCGATTTCGTGTCCTCGCCTTTCGACTTCCTGGATCAGATCGGGCGCGCGTTCGGCCACCCAACCGAGCACGAAAAACGTCGCTTTGACTTTCTTCTCGTCCAGCAAATCCAGGATGCGCGTCGTGTTGCGGCGCACTCTCTGGTCACACTTGTCCCAATCGTCGCGCTTGATCGCACCCGCGAGGTTGTGAACACAAAACCAGTCTTCCAGGTCTATCGATAAAGCGTTTTTCATCCCTTTGAACTCTGCACTGAAATCGGTTCGCGGTGGGGTTCCCAACGCGTATAGGTCTCGCCGCTGATAAACTTCACAAACGCGATCAGCGATGCCAGGTTAGTAATCACGAAGTACTGCGGTAATGCCAGCAGACGAATGCTCAAACCGGCCTTCTCGAGCAGCCACGAAACCAGCGCCGCTAAATAAAATGCCACCTGCCCAACAAACAACACCGCGTAGAACAGATTCCGCGGCGCCAGGAATCCACTCGTAATAAAAATCGCAATCAGGAACACCGGCACGATATAGCGCATGATCTTGTGTGACCACAGCTCCACTGCGTAGAAGCCGCTTCTAAACGGATTCAGCATGCCGCGGTTGCGCCACAGATCGCTAAACGTTTGCGAGATGATTCTGACGCGCGCCGCCAGCTCCTTCTTCGCCTGCCGGTTTGGCTCTTCCATGCACACCGCTTCGGGAACGTAAACGGCCCGCAGACCCTGTTCAACCATCGTCGTCGCGATGATGAAGTCGCTGCAAGCGTCGTTATACAGCGGAACGTAGGCCGACTTCCGTACGGCGTACATGCAACCGCAGACCCCGATCAGCGAACAAACATTGCTCTCGTGCTTCTTGAGAAAGAATTCGTAATTCCAGTAAGACTGAGTTCCGGCGCCAACGCTCGAGTCCTTCGCATCCTGGTAAATCACGCGGCCCGTTGCGCAACCAACACTCGCGTCCGCAAACGCCGGCGTTAGCAACCGCAGCACGTCCGGTTGATAGTGGGTCGTCGCATCAGAGAACAGGATGATCTCGCCGCGCGCTTTGGTAACGGCAGCGTTCTGCGCCGCGGTTTTGCCCAGCCGCTCCTCCTGCCGGTGCAGGCGGACTCCACGCGGAGCATAACTTTTAGCGATTTCGTCGGTGCGATCGCTCGAGCAGTCGGAAGTTACGATGATCTCGAGATGAGATTTGGGATAGTCAAGGGCGAGCGTGTTTTCCAGTTTCGCGGCGAGGTCGCGCTCTTCGTTGTAGGCGGCGATGATGACGCTGACTGAGGGCGTCCAGGCCTTGCTGCGAACCGGCTTTGGCCTTATGAGGCTAATAAGAGTCAACAGGAGCGGATAGCCCACGTAGGCGTATCCCACAGCCGCCACACTCAGCCAAAAAATTACCTCCACGTGTTGCCTCGCTCCCGTTCGTCTAAAACCTTATCCGCAGATTACACAGATTTAATCGCGAAATTGTTTATGCTACCAAAAAACAGAAGCTGCGGCGCGGTTAGCGCAGCAGCCCGGTCGACACGTCCACAGCTTACACCGATTACACGGAAGATCCTACACAGCTACCTCTTTCTCTTCCATGTCAAACATCAGCGTCTTGACGTGGTCCCGAAGCGCCAGCTCAAACTGCTTGGCTTCTTCAACCTCGGTGAATGACAACGCCCGCAGTTCCTGCTCGATGCGCCTGCGGTAGTCAGACACCAATGAATCAGAAACGCCTAATACCGCTGCTACTTCCAGTTGCGTGGAGTGATCCGGGCTCAAATAGCAGTACCAGAGAACCCCGATTATCCGGTTGTACTGCTTGACTTTGCCTCGCACCGCCTCGTTCAGGCTAACCAAAAACTGTTCGACAAAACCGGCAGCTTCACGCTCCGACTCACGACGGACCAGCCCTTCTTCAGGGTTTTCGCGCTTGTCGACCGGTTCGTAGCTGTTGCTGTTCTCGTTGTCGCTGTCGTCGCCGTCGAGGGGGACCAGGTAAATGTCCATCACCGGCAGGCGCGACATCACGAGGCTTCGCAACGTGCGGACGTCCACGGGCGAGTCAACCGCGTCGAGAACCGAGACAATCAGGTCTTCGAGGTCGGCGTTGCTGATGACGATCTGGGAATCGCCGGTGCAGCCCACCATTCGCGTGTCTCTTTGCCGGACCGCGATTATCTGCACGCGCAGTTCGACGTCGTGAGCGCCGCGGCGCGGCTTGTCGTCCTTCCACTCACTCAAACCATAAACACGATCCGCCAAACGCCGGTGCGGTTCATCGTCTACGCCACTCGAATCAAAACGCCGGAAATTCGGGCTTGATTGAATCAAAGTCGAAATACGACGGGCCAGGCGGTAGCTTTCCGGGTGGCGCTTGCGCAGTTCGGCGGTCAGCAAATTCGTCAGCTCGATCTGGCTGATTTCGCACTCAATCTCGTAGTCAGTCATGCTCGTCTCGAGGTAGTGCTCGAAACGGTTTTTGCTCAGCAGTTGGACAAACAATTCCTGCGTCAGATCCGTGTAGGCCGCGCCCGCGCCTTCTTCAACCAACAGGCCGGCGCTGCGCGAGGCGCGGACCAGGGGATGGTGCGAGACTATGCGGTGCAGGTCGGTCCAGAGACGGTTGACGTCTGAAGATCGTAGACTCTCGACCCACTTTGCATTCTTTCCCTGCCGGTCGTTACGGCGCTCTCGGGGCATGGGGCGTTTGTCGCCAGCTCCGAGGCCCGGTGCTTTTTTAGGATCTTCGCTAATGGATTTCACAGGATTGTCCGTGTTGGCCCTTACTCTTATGGGAGTTTTGCTACATGAATCGGTGGGTTTGCCCTTGTTTTACGCTGAAAGTCTGTAATTCGTATTACCGAAATTGGAGGGTGAGACCTGGAGAATGCGACAGGTAACCGGTTCGGCCCCTGACTGACGAGAGGCATGGTAACAAGATTTTAAATAACGAGCAACATCTTTTTACACTACGGTAAAAGGGTGAAATCGTTGAGGAAAAAGTTGAGAAAAGGTCTGGAAGACGGGTGGGATTGTGTGTTTTGTTACGTTGAACTCAGGAGACGGATGAAAACCTCAACTAGAACATTCCCTTTCAGAAAGACGGCTGCGTGTCCTGCCTCAGCGACACTGCTCTCGTTCCGGTCAGACACGCTTTCGGCAGAAGCGGCGGTCCTCGTCAAGGACCACTTAGGGGTCTGTGATTTTTGTAATGCGGAATTGCCGCTGCTGGCGCATCACGCGGCGGTGGAGCGTGGGATTAAGGCACCGGAGATCCCATTGGATCTGCGTATCCTTGCCGAATCGATCCTTTCAAAACGCTAACGTCCGATGAGCGGGGGCAAGCCCCTCTTCTGTATAGACCGGAGACATCCTAAACACATGTTCGGAGACATGGTAAACACTTTTCCCGTTGCTGATACCTTTCGTCTCGAAAGGAGTCGAGAGGATGCCCTGGAGAGTGAGTTCCACCA
>DASVGE010000115.1:0-29324 GCA_036379695.1 Pyrinomonadaceae bacterium | reverse complement strand
ACGGGCTTGTCCCGTGGAGTTTCGCGTTTGACGCTACATAGCTACGAACGTGAGCCTCCACGGGACAAGCCCGTGGCATCAGTTAGTATTATTAGCAGGGCTGGAGTAGTGGCAAGCGGGAGCCTCCACGGGACAAGCCCGTGGCATCCAGTCAGTATTATTAGTAGGGCTGGAGTAGCGGCAAGCGTGAGCCTCCACGGGACAAGCCCGTGGCATCTCGGGCCCGTGGCATTCCGGTGTTAGGTTTGAAGATCGCGCAGGGCGCGCAGGGTGTATTGGCGTGCCATCTGCTTGCGCCACTGGTAGACGAAGTCGGTGTTATCGAGGGGGCGTGCTTTGACGTACGCTGCTTCGGCGGCGGCCTGGATTTGATCGTCTGCGAGGGGCTTTCCGATCAGGGCGCTCGCGGCTTCTTTTATTTCGACTGGAGACGGCGCGATACCACCAAGCACGATGCGAGCGTCTTTCACCATGTCTTTGTCAATCGAGATCCACGACGCGACGCCCAGCACAGGAAAGTCGAACGCTCCGCGGCGGCGCAGTTTCTGGTACGAAGCACGCCAGCCATTGGTCGGCGGCAGATGAATGTCAACCAGCAGCTCGTCAGGACGTTTGTGCAGGTAATCGATACCGTCGTCGTTGTACAACCCCGCAGCGTCGATCACTCGTTCACCAAGAGTTGAAACGAATCTCAGCTTCGCACCAATCGCCACCATCACCGGCACCAGATCCGACGACTGCACAGCCCAACACTTCGAACTTCCCGGCGCCACCCAACAAACGTCGCCGTCTTTCTTGAGACAGAAATTAATTCCTTTGCGCCACTCGTAGTTTTGATCGTAGTAGTTGCAGCGGGTGTCGAGCAGCAGGTTGCCGCCGATAGTCCCCATGTTTCGCAGCAGTGGCGTGGAGATCGTGCGCGCAGCCCGCGCAACAACAGGATAGTCGCGGTTGATAACCGGATGCTCGCAGATGTCCGTCAGTATCACCGAAGCCCCGATTCGCAACCCGCCGTTTCCATCCCCGGTAATCTGATTCAGCTCAGCCAGACGCATCACGGAGATAACGGTCTGCGGCATCTGCTGGCGACGCTTCATATTCGGATACAGATCGGTGCCCCCGGCGACGAACTGCCCGGCCGGCCCGGCGTCGCCGATAATCTTCACCGCCTCCGCGATCGTCAGCGGAGTGTGATATTCAAATTTGGGCAGTCGCATCATGATCAGGCCCGCTTCTTTTGTTCGACCTTCAGTTCTGGATGACGAGCAAGAAAGCCACCGCGCTTCATCTTGTAGCGGCCTGGTTTCAGAATGAGTTCCTCCTCAACACCGGCGGCCAAGTCCTTTTGATAATCTTCTTCGGAGACCTCTATCGTTACGTTTTCGCCGTCGTCTTCAACAACTGAAAAGACGAAAGGCCTATTGCACCATCCTTCGCTCATAAAGTTCACGCTCCGTTGCAGTAGCCGTACGCGCCGAAATAAGTCGCAACGTGTCTCGTCCGCGCTCAGTGTATGCGACCTGTAACAACCGGCGGCTGGACAATCCGATTATAGAGAATCGGCTCTCATCATCTGAGTGTAAGTCATCGTAACGTTCAAGGGCACGTGGATCATAGAAAACTTCCATTGCCTCATCGAAGCTCACACCATGCTTCAGAAAATTTGCCCACGCTTTATTAGCGTCCCATTCGAATCTCATAGTGAGGATTGAGTCGAAAACTAAATCTAATCTAATCTAGATCTACATTTACATACCTACGAATGCACCGCCACTCGCGGCATCTCGGTGCCATCACCGCCTTCTGAGGGGGTTAGGACGCGCAGCGGATCGGGCCAGTCGACAGACGGGACAGAGCCAGGTCCAAAGCGACCGGTGCGCCCGCGCGATTTGTCTTTCAAGGCGCGTAAAACCTTCTCCGGCGTTATCGGCACTTCGTCAATGCGCACGCCCACAGCGTTGTAGACGGCATTTGCAACAGCCGGCGGGATCGGCAACAACGGCCCTTGTCCCACTTCCTTTGCGCCATACGGTCCATTCGGATCGGGATCTTCAACCAGGTAAGTCTTGACGTCGCACATCTCCATCGTCGTCGGACTCTTGTACTCCAGCAGCGATGGAAACTTGTGTACGACGTTGCGATTCTCCCGGTACGACATCTCCTCCATCAGGATCTCGCCTAAACCCATGTAGACACTGCCTTCAACCTGGCCCATCACGAGCATCGGATTGATCGAACGTCCAATATCGTGCGCGATCCAAACGCGCTCCACCACGACAATCCCCGTGTCAGGATTCACGTCAACCTCGGCAACAGCAGCCGAATAACTGTACGCCGGCGATGGTCCAACTCCTGATCCTTTGAACTTACCCGGTGAGCGCGGCGGTGAGTAAGAACCAACCGTGCCAATAGTTCCAAACTTCGACTCCGCCAGCACCACCGCTTCCGCAAACGAAACACCAACCTCCGGGTTCTCGACGTCAAACACTCGTCGCTCCGCCAGCGAGAGATTCTCGATCGGAACGCCAAGCTTCTCCGCCACTGCCATCACCAGCAGTTCGCGCGCACGCTCCGCCGCCTGAATCGCGGCATTACCCGTCATCAAAGTCACACGACTCGAATAACTGCCAAGATCAACCGGCGTCAGATCCGTATCCGCAGTGACCACGCGAATATCGAACGGATCGATCCCGAGAACCTCGGCGACGATGTAAGCAAGTATCGAATCTGAACCCTGCCCGATGTCGGTCGAGCCACACATGACGCAAACGCCACCCTGCCGGTCGAGCCGCAGCTGCACACCCGACTGCGGCATGTTGTTCCAGTAAATCGGCAGACCCGCGCCGCAGATGTACGAGCTGCAAGCGATGCCGATGCCTTTGCCAAACGGAAGCTTGCGATTGTTCTGGTCCCAGGAAAACCGTTCTTTCCAACGTGAACCTTCAGCCACTTTGTCGATGCACGTTCCCAAACCCATGCTGCCGATGCGCAGGTAATTGGCCGTCACCGTATTTGGCGGCACTAAATGGTTGCGGCGGATCTCGATCGGATCGAGCCCGAGTTGTTCCGCGATCTTGTCGAGATGAACTTCCAGCGCATAGCGCGGCTGCGGTGTGCCGTGCCCGCGTTTTGGCCCACACGGCGCTTTGTTCGTAAATGCGCGCAGTCCCTGAAACTTGTAACGCGGCACGTCATAAGTAACTGTCTGCAGCGCCCCGGTGTAGAACGTGCTCGCGACTCCGTAACTACCATACGCCCCGCCGTCGAGAAACGATTGAAAGTGCATCGCGGTAATCGCACCGTCGTTCTTCACGCCGGTTTTGACTTTCATCAACACCGGATGCCGGCCGCGGTGACAATAAAAAACTTCTTCACGCGTCAACGTCACCTTCACCGGACGTCCGGTAAGCATCGCCAGCTTGCAAACCACCACTTCGTGATTGAACGGATCGCTCTTCCCACCAAAGCCACCACCGTTTGGTGTCGCGATCACGCGAATATGACTGGCAGGCAGGCCAAGCACTTTCGCAAGCGCACGATGCACGTAGTGCGGCGTTTGCGTCGAGCTCCAGAGCGTTATCTTTCCGTCGGAATCGAAGTGAGCGACGGCGGCGTGTTGCTCCAGCGGCAGATGCGTATTGCCTTCGTAGAAGAAAACGTCTTCACGCACCAGGTCAGCTTCGACAAAACCGTCTTCGACGTTACCGAATTCGAGTGAAACTTTTTTATGAACGTTGCCATGTTCGCCGTAATCATGAATACGCGGCTCGTCGATCAGCACTGCTTCGTCGATCGATGAAACAGTGTCGAGTGGCTCATACTCGACTTCGATCAGATTCATCGCATCGAAAGCGACGTCTTCGTCGATCGCAGCGACTGCCGCGACCGGATCGCCGATGAAGCGCACTTTGTCGACGCAGAGCGCGTGCTCGTCCTGGCTCACAGGCAGGATGCCGTACGGGATCGGGAAATCCTTTCCGGTGACCACAGCAAAAACGCCGGGCAGTGCCAGCGCTTTGGAAACGTCGATGCTTTTGATCAGCGCGTGAGGTAGATGCGAACGCAGCATCTTGCAGAACAACATGCGCGGCAGCACGATGTCGTCAGCGAACTTCGTTTGACCTACGCACTTCGCGCGCGCATCGACCTTGCGAAAGGGCTTGCCAATGATGTTGAGATTCTTATCCACAGATTACACAGATTTTAAAAACCGGATTTACTTAATCAAGTCCGTAGATGCTTTCTTTGGGTAGTTCGACTTCCTCACCGCGCAGGCGGGCTGCGGCGAGCTCTACCGCCTCGTAGATCTTGATATAGCCGGTGCAGCGACACAAGTTCCCGGAGAGGGCTTCCTGAATCTCGGTGCGTGTCGGGTTCGGAGACTTCTTCAACAATTCCTCCGCCACCAGCAAGAACCCGGGCGAACAGTAACCACACTGCGCTGCACCCAGGTCAGCAAAAGTCTGCTGCAAAGGATGAAGCTCTGCTCCCTCGGCCATTCCTTCGATTGTCTTTACATCTCGGCCTTCGGCATCAAGGCCGAGCATCAGGCAGGAGAGAATCGAACGCCCATCGACGAGGACCGCGCAGGTACCACATTCACCAAGTTCACAGCCATGCTTAGTGCCGGTGAGGTTCAGATCCTCACGCAAAACTTCCAGCAGCGTCTTGTGTGGTGCGAAGGCGACTTCCGTCTGTTCGCCGTTGAGCCGGAAACTAATGTGCTTCTTACTGTGGCGCGGCACCGTCTTTCTTCTTCACTTTATTCAAAATCGTGTTGTCGATCAGTCGCGTTTTGCCGACGTAAGCCGCGAGCGCGATAAGAGTGGGCCGATCTTCGATTCGGTCTACCTTTTCCAAAGTTTCGGCGTCGGTGATGGCCACGTAGTCCAGTCGTGCGCGTGGTTCTGACTCGACGGTGGAGCGAATGATTTCCATGAGCCGGTTCGCGTTTCGCTCGCCTTCTTTGTAGGCGCTCTTGGCCTGGACCAGCGCTTTGTGTATCACAGCCGCCGACTTTTGCTCGTCGTGCGTCAGATAAAGATTGCGCGACGAAATCGCCAGTCCCGAATCTTCACGCACGATCGGCAGTACAACAATCTCCGTATCGAATGCGAGGTCTTTGACGAGACGACGAATAACCAGCGCCTGTTGCGCGTCCTTCTGACCAAAGAACGCAAAGTCAGGCCGAACAGTGTTCAGCAAGATCGTCACGACCGTGGCTACGCCTCGGAAATGGCCCGGACGCGAAGCGCCTTCGAGTTGCTCTGAAAGACCTACAACATTCACGTACGTCGAGAAGCCCTTCGGATAGATCTCTTCAACTGTCGGCGCGAAGATGTAATCGACATTGTAGTCAGTCAGCAGCGCCGTGTCTTTGGTCAAGTCGCGCGGGTAATGTTCGAAATCCTCGCCTGGTCCAAACTGCGTTGGGTTCACGAAAACCGATACCACCACCACGTCGCACATTCGTCGCGCTTCACGAACCAGGCTCAAGTGTCCTTCGTGAAGCGCGCCCATCGTCGGAACCAGTCCCACAGTCTTATCCTGTTCACGACGGATTTTGCGCGCGACGGAACTCATGCGCTGGCGGCGATTGATGATCTCCATAGTTGAGGTTCGATTAGGACTTTTCGGCCTTTGAGTCTCGCGATGGGATCTCGATATCCAGTTCCGCGGCAGTTTCGGCGGGCAGAGCGTACGACTCCCCTTCGGACGGATAAGTACCATTTCTAACGTCGTCGGCGTAACGGCTGACTGCGTCAGTCATCACTTCACGCAGGTTTGCGTAAGGACGAACGAAACGAGCCTGCTTGCCAAACGACAGACCCAGCATGTCGTGCAGCACCAGAACCTGGATGTCGCAATGAACACCGGCGCCGATCCCGATCGTCGGAATGCTGATGCTCTCCGTGATCATTTGCGCTATCTCGCGAGGCACGACTTCCAGCACCACTGCAAACGCGCCGGCATCTTCCATCGCCTTTGCGTCGTCAATCAACTGTTGCGCTGCCTTGGCTGTTTTACCCTGAACGCGGTAGGCGCCGAGCTGGTTGATTGACTGCGGCGTGAGACCGATGTGGCCCATCACGCTGATCTCTTCGTCCACCAGGCGCTTCACGAGCGGAACGCGTTTGTGTCCACCTTCGAGTTTGATTGCTTCGGCGCCGCCTTCCTTCACCAGTCGCAGTGCGTTTCTGACAGCATCGTCGTCGCCGGTGTGAAACGATCCATACGGCATATCGGCGACCAGCAACGCACGTTGCACGGCGCGCCGCACTGCCTTCAGATGGATCAGGATCTCCTCCAGGGTTACGGGAACGGTGTTGCCGTATCCCAGAACCACGTTGCCGAGACTGTCGCCGACGAGGATGATGTCGATTCCTGCTTCATCGACGATGCGTGCGGTTGGGTAATCGTACGCTGTCAGACAAACGAGTCGTTCGCCGCGTTGTTTACTTAACCGCAAAGACGGTGCACTGACCTTTTCCGGCCTTTCAGGCTTCAGATAGGGCATTTTTAGCTCTCTTTACACCACGATGTGTGGACAATTGAATTGCCAGTGAAACGGAGACTTTGGAGATGTTGTGGGCGCGATAACAAGTGCCGGGCATTATAGTCTTCACGGATTACACAATCAATCTGCGCAATCTGTGGTTAACCCGCCGTCCAGCGCGTCACTGTTGATCGGTCTTTTGTTTGTGCTAACAGCTCGCCGATCGGTTTTCCCAGGACGGGGTGAATGAGAGCCGGCGCCAGTTCGTTTAACGGCACGAGCACGAAGCGTCGCAAGGCCAGGCGCGGGTGAGGAACGGTCAGGAATTCTGACTCGAGTTGTTGATCTTTAAAGATGAGCAGATCGAGATCGATCGTGCGCGGACCCATGGGGATATCTCGTTTGCGCCCCAGCGCGTATTCAATGCGCAGCAGGCGCGCCATCATCTGCTCCGGCGAGGGAAGCGTCGAGCCGCGCACCTCCGCCACCATGTTTAGAAATGCGGGTTGGTTCTCGTATTCGACGGGCTCTGTTTCGTAAATGCTCGAGAGTCGAATAACATCCAGACCAGCGTCGAGCATGCCGCGCACGGCGAGCACGAGATACCCGGCGCGGTCTCCGAGGTTGGAACCGAGTCCGACGTAAGCGTTTTGAATCGACGATGTCACAGCTGCTCACCTTAATCTGGCTCAAGTGGCGCCTCGTGCGCAACTCACTCCGGTCGTCGCAAGCTGTCGTGAACAGGGTCGCCTCGATCCTCGGAATGCTGGTCGCACTGGTTTTGTCGCTCCTGGTGGCGTTTATTCTGGGTTTTGCTGCCTACGCGCTCAGCCAGCCTGAGGCTATCAATATCGCATTGCGCCGAACCAACGATGTTTCAGGGTCCGCCTCTGCCGAGTTCGTATTCTTTTCGATATTCGGAGTCATTTACCTGATGTGGGCCACCGTGCCTTTGAGCATCGGCGGCAGCAAGCAATTCGACGCGGGCAAGTTACTGATGTATCCGATTACGCTGCGCAAGTTGTTTGCCGTCGACTTCATCAGCGAACTGACAACCCTCCACTCGGTCTTTGCAGTGCCCGCTGTGCTGGCGGTCTGCATCGGCGCCGGCCTCGGCACCGGCAATTTCACCGCAGCCATGATTACGGCGGTCCCGACGCTGCTATTCGGAATCGCGCTATCCAAATGGCTTTCCACTACGATCGGATTACTTGTTCGTCGCAAACGCGCGCGCGGTGAAACGATTGTGGCGTTGATTGGCGGCGTGGTCGGTTTGAGCGCCGCAGTGGCAGGCCAGCTCGCACCGATTCTCTTCAAACATGCCGAATCATTTCGCTCGTTGCGCTGGACGCCTCCTGGTGCCGCTGCGTTTTTGCTGGTCGGCGACGAAGCAGACAACCCGTTCGCGTATGTTGCTGCTTTTCTGCTCCTGAGTGCTTATGCCGTTGCTTTGATCGTGTTTACCTACTGGATTGCGCGTCGTGCAGCGCTTGGTTTAGGTGGGCGGCGAAAGCGGAAAGCGGCAGTCATCGCGGAGGAAACAACCGGCTATTCAGGTTGGCAACTACCATTCGTGTCGGCGGAGCTGTCCGCGGTGATCGAAAAAGAGCTGCGTTATGCGATGCGCAATGCTCAGGTACGGATGCTGGCGCTCATGCCGTTGATCCTGATTGTGGTTCGTGTCGTCAACTCGCGCAGGTGGAGCAGTGGAAGGCCGCCGGCGTCCGAAGATTTTTTGACTTACGGTGCTGGATTGATAGCGACGGGCGGAGTGCTTTACATCTTTGTCATCCTCGCGGGTCTTTCCTGTAATCTTTTCGCTTTTGAAGAAGGCGGAATGCGAACGCTGATCCTTTCGCCGGTTGACAGGCGCAAGATCCTGCTCGGGAAAAATATCGCGGTGGCGGTGGTGGCGCTTGTATTCTCCGCCTTTATATTGATTCTCGACGCGATTGTCTTCCGCGATCTAACGGTGGCGGTGGTTCTGTTTATCGTGCTGAGCTTTGTCATCTTTGCGGCGATCAGTTCGATGATCGGCAACTGGCTTTCGATTCACTTCCCCAAACGCATGCGCTTCGGGAAGCGGATGAACGTGTCGGGCGTGGCCGGGCTGCTCTTCATTCCGCTGATCGTCGTGCTCGCGATGCCGCCGTTAATCGCCGCGCTGGTTGGTTACTACACTCGTAGTCTCTTTTATGAATACGTGACTTTATCGGGCCTCGCTTTGACGTCAGTTCTACTCTACTTCCTCGTAATCAACTTCCACGGTCGCTCTCTGGCCCGACGCGAGATCGCCATCCTCGATGCGGTGCGTGAACCAGCGGATGAGTAGCCACAAAAGGCACAAAAAGCTCAAAAAATAAATCGGGATTTACGGACCAAAATCAATTTTGTTTTATGCCTTTTGTGCCTTTTTGTGGCTAACTGTTACACTAGCCGCCCGGCAAACTTTGAATCCAGTGATGCTTCGAAGCATCCGGGCGGGTTTGGAGCCCCGCCAATACACAAATGGCTCGCAGAAGATTTCGCAGCAATCAGCGTCACGAACCGACCACGGAGCGTTCCTTTCAGGAATACATCCTTTCCACTCCTGCACCGCAAACTTCCAGAACCGAACTACTGCGGCTCATCCGCGGAGGTGAAGACACTTTTCTCGAACTAAAAGTCAAACTCTCAAACACGGAAAAGATCGCGCAGGAAATCGTGGCCCTCGCAAACACCGGCGGCGGCGTTATCGTGTTTGGAGTAAACGATCAGTTACGAGTCGAGGGCGTTGACGATCCGGAAAGGGTTCAGGAGGACCTGGTCCGAATCTGTCGCGAGGAAGTTCAACCGCCACTCGTGCCGTTCATCGATCGCATCGCACTCGACAACGGACGGCGCATCGTCGCGCTTGATATCGAGACCAAAAGACGTCCCTACCGCACCCGTGATGGTCGCTTTTATCTACGCATCGGAGCGGAAAAGCGCGAAGCGTCGCGCGAAGAGATCTCGACTCTCTTAGACGAATCCCGTCCGCTTCGCTACGAAGACGTACCGGCGCTCGGCGCAACCATGGCGGACATCGACGAAGCTCACCTGTGGAGCTACCTGCGCGAGTTTGAAGGCGGAGCTTTTGAAGAAGCGACCGTGGTGGGTTACCCGACTGCCGAAGTGCTCGAGCGCGATCTGCTGCTGGCGGTAAACGATGGCCACGAGATCGTGCCGACTGTCGCGGGCTTGTTGTTGTTTGGACGTGATGAGCGCGTCGCGGAATTACTGCCGCGCGCTGCTGTGACGGCGACGAGGTTTTCCGGTGATTCGCAACAGTCGCCGATCGTCGAACGCGTCAAGTTCGCAGGGAACTTACTTTCAGTTTACGAAGGACTGATGCGTTTTATGCGTCGCTATTGCGATCTGTCGGAGGTGCGGCCTAAGAGTGTTTCGTACACGGCGGAAGAATCACCGGTGCCGGCGCGTGCGAGCTATCATCGCGGCGTCGTGGCGGAGGCGATCGCAAACATGCTTGCGCACAGAGATCTCGCGCTGCGGGATCTTCCAAGCCGCTTGCACGTTTTCGATCACTCGCTCGAGTTTGTAAATTCCCGGCGCAGTGTCGGTTTCTCACCTGTAGCGCAAAAAGCGATTCGTTATGGAATGCCGGAACGCTTGAACCCGCGTTTGGCCGCGGTGCTGACCAGTGCCGCGTACGGGCTGAAACTTCCACTGCAGGGATTGCCGGCGTTGTTGCGTGAGGCGAGACGATTCTCTAATCGGAAAGCTGAGATCGTGTCGTTTAATGATGAATTCCGGCTGCGTGTTTACGGAACTTAGAATTAGCCACAGATTTACACGCATTTCATACACAGATTTTTTAAATAAATCCGTGAATGAAATCCGTGTTTATCCGTGGCTAATTTACTTGGAGCCGGGCTTGTCGGGTTTAGGTGAGTTGTAATACTGACGCGCCTGGATCACGTATTCCTTGTCGTCAAACGTGCCATCGCCGTTAACATCCACACTCACCTTGAGCTTGTGCTGTTTGCCGTCGCGCACGTCGCCCGGGTTGAAGGCAAGACTGTACTGACTGCGCAGAAGGGCGTTGATGCTGTTGAGCACCTTCGGCAACTCGCCTTCGAACGTCACCGGAAAGTACGCGCCACCAGTTTCCTTCGCGAAAGTCTGCAACGTGTTGTCAGCCTGCAACCAGGTCATTCTTCCTGGCATGCCGCCAATACCGTCGGTTGGCGGCAAGTAGTCGCCATAGAGCTTCTTGAACATGTTGCCGGTGCCGATGATGTAAACCGGAACCCCGGAATTCTGTAGCACTTTGCGCGCGTCGCCGTAGTTGATCTTACTGAACGTGTCGATGCCCGAAGCAACCAGGATTACTGCACGACGCCGTCCCTGCACTGACGCCAGCCCTGCGTAATCCGCTTTCTCCGCCTCCGAATTTTCAAGCACGACCGCGTCCCCTCGGCCACCCTGGAGCACAAACTTCAACGCGTCAAACAGGTTCGTCTCGCGAAACGCGGGCTGGTTTCGTAGCAGTAAAGTAATAACAGCCTGAAGGCGACTGGGATCGTTCGTGAAGTCGGTCAAAGGAGTCGGACGAATATCGAATGCGACTACGGAAACGTAATCATCCGGTGGCTTGATGAACTGCGACAGAAACATCGCGGTCGGACGAATGACTTCGTAAGTGCCGGGCTCGTAGCCTCTGCTTACGGCCATGCCGAAGTAATCCGACCACTTGCTGTATTCGACGACCATTGCCACCGTAATCGGCGCTTCGGGAGTGGAAAAGTTTGTGATTGTCTGCTGCACACCGTCGGCAAACAGCGCGAAGTTCGGTTTCTTCAGGTCGGTAACAATCTGTCCGCTCTTCTTGTGGTAAACAACGGCATCGACGTTGACGATCTGCGTTGAAATCGTGACTTTTTCGATGTCCTGTGGCTTCGCTGGTTCCAGATCGCGCGGCAGTGGTTCCTGCTGTTCCTCGCCGGGTTTGGGAGTCTCGCTCGGACGTTTGTTCTTCTTATCGTTGGAAGTGGGCGGCACCCGCCTGGCCTGCGACCACCCGGGATTCACATTTGCGCCGAGCAGCAATAACGAGAGCGCAACAGCAAACAGTGGATACGATCGTCTAAATCTCATAATTTCGACTCCGAAGCACATGCGAGGAAAGCAATCCGCAGATTACACAGATTTATTAATAGAATCTGCGTAATCTGTGGATGATGAACCTCAAATTAGGACGGCTTCCGAATTGTTAACTCGTCTGATGCCGGGGATCTGGCGATAGTTTACCACTAACGGCCGCTGGCTTCCGCTTCAATCACGATATCGTAACTGCCGGTATTATCCGCCAGGTCGCCCTCGTTGACACCCAGAAACAGCACTCCATCGCGCTGCGCGACAAAATCGCGGCGCGGTCCGATCAGGATGAAGTCGTCGTTATCGTCGCCGATCACGGCGATCAACGCGCCGGTAGCTTCGTTGCGCATCAGCTTGTCGTTGTCCTGAATGGTGGCCACTCCACCCGGCAGCGAGAAACGGCCCCGGCCAAGTGAAACGCGACCCGAGGCACTGATGCGCAGTCGTTGACCCTTGCGCACGACCAGCCCGCTGTTAGTCCAGCCATTGTTTGCGTTGTCAGCCCTGACCCCGACCTTGATCGTAAAGAAGGTTGGCGTTGGAACAATCGGACCCGTGTCGTTCGAGCGCGTATCCGGAGGAGTGTTATCAGGTTGATTATTCGGGTTTGACGAAGGCCGGTTCAAGGGCACGTTGTTTCGTGTGCTTTCATCAGTGGCTGCGCCGGGGTTGCCGGTGTTGGAATCGAACTCAATCGATTCAACGTCCTCCACGTAGACAGTGGTCTGCCCGCGTCTGCCTCTTGCGTTTCCACCGATCAGGATAGTGAACTGCTGGTCCTTAAAACCGATCACCTGGCCACGAATAACACTGCCGTCTTTGAGACGAATGGTATCGGCGAGTAGTGGTGTCGAGAGTGAAACCAACAACAAAGTGGAGAGCAGAAGTTGAAACGTTTTCTTCATAATACTTCTCCCTTATGGGGGCATTCCGATGACGAGGTTTAGCAAGACTCGTTTGCTTTTGCAAGCGGGAGAGGCATTAATCAGACGATTTGATGGCGGTGGCGTAGACCACGTTCGCTTCGACGGATCTTACGCCTGCGTTTTCAATGAAATCAAGGTTCTCCTGGCGCACTTGTTCGCGCGTTTCCGGAGCGAGTTGGTCGACTGTGCCGCGATAGCCGGAGCCCATGATCATGGACCACCAATCTTCGGGCCCAAACCGTTCCCAAAACGTGTTGGCCGGATGATCGAAGAAGTCGGCGGCTGCGTTGTAAGTGGTAGTGGCTCTCTTTTTAGCATCTTCCAGTTCACTCATCAGCCGTAATAGTGCCACAAAAAGCAGGCCGCCGATAACGCGGATTAAATCCGGATTTTATCTGCGTTATCCGCGGCACGACTTGGTGTATTGCCGGTCGCAAATGGGGAATTAGTTGTCGGAACGGTTGAATTTTAGCCGGAAAACTTTACGGGCACGGTCGTTGCTTCGGGCCGCTAACGAGGAGCAAGACGATGAAACACAGTCTTAACGATCCGATTCATAATCCCTTCCACAATCGATTTCACGTCCCGGTGCATTCGCGGCTCGACGAGATGCAGGCCTACAAGCATGTGGTTTGGCTCAAAGATCCCAGCCCCTCGAATGGTGCGGCAGAGAACGACCAGAACACGCGGCCCTGGCTGCGCGCGCTTGCAGGCGCGTTTGCGCTGGTGTTAGTGGTAGCGTTCTCCGCCGCTTTTCTGTCGAGCTTTATTTCTAACTAAAGCTCTCACTTCTGACCAGACGAATCTGTTTTCAACTCCGAAGCACGGCGCCTCTCGACTGCTGTTCGCAACTCTTCCGGTGTCGCAAAGCGGCCGTGTACTCCGTAGATCTTCTCCACCTGCAATCCCAACTGCTGCAACCGCTCCGCAAAACTGACGGTGGCGTCCTGCGCAATCGGAATGTTTCCATTCGCGGCTGCGTTTAGGAGATCTGCCTGGAACAGGATCTTCTCCTTTGGCAAATAAGCCACGATGATTTCATTCGCATGTGGATTCGGTCCGATGTCGTACAACTCGACGACGTGCTTGTCATCCTGAAACACTCGCTTCTTGTTTGCGATTGTTTCGATCTTCAACTTGTCTTTCAGCCACAAACGCGGCAGCAATGACGACTCAACCGCCGCAGCTTTCTCCAGATAACTCTTGTTGCCCGGTGTGGTCACGATCGTCGCTCCTTCGGCAACGTACTCGCGGAACCCGCCGGCGTGATCGGCATGATGATGAGTCAGGACGAGATACTTGATCGGTTTACCAGGCACGGTTTCCTTGATCTTTGCGAGCGCCTGAACCGAAGTACTGCCATAAAAAATCTGTTCCGGAGCTTCCAACACCAGCACGTGATCGTTGAAAGCCACGAATAGAATGTTGTGCGTTCCTCCTGCGAGTCCCTGCAGCAGGTAAACGTCGTCGGCGATCTTGCTCACTGCGGGCGGTGGCGGCGTCGCCGGTCCCGCAGCAAGTTTTTCAAAACCCTCGGGCCCTTGAAACACGGTGTCTGCCGGTCGTGTGTTGATTTGCAGGTCGGTAAACTCCGCTTCCTGAACAATTCCTCCCGCGTTGTAAAGCACGCGCGCGCTGGGGAACTTCACTTTGCCGATCGTGCGATAGTTTGAATACGTCTGCGCGATCTCCGAGTCGCCGGCGATCGGATCGGCGTAGAGGAAACCATATCGAGTCAGCAGATTTGTTTGCGCGTCGAAAGCGAGTGACAACTGTTGATTGTCAGGACGAATAACGCTGATCACTTTTTGCTTCCTGCCACCGATCTCATCTTCACCAACCCAACGCAGAGTCGCGGCGCGGTCCAATGCCTCGATTAGTACAAACGGAGGCAGGCGACGCATCTGTCCGCGGAAGTTGTTCACCGAAGGATTGTTTATCGGCGTAACTGTCCTGGACCACATGTCGTAGTTATTTCCTTCCGTGCCTTTGACGACAGTCCTGGTCCAATTATTAAAACCGGTGCCATTAGCAGTCTTTAACTCATCGAACACAAATCCACGATCGGTATCGATGATGAGTGTCTCTTCGGAAGTGCCAACAGCAGGCGAGCCTTCAGCAGCGGGACTCTGATAACGCGCGTACAGCTTGCCTTTCTCTTTGAGAGTGAAATCTTTGATCGCGCGCAAGGCTTCGACTCCGCCATGAGCCTCGATAGCAGCATCGAGTACGCGACGCGCCTGTTGATACGAACGTTGCGAAGCATTCGGTTGCTGTGCGACGACAGCAATCGATGCCAGCAGCACAAACAAGTTGGCGACGACAAATAGTTTTAGCTTCATCGTGGTGCTCCTCTCCAAAATCCGGTAGGTATTCCAATAAATGGAATAAAGGTGTGTGCTTAATCGTTGTGGGAAGACGTCAGTCTAATACTTAAAAAGAAGTGGAAATGTTCAGTGAGTTTGTGAGTGCAAATAATTGGAGTTGGACCATGATTTTGGTTGCGGCTTCGCTGCTGCGGTTGGGATCCGCAGCAGCTAAAGCCTGACTGCTCTAGCTGGGCATTAAGGTTGGGAGAGCCGATCGATCCTCACTGTCTTTTAGCGCTGCCGCTCGCAGGGCCGATAACGATAGGATCAGCGGGCACGGTCAGCGGAATCGTGTAGCGGTTACTCTTCGCAGGGTAAACCGTAATGTCAATCGCGACCGCATCGGTTCCCGCAGGCTCGGCGCGGTAAGTATAGATACCTGCCACGTCGAGCGGATCAAAAGGAATCACAGTTCCTGGTTGAATTGGGTTAACAAAGAACACCTCGAAGACCACGAAGCCTTCGATGTAAGGCGGGTTCGCGTCGATCTGGGGCCAAATCGGAATCCCCAGGTGGTTGTAAATGTCACGGCAAACAACTTCCATCGCCCAGTCTGGCCGCAGTGACTCGAGTTTCATCCAGGCAGGCGCTGTCGGTACTTGTCCACCCTTGAGCGGGATTATCTTCTTGCGAAAGTTGATATGGATCCCGGTGTTGTTGTGAACGTTGATCTTGCTTGAGTAGTGACCCGCTTGCGCATCGGGCACGACGTGAAGTTGGGCGTCTTTCTGGACGCCGCAGATGAATTTTGCTGCGTAAGTGTTGGTAACGGTTCCCGTCGGAGCAGTTTGAGCCATCACGGTTACGGTGGTGAGCAGCAAACCGATCATGCAAGCGAACCCGATAGTGATGGTTTTCTTCGCTATATTTTTCATGTTCTCTCCTTTTTATTCACTTAAGGTGAAAGGGAAAGCGCAACGCCCGGACGCCGACAATTCAGCGCCGCGCGCATACGCAACTAAAGCGAGATTCAGGAGATCTGCTGAGGAGGTGGAGGCAGTATCCGTTTAGGAATCACGCGTGAGTTCAAATTTCTGAGCGTGAATGTTGCGCATCATATTCCTGCGTCGGAAAACTGTCAACGAAAGTTAGCCACGGATGAGACGGATTAAAATCCGGATTTGGTCCGTGTCATCCGTGGCTCAATATTAGCTTTGCCGTAGGGGTGGCATGGGGATGGGGATGCCGTAGGTCGTTGCGCCAACACCTACACCGCCTTCACAGGAATTCGGAGGGACGGTGCAAACGCGTCGCGTCGATGGACATTCGGCGGCCCAGAACATGTAGCCGAGCATTCCACTCGTTGTTCCGGCGCCGTTCGGCGCTACTGTCTGCACGTAAGCGCCCGTTGAGTTGATCAGCGAATTGGTAAAGCTGACGCATTCAGGTGCAGGCTTTGATCCCGTCACGATGTAAAGCGCACCAGTAAATTTCGCCGGTGCGAGCGGCAGGATCGGAGGGGCAAACTGCGGCTTGCCGTCGACGTGCTCCTGCCAATCGGCCTGGGCCGTTGCCGCAGAATTAGGTTGACGTGCAGGAACCATTGCGTTGGCATAATCCAACACGGGCGTGGTCGTATTCAGCCAATCAGCAGTCGCCTTCCGAGTCAAAGCGATCAACCAGCGATCGCCGGCGGCAAGGTCTATGGTTAGTCGTGCTGCGTGGTTGTTTCCGGAAGCGTCGTACGGATGAACTGAGCGGTAGGCGTTGATGAACGCTTGTAAGCCGGTAAGATTCGGGTTCGTGTTTTCTTCGTAGTCGATCTCAAAGCCGACACCCAAACGTGTTGCTGCTTCGGCGGCGTTCAAGCCAAGCTGAGTAGGATTTGTTGCGAGAGCCTGGTTCCACGCGTCGGTGTAAGTGATCCCTCCCATAGACAACTGGACGCGGATGCCGCGGGTTTTGAAGTAATCAACCACTGCCTGGTTCATTCCGATAGGTATGCCTTGTGACGTGCCCGCGTCGTTGGTTTTGTTCAGCAGTCTCAGCGGATGAACAAAACTCAACACCACCAGGTTCACGGACGGCGTGCCATCACCGCGATCGATCAGCCAGCGGTTGCGGTTATTGAAATCGGTCATGTTGCGAACGCTGGCCCAGGTGCAGAAGTCATTACCACAATGCCAGGATCCGTAAACCGATATTCCGGTAAAAGCGGCAACTGTTTTCGGCTTTGCAGAGTACCCGCCGAAGAGTGCGACAACTAAAAGCAAGCTCAGAGCAAACATTCTCAGCATCCTAGTTTCCTCCGTTGAAGGGTTGAGGTTGAGGGGCCCACGATTATTTAGCGATTAACCGTGGCTAGAGTACTACATCTTCGTCTTTGTTTCCTGCGCTCTTTTCGCCTCGTAATACCAGTAATCGGCATCGTCGCGATTAGGATCGAGGCAGAAAGTGATCTCCCAACGAGTAGCGGCGTTCTCGTACAGGCCCTCGCGAAAGTCAACAATTCCGATGGCGTAATGCCAACCGGCCAGATCTCGCGTCAGCCAATCGGCAATGCGGTAATACCAGCGTCGCAACATGCGTTTACGCACGCTGAATGAGTAACGGTATGCGAGCTCTTCCTCATATTCGCGCGGCTCGATCCGCTCGCCTCGTTCGAAGATATAGCCTCGCTGGTCAATCAGGTGATGGCCAACTTCATGAGCAAGTGTACGAGCGAGTAGTAGCGTTATTACTGGAGAGAACCAATAGACCTTAGGAATTCCACGATACAAGCTCCCCACATACAGCACTATCGTGGGCGGCACGTCGCCCTGCCGGCCAAAGTAACGGCCACCCACTACCAGGTTGCGCCCTTCGATTTTGTGATGCCAGTCGGGCGAGGTGGTTGTTGCCGGTCCAAGCTGCTCCTCGAGCACGATCTCCTCGAGACCGAATAGATCTCCCTCCGGGATCCAGCTCAAGGCACGTCGAAGATGCCACGACAGACCAGTCCGTCGTTGGGTGGTCCGATCAACTATCTTCATTTCTACAAATTTTACCCTCACTGCCTCCATGTAATATCTCGCCACAAAAATTCATGTAGGGCGGAATTGGCAGTTCCTCGGCGGTGGAGTTTGCAAAAAATGTTCTGTTGAGACGCACAAATTCAGGCCAACCGTCCTATTGAGTTGATGGCGGTCAGGGCCTGTCAGGCAGAAACACTTCCTGTTCATATTCTCCTCACTGATGCAGTTCTCCGGGCGAGAACAAAAAATCAGAAGAGAGGTGGAGAGAACAATGATTACAAGACATCGCACCAGGTACTTCCTGGCCCTTATCACTATCGTGCTCGTAACCTGCAGCTTCACTGGTTGCAATGATGACCCAGTGGACGTGCCGGCGAAAAAGCCCTTTAACATCGGCATGGTGACCTTTGCCGGATATGCGCCGCTCTATCTCGCCAAGCACAAGGGCTACTTCGGCGATCTGGAAGTAAATCTCAAACGGATTGAAGAAATACCGAGCATTCGCGCCGGCGTCATTCGAGGCGATCTCGACGCTTACCTGGCGACGCCCGACATCGCTCTTGATACTAATGCAAAACCTGTCGGCAAAGCCGTTTGGGCGATAGACGAATCTGCCGGCGGCGACGGAGTTGTGGTGTCGGGTGGCATCCACAACCTCTCCGATCTCAAGGGAAAGAAAGTAGCTGCAGAGCCGGGCCTGCCCCCGAACTTTGTCTTTTTGTACTTGCTTCACCAGAGTGGTCTCAGCACAAAGGACGTTGCCTTTCAGGATATGTCCACGCAAAACGCGGCTGCTGCGTTCACCTCAGGAGCAGTTGACGCCGCCGGTATCTACGAACCTTATCTCAGCACCGCAATGAAACAGCGTAAAGGCAGCCGGGTGGTAATCAGCAGCGCCCAGATGCCCGACATGATCGTTGACCTGATCTTCGTCCGCGACGACGTCGCCACCTCGCGCCAAGCGGACGTCGCAAGAATCATTGAAGGATGGCGGAAAGCCATAGCCTTCATCAAGGAAAACCCGGACGAAGCCAACAACGTCATGGCCGGATCGTTCAACCTGTCAGTCAATGATTTCAAAGATGTAGTCAGTGGCATTAAGTGGCTCGACCTACAGGAGAACCGCAGATTATTCGGAACGGATGGTGCTCCAGGCTCTCTCTACAAGAACTTCACCGTCGTTGGGGATGTGTTAAGGCGGCATCGCCCGGACGTGTATAACGCGACAACAGAAGAACATCTCGGTCGCGCCTTCATCCAGACGATCCGCGAGTAGAGGAGAGTTGCAGTAAGAGCACCCCCGTATTGAACTCAAGAGTCTTGCTAATGAAACAAGTTCAATAGGAGGTGACCGTGAAGACCATAGCAATAAGTGACTGGCTCGCTTATGCACCTTTTTGGGCGGCCAAAGATGAATTGAAAAAGCTGGGAGTGAGATTCGAACCGTCCACGCGTCGAGTCAGCGGCCTCAGTAATGGCCAATTCAAGGCCGCAATGCTGTGGAATTATCAGCTTGCGGGGCTGCTCAATGCAGTCGGCGACGATTTCATCGTGTCCTGGGCTTTCATGGAGCCAGTCGGACTGGGAGCAAATCGCATCATCGCACGCTCCTGGATCAAATCGCTCGAGGATCTCTTTAACTCTCGCATTGGCGTCTGTCGTGACGGAGTCGAGCAAAGCCTCTTCGAGCATATGTTCTTCATCGCTAACTTCGAACAGAAAAGAGATTACGTCTTGCTAAGAGATCGCACCAACTACCTGACTGCCTTACGCGAGAGCAGAATCGATGCCGTCCTGGTACCGCAGCCTGAGCGGTCACGCATCCAGAAGGAGATCATTGGGACTGAAGTGTTTGAGGAAAATGGTCACCTGCCTCACTACGGTCTTTATGTGATTCTCGTTCACCGAAGGTCTGAGTGGAACTTCGATGAACTTCACGAAATTCAGAAAATAGTCAGTGCAAAGGCAGCCGAACTGGAGGCCCTTAGCGACGACGATCTGCGCGCGAACTATCCGGGCTTATTCGGTGGTCTCGAAAAGCCGATGCAAGAAGTACGCAGCACACTTCACTGGATGTCGCCTCATGAGAGCACACAGTATCTGCTTGGCGATACCGAAAACTCCTTCCGGGAACACCTGGCGAGGATTGCCGCGTATCGCGTAGCGCGCTTCGGCTCAGCGCCACTTGATTTCGACCGAATCACTGGTCTGGTCGCCGCCGGTGACGTGGCGGAGGAAATTAAAGGCTAGCTATGCAGCACCTGTTTCAGTTTAGGAGATACGTTTCACGACGCCGATATTTAGCCGGTTTTATCGGTTCAACGGTCTTCTTCATCGTCATCTGGGGTATCGTCGCTTCCGCGCAAGTTTTTCCCCCCGAGTTTTTCCCCTCCCCGCAAGGTGTCGCCGTCGCGGCCGCCAAAATGCTCAGCTCCAGGGAATTCATTATCGACATCCTCTCGAGTGCAGGTCGCATCGCCCTTGCCTTTCTCATGTCGGCGCTCATCGCCATTCCACTGGGACTGTTGATGAGTTCTTTTAAGTTTGTAGAGGCAATTGTGGAGCCCATCGTCGACTTCGTGCGCTATGTGCCGGTGCCGGCACTGCTGCCTCTCTTCATCATCTGGACCGGCATCGGAGAAACATCAAAATTTCTGGTGCTCTTCTTCGGCACATTCTTTCAACTGGTCCTTCTCATCATGGACGACGCCGACAACGTGCCCAACATTTACTTTGATCTGGCACGCACCCTGGGCGCTTCATCGCCACAACTGATCAGGGATGTCCTTGTGCCTTCGGTGCTGCCGTTGATGTACGACCGGTTACGCGTGACGCTCGGATGGTGTTGGACCTACCTGATCATCGCCGAGTTGATAGCCGTCGAGAGCGGCATCGGACACACACTCAAAGAGGCTCAGAGATTCAATGCTGCCGATCAGATGTTTGTTTGCTTAATCGTGCTGGGAGTCATTGGACTGGTAACAGATTATCTCGCCAAGGTTGGTTACAGATTTCTCTTTCCGTATGCGACAAAAGCTGCGCTGTAGGGACAGGAAAGGTTAGGTCATGGAAGCGCTTAGAGTCTCCATCAAAGAGAAAATCTTTAAGAGAAATGGAACCAGCCACAATGTGCTCAGGGACATAGAGTTCTCCGTGCCAGCGGCTTCGGTCGTTTGTCTCTATGGTCCATCCGGATGCGGTAAGACAACCATGCTGCGAATCATCGCGGGGCTCGAAAACGATTTTCAGGGAGAGATCTATCTTGGTGAAAACCGGGTCACTCAGCCGACGCGAAACATCGGACTGACCGTGCAAACACACGTCTCGTACAACTGGCTTACAGTTGCGGACAATGTCACCTTCGGTTTGCGTTACGTCCCACAAACCAGGCCAACCCTTTTGAGCAGTTTATTGGGTCGGGTTCATCAAAATGGCGCTGCCTTAGAAGCAGAGCGGCTTGCTTCCATCGTCGGTTTGTCGAGTGCCGACTTGATGAAATACCCGGAACAAATCTCGGGCGGCATGAAACAGCGGATGGCATTTGCGCGAGCCTTATTAACCAACCCAAAGGTCCTGCTACTGGATGAGCCATTCTCTTCACTGGATTTCGAGTCGAGACAGGCTTTGCAGGAAGTTGTGCTGAGAGTCAGAAACGAGTTTGGTACGACTTTCCTGTGTGTCAGCCATGACCCGGAAGAGGTCCTATACCTTGCTGACGAGGTCCTGATTTTCGCCGGAACGCCTGCCCGCATCGTTCACCGGTTGCGTCCCAACCTTCCATTCCCAGGCAGTAGCGAGAAGCGTTACACGCAGGAGTTTCAGTTGGCCAAAAAGGAGTTGTTAGGATGGTTGAACTACTAATCGACGATCGCAAAACTTCAACTCCGCTTGTTGGACCTGAGACCAGAAGTGTCGAGCCTTCTCTGTTAATTCCGTGGTCCTGCCGCGAGAGCTTTACCGCGAACGTCTGTGGTTTGCCGGGCAGCAGGGGCTGTAATCGTTTCCGCGAAGCGTTCGACATCGATTCGATCAATGAGAAGGGAATTCACCCACAAGTAACGATCCCCGACTCTGTTGAAGCATGGATAGTTTTCGAGTTTGCCATCGATCAATTCGACTCTCCTTTCTCTGTCAAGATTTATGAAGGCCAGCCCAGCTACCGTGATCGTTGTCATCAGGCTTTCTTCGGCTTTGATGCAGAAGGTGTGAAAGCACTCAAGGAGGGTGGTAGCTGTTACCCCGTCTATCTCAGGTTCCTGGCATGGAACAAGAAACTCGACACACGGCAGGATGTGACGAGTTGGCTAAGCTCCGACGACGAACGCGGTATTGGTCTTTCAGCCTGCTTCGGGAGCAACACTTTCATTAAAGTGATGCCGAACCAGTTCCTGGGTAGCAAGCTTCGCTGTCGCGAGTTGGTCAGTATTGCCGGGTTGATTGAGGCTTATCTTGACAATCACTCCAGATGCCCGTTCCGGAGGGATCAAAACGGTGGTCGAAAAGATTTACAACGGCGGAATCTTGGAATTACGACTTGCAAGGTTGAAGTCGCTCTAGGCAAACGCGGATTCAGTAATTTCAGCGACCGCTATCTAAACAATTGCGACATTGCCTTCTCGTCGGTAGACCCGGATACCATGACCATCCGGCGGGTCAAGGATATACATCTGGGCCTCATCGACGACGACATCCCGGCAGATGTTCGGAACCTGGACGAGCGTTATTTTCAGTCGCTGAATGTTGCGCAAAGTCCGGAGCGGTTGAGAGAGCAAAGAGAGACCAATTACGCCTACTGCTTCTCCCGCGATCATCGAACGCAGATCCTGCCGGCAGAGGTAGGCAAGTCGTTCCTCACTTTTTCGGCGGGTGAAATATGTTCATACCTGCTTCACTGGTTTCTGTTACGCATCTTCGCTTGTGCTCAACAACCCAACGTCGCGTTTGCCCTGAGATTCCAGGATTGGTTGGATTGCAGTACATCCAGACAAGAACAGCGCACGATCTTCAGGGAATTGGTACAAATGCCGGTCCTGTTACCGGTCGATACGAATGTTTTTAAGGACGAAATCAAGGACCTTCCGGGCAGTGACAAGTATCTGGGCATATATCTTAAGCCGGTTAGTTTTGGTGAGGCTCTCGACACTCTCGGCCTCGGCAACACAAATACAGTTTGGCTGCGGCAGACACTGGAGTTCCTGCTTCATTACGACAAAGAAGATAAGTCGGACCAGAACTTCCAGTTACTGCCTATGTTCGAAAAGCTTAAGTGGAACGATGCCGAACTGCTCCAACGAGCGGAGCACAATCCCGAAACCGTGGATTGTCTCGAGGCCATCGTCCATTATTTAGCCAGCGGCTTTCATGGCACTGTTCCTGACTCCAAAAAGGCGCAGGACGACGCAGCAGCCCTCACCCGCTCGTGTGTTTTTCCAATAGCCGAAGCCTTACCCCATCTCTCGTCGCAATTTCAGTTACCGCTTTATTACATCGTCCCTTTGTGGGAAGACACTATTGGCCAATGGCATGGGCCAGTCATCTTCGCGCATGTCTTTACCAGGGCAATGCCCTATGGCTTGGGCGAGCCGAATCGGGACCAGGATATTCTGGACATGGGCACTGATCTGCAGAACCTCCTGCTTCCCATCGTCTCCGCCATTGCCCATTCCAACTACATAGACGCGGCAAGGAAGTATGAGCGAGAAGCGGAAGAACAAAAGAACCTCGCTGTCGCTGCCTACAAATTGGGCCACCCGCTGAAAGATAGGGTTGGACCGGTCCGCGCCATCATTAACACTGTCAGAAAAGAGGTCAAAGATCTTCCTTCCGCTGCACGCCTCATGGATATCGCGGGCGACCTGCTCACACGCATTTCCCAGTTAGGACATCTGCTCGACATCACTTCCGTCGCCATGGGTGACAAAAAGGGAGCAGCCGCATTCCTGAAAGAAGGCAAGCAGAATATTTGGAGGGTGCAAAGCAATTACGAACTGCGAGAAAAGCTCTTGAGTCTGAGCGCCCTTGGCAAGGGTCTTAATGTTGGACAACTCGTCTTACCCGAAGAGGATTTGACTGTACTAAACGATGCGCGGATCGAGCCGTGGATTCGAGATTCTCAGGACGTGATCTGGCGGCCTGGCGATCTATTTTATGACGAAGTGTTTAGCGAAGTTCTCACCAACGCGGCGAAGTACGGTAAACGGACTGGAACTCGGGTCACGTTGCGGGTGGGCATCAGGGACATCGGCGGTGAACCGTGTCTGGTAATGAGTAATGCCTGTCAGCAGGCGCCGAATGTTAAAAGCCTTAAGTTGACCCTAAACAAATGGCATCGATGGAACACGGGAAATGACGGGACGATCGGCGGGTTGTTCTATGTCGCCAACAGCCTCGTGCAGACTCGGAGTGGTTCGCTGTATGCCCGGGTGAGTTACGAGGACGGAGAATACATGTTTCTTGTCGGCTTGCAATTGGAGGGTTTTGTCGCCAGCGGAAATTCAAGAAGGAGTGGGGAGAGAGAATAGTGATAAACGGGGCAGAGAAGATTCGTGTGCTGCTATTGGACGATAACCCATCGTCTCTAAATTTGATTGAAGAGATTGACGGAGTGCCTTGCGACTTTCCTCAGGTTAGCGACTCCGCCACAACCGAAGTCTCTATGCCGGAACTGGAGGAGTTTTTTGAACTCCGCTGGCTGGCCTCTGCCGCCGAGGCGCGCGAGTTTCGCGACCTCTCACTGTTGGTTTCGAGGACGACGCCGGAGGCGCTGATACGTGAAGGGTGGATTCCGGAGATATTCTGTTTTGACTATGCCCTAACGGGTAAGGACAATCCGATCGAGCAACGGTTTTTTCCTGACGAACTGACAAATCGGCTGAGTCCTCTGTCCAACTTACGCCGGTACGTGACGACTGCCAATCTATCTACTCTCAAAATCTCGAATCCGCCCCACGTTAATGTCGCCCAGGGTGACGACAACTACGGCTGTTTCGCGGGCGGGCTGATCTTTACGGCCTTTTCGGATCATCCGTGCGGTCCAGTTGCGTTAACGCGTAAGGGAGATAACAAAACCGCCGGTACCGAAGCTTCATTCTTCGAGTGGATGTTGGAGAGTGAAGTGCACGGCACGTTTACGAAGAAAGGTCGCCCCGAGCCACAGTGGCGAGAGTTAATTCCAGACGGAATTACGGTCCTGAGAAGCAGAATCGAGGAGCTCGCACGCGGAAGCATTATTCGTGTTTCGCTCGATGATCTGATCGCATTGTCAGCCTCGGGCAAGCATGAAGTACTCACGATCCGATCACGTTACGGGTTGCGCCGGCTGCCGGTTCGTGCCTTGTTCCTTGACTACAAGCCATCGCAAAGAGAGGAAGCCGCGCGCAACTGGGCGGTCCGCGTGTTGGACAAAATATTCTCGGGTACCGAAGCCGACTTCAAACTTACCCTGGACGATTTCATGCAGGGAAGGAATTTGGCCCAAATCTTATGGACCGCGTACGACAGTGACGACCTTGTTAAGCGCCTGCGCCTGTCTGAACTACTTGCAAGAAACGGAAATCATCACGCCGGCAAGCCACCAGCTGAGGAACAGTCTGAACTGGAAGAGTTAAAACGCTACTTCGGTGTAGACGACGTCGAAGCACGCTCAATGTGCGGCGCAAATTATGTCGACATCCGCAACGAACGTTTTTCCGATCGTCAAAAAAGATGGGCGGCACTGATCATCATCGTGCTGTTGCTCGCCCGGTCCGCCAAAGTCAGAAATAAGTTGCAGGGAGAGCGTCACACCGAGAGCAAGCAGTCCGGGTACGACTACAATATTTGCCAACCGCTGCAAGCAGCAGACGTTTACCTCGCGCTCTTTCCTTTGGCCCGAGATCCTTTGATCCTGCCCTTCCATGGTGGCAGAGACCCCGGCTCTCAGTGGGGCAAGCCGTTAACGCGTCTGAACGACCCCCGGCGTGGTCCATCGTTGCGCGACAACTGGGGAAATATCGCACTCAAAGTTTACGACGTCCTAAACGGCCTGCCATGGAATGAAGACGCGCAGCAGCCGAAAGACACCTGGACCTACGGCTTAATGCCTGGCGAAAGACAAGTCTTGCAGCACTTCGCGCACAGTATCGGTTTCGGCGACGACGAGTGGGAGAAGGACAGTCAGGCGCGTGAGATCCTGAAACCTCTGGGACGTTGAAGGAAAGCATATGAAGACTAAAGAGCAGTTTTCTAAGACAAATCTGGAGTCGTTCAGGAAGTTGCGAAGTCTTGCGGTCGACGATCCGGAATGGTTCAGAGTGCGCAACCAAATATGCGAAGAAAACCAGGGCCTTGCCTATTACGTCGTTCACAGAGAAGGAAGTGGCCTGCTTAACAAGCTCACCGGGGGCACACGGGACGCCTTACTTGATGATCTGCGGCAGCTTGCGGTAACGGAATTGTTGCGGGTAATCACGGTTTTCGATCCGGAAAGGACTCATTCTAACGACCCGGACAAGCACGTCGAGTTTGCCACGTTTGCTTACAAGAACCTGCTGTTCAAGGTAAGAGATCACTGTAAAGCGACTGCGGAACGTCTCGAGCTTGACGTCTCCCTGACTAATTCAGACGACGAGGACGAGGGCGCTTCCATATCCGACACACTTCCTGCCGGTCCGTCATCCGAGGCAAAGGCTCAAGAGGAGAAAGAGACGCGACAACATTACTTCACGCTTATTTGTGATCCTTCACTCGAACCGAGACTCACGAGCATTCTGAATAAATTGAAGTACGGCGACAGCGTAACTCTGTTTGAGCGTCAATTCTTATTCAAGCTAATAGCGGATCCGAATATCGTCCTTTCACCACGCGAGCACGCCGGTAGCGAAGACTTCATGCTGTCGAAGACTCACGAACCCATGCCGCTACGGCGCTACCGGTCGTGGCGCCAGATACTCAGTTGAGAAGCTCTCAAAATACTAACTTACAAACTCACCAGGAGGTTTAAATATGGGCTACAAGAAAGTAGGACAGGTTGATGTTTACAAAAAAACAGGTGGAGGTTGTGGCTGCCTGATTCTCATTCTCATTCTCTTGTTCTTGCTCTCTCAGGTAAAGTGAGCGGAGTCTAAGCACAAGAAGCGCGTGTTGAGTTCTTTTATTTGAAGAATGGGAGAAGTAGCAGCGTCGCAGTCAAGTCGAAAATCATACTTGGATCGGGTCAGTACAGGGAGCGGTAGCGACCTGGTCGAATCATGGGAGTCTAAAATTGTTTAGCAGAATATCGCATGCTAATCACTACTGACCCGATCCAGGTATCATTCCCACGTTTTAGGCGAAGCTGAGCGGCGCTTAACGAGTGTTACAGTGAAACTTCCGGTTTCATCAGGAAGTGTCGTGACAGCGGGTTGGTTACCCACGTCGGAACGCAGGTAACCGGTGAACGATCAATGCCGCAGATCTCAGCGGCGAGGTTCTCCCACCATTGATCCATGATACAGAGCACACTTTCGTAGCCTTGCTGGAACCCGATCATTTCACGAGACGTCTGGATGTATTTCTCGAGAGTGTTGGCCAGGCGGTTCCTGTGTCCGACCTCGAAGTCAAACAGATGCGCGGCAAAGAAACTGTTCAAGGTGTAGTGACTCACTGGACCTCGAGTGTTTTTCCAGTCGTGCTCTGACAGTGTGATCGGGTTCTCGACGTTTCCAATCAGCTCGGCGTACTTGTTGACGACGTGTGCGACTACGGTCAACTCGGGAATTGCCGAAGCCTCGAGTGCAAAGAGCATCCCTGCTGCATGGGAACGCGGTCGCACAAAGAGATCTTGTCGGATCTGATTTAGAAACTTATCGGTGTCTGGCGTAGGCGCCGCATCTGACAAAAGGAGGCCTAACTCGCGATTGGCAGAAGTCTTGAGGATCTCATAGTGCGTTTGACCCTCCGTGCGGGAGCCCATCTCTTCCCCGATGTTGCGTTGGAGTTCCTCACGAACTGCCTCCCATTCGAACAGCCGAGACTCGCCAATCTTCAGGAACTCGACGATGGTTGCCGGTAACAGAGAATATTGCCCCAGGGCCTTCGCTACATCCTGGGCCACGACCGGCTTCGGCTTAATCCGTGTCAGGACGGGATTCCGCTGTTCGTCAAAAGCCGCATGCCGCTTAAGCATGTCCGGTAAAGTCTCATTCAGCAGTATTTCAATTGGTTTCATTTATTTAGCCTCCATTAGTATGGCTCAGAAATTATGTGTAGTTTTCCCTCAAAACTTCTCCTCCTATATATATGGGACATTGGTGCGCTTGCCTGACAGGCTCTGACACCGTCTAAACGGAGCTGGCTGCGACTACCCTTCTGTTTTTATCGAGATATTTGACACTTTTCCGCTCAAGCGGCGGTTTGGCAGCCACGACCACTTTTCTTTCATGCAGGACAGGCTTGCTGGAATCATCGTTTTTGGCTTCGAGCTCGAGTTGATTTATGCCGAGATTGAACGCTTTTTTGAAGTCGCGCTCGTAACTTAAACCCTGGTAAAAATAAGAGTCGAAAATGACGGCACTGTCGCCAGCTATGGCCCCGTTCATTGAGACTATTGAATCGATGGAACCCTCTAGCTGCCGGCCTAGCTGTTGCGTGTGAGAGCCGTCAAGAATAATGGCGCTTATGCCATCTTTCAGAAGCTTGAACAGCTCAACAATCGCACTGCCGCTTACGATATGAGGCCGGCCGTCATCGTGCGCCAGCGCGATATTCCCATCCGTAGTTGCCTCAGCGCTGAAATGAACGATATATGGAGGTCGATGCTCACTCTTGAATTGAAGTAGAGTCTCCTGCAAATTACGAACTCCTACATTCCAGCTCGAAAAGAAATCAAACTCGTCTCTATAGGTGCCCTTATTAAGGTGATCCTTGATTTCGCGCGCCTTCGTCTGCGCAACGCGACCCTTTTCGTCAGCCGCAGCTAAAAAGAAGATGTTGTTCTTTGCAGCCTTCATTGCTCAGTCCGGGGATCAAAGGAATAACTGCAATAACGTTGGCGCTTGCCGACAACCACGGTAAAGCTTGTTTGGAAAGTGCCTCAGAATTTCCGAGAGCACGTTGCGTTGAGGAGGTCGGCTTATTCTTAAGCGGCCTTATGTATTGGCCCGCTTAGAGCAGGAATATATCGACTGAGAAGGAAGATTGGTGACACCTGTGGACACTGCGGAACAGAGCTTGTCAAGTGGTCGAAGAACGAAACTGACAAAGTGCGTTTAAGTTGAATTTCTACAAGATTGAGCGCCTTAGCAAAGAACAAGTCAGGAAGAGGGGCTTGCCCCCGCTGTTGCGAGAGCGGGGGCAAGCCCCTCTTCTGTATAGACCGGAGACATCCTAAACACATGTTCGGAGACATGGTAAACACTTTTCCCGTTGCTGATACCTTTCGTCTCGAAAGGAGTCGAGAGGATGCCCTGGAGAGTGAGTTCCACCA
>DASVGE010000114.1:0-23965 GCA_036379695.1 Pyrinomonadaceae bacterium | reverse complement strand
CCAAGGAGGCGTCCTACACAAATCATTTCCTCTGCACTTGATCCCGGAAAACTTGCTCGATCACTTCCGGATAAGCCTTGTCCCAACCGCCGAAGTATTCGATCGTAAATGGCATCTCGATATGTCCGAAGGCCGTGTTTGCCTGGTTGAGGGCGTCGTTCGTCGATGAATAGAAATGGTATTTGACGAAAGCCTGCTGCGATTCGTCGCTCCACAGGTACTGCATGAACGCGTCAATCACAGGACGCTTCGCCGCGGTAATGTTCTTATCGATCACCACCGCAGGATGTTCGCTGAAGATCGTCGCCTGCGGCACAACGATCTCGATCGGCGCGTTAGCCTCTTTCATCAGCAATCCTTCGAGCTCGTAAGTGATCAGTGCGTCGCCGTTTCCGAGTTCGAAAGTCGTGCGTGCCTCGCGCGCTGAACCGGGCGTCGAGATCACGTTTTTCCAGATCGCGCGGAGCATTTGCAGCGCCGCCGGCTTGTCCTCTTCTGACTTCTTCAACTCCGAACCATAGATCGCGAGTATCGACCACTGCGCGCCACCCGAGCTGATCGGATCGGGATGGATTATGCGAATCCCGGGTTTTGCCAGGTCTGAAAAATCTTTAATGCCCTTCGGATTTCCTTTCCGCACAATGATCACGAAGGGAGTCTTGTTTACTATTCCGCGGCCCGGTAACGAATGCCAGTCAGAAGTGACAAATCCGTCGTGCTTGAGTCGCTGTGCATCGCGTTCAATCGAAAGAATTGCGACGTCGGCGGGAGCGCCGCGCAAAATCTGGTTAGTAACCGTTTCAGAACCAGCAAATGAAGATTGAAATTGCACCACCTGCCCGTGTTGCTGTTTCCATTTGGCGGTGAAGCCCGGAAAGATCGCCTTCTCGAGCGATTCCTTCATTACCGAGAAACCGTAAAGCGTGATCGTGATATCGCCGCTTTCGGCTGGTGGTTGTGGCAAACAACTACCGGACAGCAATGCCAGAACAAGCGCAACTGCCGCCAGCACGGTAACGCTTTGGGATGTAGTCTTCCTCATGAGGACGTTAAGTCTCCTCACTTGTATGGACAGTCCGAAAAGCTGCTGCCGCCTGTTTCCTGGCTACGGGGGTTGCTCGTCTATACCACAGAGTCGGCTCTGCTGGGAATAGATCATCGGTTGAAATCTACGTAATGGGTGGCCTGTTTTGTAGTAAGATTCACAAGATGTTTAGGTCCCTCGGCCGGCGAGCCATTACTTTACTGCTGGCGAAGTCACTTCTTCTCCCCGTAGCCTTCGGCCAACAACAAACACCAGAAGCGACGCGGCCACGCCGAACGCAGCCCGTTTGGACAGCTCCGTCTGCCACAACGCCGCTCCCGCCTTTAACGATTCTGACTGGTCCTGAACCCACGATTCGCGTGGCGCTCACCACGGATGCACGTTCCGCGGTGATCTCGACCTCCGGACACCTGATGAATGCGAGTGGCGGCGGCAAGACGCTGGTTGCGTTGGATACTTCGCGTGTTCGTGTCGATCCGCGCATGTTGTCTCCGGTTGCAGCAGTGAATGAGGATGGCGGGTTTCGAGTGACTGTCGGCGGCGCAGCAACGAAGCAGGAGGCCGAGGAGAACGAGAAAGAGATACAGAAGATCACTGACGAAGACGCGCACGCCGCTTTCGACACGGAGACTAAAACGTGGGGCATGTTTGTGGGCGGCAAGCTTTCGCGTGAAGAGGCTGAAGAATTGCGCGCACGTCTTGAAGCGGCGGGGTTCGACGCAACGATCGAAGGTCAACAACCTGCAACAGTCGCGCAGCGTGAGGCGTCACGGCAAAGCAACAGCCCGGTTCGTTTGACGGCGCGACCGGCGTTGCCGTCGCGTGAGGTGGTCGCGTCGTCAGCAACTGGACAGTTGTTTAGTTCGGGTGCGCCAGTCGCATTTGCAACGGACGACGAAAAGAATGCGCCAGTGCGTTTCAACGATCGGCCTTACCGCGGACGTATTGAGGTGTTCACAAACCTGCGCGGCTCGCTGACGGTGGTCAACGAGTTGGGATTGGAAGATTACGTGCGTGGCGTAGTCGCGAACGAACTCTCGCCCGGCGGTTATCCGGCGATTGAAGCCCAGAAAGCACAGGCCATCGCCGCCCGCACTTACGCGCTGAAGAACCGCGGCCAGTTTATGTCGCAGGGGTTCGACATCCTGCCGACCACGCGCTCGCAAGTTTATCGCGGATTGACTTCCGAGAATCCGCTCTCGACGCGTGCGGTTGATGAAACGCGCGGTGTAATCGCCACCTACCAGGGCGAGCCGATAAACGCGCTCTACACTTCCACGTGCGGTGGGCGCACGGAAGATTCGGAAAAGATCTTTAACGACGCTGTTCCGTATTTGCGCGCGCGCGAATGTGCGGCGGAAAGCGCGACGTTCGATCGGTTTGTGATCAAGACGTCTCGCGAGCCGGCGGAGTTGCGTGATGATGCGAACGTGGTACTCGCGCGTGATGTGAGTCTGTTACTGACGCAAAACTTCGGCACGTTACGCGTCTCGGATTCGTGGTTATCGGACGAAGCGAGTGTTTCCGAAGTGCGCAACTGGATTGCGAACGTGGCCCGCGTCGCTAAGCAGGTCACGCCAGTAACAAGTGACGACGTGAATCGCCCGCCTGCATTCGCCACCGCACTCTCTGCGGCGGTATTTGGCGAAAGCCGCGCCGGCACGCTGTTGAATAACGCCGACGCCGATTATCTGCTGGCGGTTAAAGATGCGCAGGATGTGCCGGTGCCAAACCGCGCCGATCTCGCGATGCTGCTTCGCGATGGACATCTCATGGTCTATCCGGATGCGACTCTGCGACCGCGCCTGCCGTTGTCGCGGGCGCGCGCTCTGCACGCCATCGCACGACTTCTGGAAGCGCGCAATCTGCTGCAACTTCAGAAAGCCAGCGCACGGCCCACGAGCGAGGGGCAACTCATTCTGCGTTCGTCAAAGGGCAAAGATCAGCCCATCCGAGTTAATCCGGATGCGTTTCTGTTCCGGTATCTTGGGGAACGCGCTTACCCGGTCTCTTCTGTTGCTCTCGTTGGCGGTGAAGCAGTGGTCTTTCACCTCGCGGCCAATGGGCAGATCGATTTTCTCGAAGTGAGGCCAGCGGCGAATGGCGCCGCCGCGGATCGTTTTTCGCCGTTTGCTAATTGGACGCGTCGCTTATCACTCGGGCAGGTGCAGGCACGTTTGTCGCGTCGCGCGAAAGGAATTGGTCAGATAGTGGATCTCCGTGTGGCGTCGCGTGGCGCGTCACACCGCGTCACCGATCTCGAGATCGTCGGCACCAACGGCACCGCGCACGTTCGCGGCGGCCGCATCCGCTCCGCCCTGGGCCTGCGCGAACAACTCTTCGTCATCGATCGCGAATACGACGACGACGGTCGCGTGACCGAGTTCATATTCACCGGTCGCGGCTGGGGCCATGGCGTGGGCCTCTGCCAGGTCGGCGCCTACGGCCTCGCCAAGCAAGGCTTCTCCGCCGAGCAGATTCTAAAAATGTACTATTCGGGCATCGAACTCACACGCATGTATTAGCCACGGATGACACGGATAGACACTGTTTTTATCCGTGTCATCCTTGTAATCTGTGGCTAATGAACTTCTCACGTAACCAGGTCATCGGCGGTCTGCTTGTGCTTGCGGTCATCTGGATAGTTATACTTTCTCGTGTCCTCTGAGAAGCCAGTCATCGCGATCGTTGGTCCAACCGCCTCAGGTAAAAGCACTCTCGGAATCGAAGTCGCCCTCCAACTCAACGGCGAAATCATCAACTGCGACTCCGTCCAGGTCTACAAAGAGATCCAGATCGCTACCGCCAAAGTGCCTCTCGACGAGCGCAAGGGCGTCGCGCATCACCTGATCGACTTCGTCTCTCCGGACGTCAACTACACCGCCGGCGAATGGGCTCGCGAAGCGGCACAGAAGATCGAGGAAATCGAAAGCCGCGGTCGCGTACCGTTGCTCGTCGGCGGCACCGGTTTCTACCTGCGAGCGCTGCGACAACCGTTGTTCATCAGTCCACCCACTGACGAATCACTGCGCCAGCGTCTCACCCGCAGCCGGGAAAAGCGCGGGGCCGAACACCTGCACCGGCTCCTGAACCGCCTCGATCCAAACGCCGCCCGCCAGCTCTATCCACGCGACTGGCCGCGCGTGCAACGCGCCATCGAAGTCTACCTGCAAACCGGTAAATCGATCGTGGACCAGCAACCCGATCGACCCGAACCACACGAAAGCTCGCGCCGGCTGCGCATCCTCGCGCTGAATCCGCCCCGCGCCGAACTCTACCAACGCATCAACGAACGCACCGAAGCCCATTTCCGCGCCGGGCTGGTTGACGAAGTTCGGGACCTTCTGGCCCGCGGGTTTTCACCTGCCTCAAACGCGCTCGGCGCGCACGGCTACCGCCGCGTCGTCGAGTTTCTACAAGGGCTGCGCGACCTCGACAGCGCGGTGGAACAGACAAAGTTGGACGTACGTCATTACGCAAAACGTCAATTGACATGGTTTCGCCATGAAGCCGGAGTCGAATGGTTTGACGGTTTTGGCGAGGAAAATGGCATTTTGCATTCGGTTCTGGAAATCATCGCCGCTGGTCCGCGGTCCAAATAATCATCTTTCTCTCACATCTACTCGTATCCCTTGTCAGCTAAAGATCCGTGTTGTAATCTGCTTAAACCGCGCGGATGTACCGATCTACCCCCGGGTTCAAACCATGTCAGACGGCAAACAGGCACCACAAAATATCCAGGACGCCTTTCTCAATACGGTGCGCCGCGAGAAGACCGCGGTGGTCATCTACCTATTAAATGGCGCCAAGCTGACGGGCCGCATCCGCAGTTTCGATAAGTTTTCGGTCCTACTCGAATCAGGTTCTCAGGAACAACTGATCTTCAAGCACGCTATCTCGACGATCTCACAGTCGCGACGTGGCACCGGCGACCTCCACGCCCAACCTTCAGCGGAAGCCAATCCGCGCGACGTTCGCAGTCACGATACCCACTCGCCTGAGGCGTGACATTCGTTTACACTCTCGCGAGCATTTCACTGGGAACGTTTGAGGATCTGTGCCCGGAACTTTCATTACCTTCGAAGGCATCGACGGCAGTGGGAAATCGACTCAGTTGCGTTTACTGGGTAATTTTCTGCGTGCCAACGGTTGCGACGCGCTGCTGACGCGCGAGCCTGGCGGCACGCCGCTCGGCCTGCGTTTGCGAGCCGCGTTGCTGGACGCGATGGAGGAAGTCGATCCGTTGACCGAGTTGCTGGTCTTTGCCGCCGACCGCGCGCAACACGTGCGTCGCATGCTACGACCGGCGCTGGAGGCGGGAAGAGTTGTCATCTCGGATCGCTACGCGGATGCGACAGTCGCCTACCAGGGCGCCGGACGAGGTTTTCAACCCGAACTGATTTCGCAAATCGTCCAGTTGGCGACTGAAGGGCTGAAGCCGGATCTGACGTTGCTTTTTGATCTCACGATCGAGGAATCAACCAACCGCACCGCGCGACGTTCGACGGGAAAGAATGCCGGCAAGATCCCACGCGACCGCCTGGACATCGAACATGCTGACTTTCACACTCGCGTGCGCGATGCGTATTTGCAGATCGCCCTCGCCGAACCCGAGCGAGTGAAGTTGATCGACACCAGTGGACCAGTGGAACACACACAGGAGCACGTTAGACAGATCATCGTGCCGTATCTTCAAAGTCGAGGCCACCTCGCAATGAACTATGTTCGCTGAACTGACTGGAAACGAGCGCGTCAAAGCGGCGCTGAAGCGGATGCTGGTGACCGACCGGCTGCCCGGCGCACTGCTGTTCACTGGCGAAGAAGGCATCGGCAAGAAACTCTTCGCACTCGAAATCGCGCGGGCTTTGAACTGCCGCACGCCCAAGGACAACGAAGCGTGTGGCGTGTGTTCGTCCTGCACGCGCATCGCCAAGCTCAACTACCCGCAACGCGAAGACGCCGAAGAATGGACGCAAATAATCTGGACGGACCATCCTGACGTCGGACTCGTCGTGGCTCCGAAGCGCGTGTTGCGCGTCGAGCAGATGCGCCAGATTGAAAAGGAAGCGAACTTTCGACCCTTCGAAGGCAAAGCGCGCATCTTTCTGATCGACGAGGCTGACAAACTCAACGACGCCTCAGCCAACGCGCTGCTAAAAGTCCTCGAAGAGCCACCCAGGACATCGCACCTGATCCTGATCACCGCGCGTCCGGCGATGTTGCTGCCAACCATTCTTTCGCGTTGCCAGATGATCCGTTTCTCACCACTGACGCCGGCGGAGATCGAGACTCACTTAACCAAAAACAAACTCGTCGACACCAAGACCGCGCGCCTGCGAGCCCGTGCAGCAGGCGGCAGCATAGGGCGAGCTTTGTCGGGCGATCTGGTTACGTTCACGTCGCAGCGCAAAGCCATGCTCAAGGTGCTCCACGCTTTGGTAGTCAGCGACGATCGCGCACAACTACTGCGTTCCGCAGAACAACTCAACGAAGCTCAATACAAGGAAGAATTTGAAGAGCGGCTGGACGTGCTCGAGACATTGATCCGCGATGCGTGGATGTTGTCGCTTGGAGTTGAGCCGAGTCAGCTCGTTAATGAGGATTTGACCCCGGAACTACAGGAGATCAGTCGAAAACTCGATTCGAGTCGCGCCGGTGACTGGATCCTTCAAATCGAAGACCTGCGCGAACAACTGATCGTCAACGTCAACCGCAAAATAACCACCGACGCTCTATTCCTCGTAATGGCAGGCGACGTCGCCGCCACCAAAAGACCGAAGGTCCGGTAACACGGATTAACGCGGATTGGTAGCGGATTTATTCGAGGCAGGAAGGATCTGTGTTAATCCGTGGCTGGAAAGATCGGCGTTAATCTGTGGTTGGCTTTTGATCTCCGCTAAGAGCTTCTCCGTTTCCATCACGAACGCCTCTACAATATTCTCGCCGGCAACCTTGCGCATCGGCACACCGTCTTTGAAGATCATCCCGACACCACGACCAAACGTGATCCCGAGTTGCGAGTCGTGAGCTTCTCCCGGCCCATTCACCGCGCAACCCATGATCGAAAGGTGCAGCGGTTCTTCAATATGGGCCAGCCGGCGCTCGATCTCGGTCACGATACCGACAAAGTCATCAACATCGAGCCGTCCACACGTCGGACAAGCAACCACCGTAACACCACGCGTTCGCAGGCCCAGCGACTTCACAATCTCCCACGCCACGCGAACCTCTTCCTGCGGCTCCGCGGCGAGCGAGACTCTGATCGTGTCGCCAATGCCTTCGTAGAGCAGAATGCCAAGCCCGATGGACGACTTCACCGTGCCACTAAACGAAGTGCCTGCCTCAGTGACGCCGAGGTGAAACGGATAATCAACCTTCTGCGCTAAAAGTCGATATGCTTCAACCGTGCGATGCACGTCGGAAGCTTTCAGTGAAACGATGATGTCCGTGAAGTCGAGATCTTCGAGGATCTGAATGTGGCGCATGGCTGACTCGACCATCGCTTCAGGCGTCGCAGTGCCATACTTCTTCAGCAGATCCTTTTCGAGTGAACCGCCATTCACACCGATCCGGATCGGAACCTTCTGTGCCTGCGCGGCGCGGACCACTTCGCGAACACGCTCGTGAGCACCGATGTTGCCTGGATTCAGGCGCAGCTTATCGATGCCCGCTTCCAGCGCCATCAACGCCAGTTTGTAGTGGAAATGGATATCGGCAACGATCGGCACGTCAGGCACGCGCTTGCGAATCTCTTTCAACGCGATCGCCGCATCGTTGTCGGGAACCGCGAGCCGCACGATCTCGCAACCGGCGCGCACCATCTCTTCGATTTGGGCCACAGTGGCGCCTACGTCCGAAGTGTCAGTCTTAGTCATCGACTGAATCGCTACGGGAGCGCCACCACCGATCTGAATATGCTTAACTTGAACTGGTCGCGTTTTGCGCATTACCTATTTTGCGGGTGCGGGTGTCGAAGCCGCCGGAGGTTTCTCCTCTTCGCGATTACCTCCACCTCCAAACGTCTTCAACGCGTCGTTGGCGAGCACGAAAACCATCAACAGCAGGACCATCACAAAACCGACTTGCTGGATGCGGTCGCGCACCGCGGCCGAGAGCGACAAACCGACGAGCGCCAGCATTCCTTCAATCAGCAGCAGGAAGATCGCGCCGCCGTCGAGCACCGGAATCGGCAGCAGGTTGAAGATGCCGAGGTTCAGGCTCAAAAAGCCGAGCATGCCGAAAACGCCGCCCCAACCCAGACTTTCAACCGATCTTTGTGTGGCCTGATAGATTCCGATCGGGCCCGACAAAGTGTTTCTCACTGAACGCTCACCAGTAAAAACCTGTGCCAGCGCCTTTCCAGTCAGGCGAAGGATCTGAAGGTTTTGGTTGTAGGCGTACTTGGCTGCCGACAACACGGTAGCGGCGTGAATTGGATATTGTTCGCCAACAACGACTCCCAATTTGCCCTTGTCGCGACGTTCGTCAGTCGTAAGTTCCACGGTCTGACCATCACGTTGAACAGTAATCGGAATTCGTTCGTTGGGGTGATTTCTGATGTACTGGGTCACCTGCTCCGAGCTCTTTACGCTTTCACCGCCAATTTTCAGAAAGCGATCACCTTCCTTCAAGCCCGCGTCTTGTGCGGGTGAGCCAGGTGAAACGTTACCTACCAGGACGGGCAAATCACCGTAATCGGGAGTGAAATCCAAAGTACCTGCTGACTCCCCGTTTTCGGTTCGCGTGGTGGGCGTTATCGTGAGCTTCACTTCCGAACCGTTTCTATTGATGACGATCGGCAAAGGACGTCCCGGCGAAAGCAGTGCATCGCCCGTGATACCTTCCCAACTCGGATTCTCTGTGCCGTTAAAAGAGACAATCCGATCGCCCGGCTTAAGACCGGCCTGCTCCGCCGCGCCACCGGCTTGGACGTCGTAAACAACTGGCGCCGGGGTAGCGGGAACGCCATACATGAAGGCCGCTGTAAAGGGGATCGCGAGGGCGGTGATTATGTTCATCACCGGACCGGCCAGAGCTACCAATATGCGCTGCCATCGCGGTCGCAGGTTGTACATTTCCTCAGGCGGGATGTCCTGAGCGCTGGCGCCTTCGAGTGGAGCGTTTGACTCGTCGCCGCCGAGCTTTACGTAACCGCCCAGCGGTATCGCTGAAACCCGGTAGTCAGTGTGTCCCCACTTTTTACCGAAGAGGCGGGGTCCGAAACCGACGGAAAACGTCTCAACGCGGATCTTGAAAAGCTTGGCAACGATAAAATGGCCGAATTCGTGAAGAACAACCGCAGAACCGAGTATGAATATGAATGCAAACGCGTAGATTAAAGTTGAAGTCATTCAGAGCCTTCTTTTAACAGTCGTACGTCAAAAATACCCCGCTTAGACTCGACCATTGCGAGTCAGGTTGCAACCGAGTGTACCAAACAGGTTAGCCACAAAGAAGCACAAACAAAGCGTTAGCCGCAAAAAGGCACAAAAGGCACAGAATGTTCATAAAGTCATCCGTGATTCATATTTACTGAATCACGTGCTTCATCTCTGATAAATCATTTTGTGCTTTTTGTGCCTTTTTGTGGCTACTAATCTTTTCTATCGTGGAGAGGGCTTCGTGGCGGGCCTCGCGATCGGCGGCGAGGATGGTTTGGATGTCGTTCGCGGGCTGGTTTGAATGCTGGTTCATAACCGCCTCGATGACCTGGGGAATCTCCGTCAGGCAGATGCGTTCGTTAAGAAAAGCGGCGACCGCTTCTTCGTTCGCGGCGTTCATTGCCGCCGGCAGCGTTCCACCTTCTCGTAAAGCCCTGTAGGCCAGTCTGATGCAAGGGAATCGAGCGTGATCCGGGGCTTCAAAGTGAAGACCGGAAACCGCCGTCAGGTCGAGAGGCGGTAACTGGCACGAGTGTCGCTCGGGATAGGTCAACGCGTACTGAATGGCGTGACGCATGTCCGTGACTCCCATCTGGGCGATCACCGAACCATCAATCATCTCGATCATCGAGTGCACCACCGATTCGGGATGGACGACGATGTCGATCTCGTCCGGTCCGAATCCGAACAACCAGTGCGCTTCGATAACCTCGAGACCTTTGTTCATCAAGGTGGCTGAGTCGATGGTGATCTTCGCGCCCATGTTCCAGGTGGGGTGCTGCATCGCTTCAGCGACGGTAGCGTGACTCATTTCAGCTTTGTTCTTCGTGCGAAACGGACCGCCTGAAGCCGTCAGGATAATCCGGCGCACTTCCTCACGCCGTTCCCCGCGCAAACACTGGTGCAGAGCGTTGTGCTCAGAGTCAACGGGCAACAACTCGGCTCCGGACTTTCGCGCCGCCTCAGTCATCAACTCGCCCGCCATCACCAGCGTTTCCTTGTTTGCCAGCGCGACTCGCTTGCCCATCTCGAGCGCTTTGAGTGTCGGGACAAAACCGACGGCGCCGACAGTCGCCGAGATCACGCAGTCAGCTTGCGGGTGAGTGGCAACCTCGATCAGTCCGGGTTCACCGATGACGATGCGCGGCAGATCGATATCGCGGGCGAACAACATCGCGCGCAGGTCATGCGCCGCTACTTCCGTGTCGACTGAAACTACTTCAGGCAAATGCGCGGCAATCTGATCCGCCAGCCGCTCAACATTCGTGCCTGCCGCAAGCGCGACGACCCGCATGCGCGTGGCCGTAAACGACTCGATAACACGCAGACTGTTACAGCCGATCGACCCGGTTGAACCAAGGATCGCGACTCCCGGACTTTGAGTTGAAACTTCCGTCATGCAACTAACAGGGGGATGAGTACTTGCGTATCGTAGGGGTCCAGGAGATCGATCGTTTGGCCTGACTCGTTATCGTAAGAGGCGGAACTAACTCGCCAGGCGCTTCCCCGTACCAGTACCAGATCGACAGTCGCGTTAACCGTCTTTCGTGTGCCTATCACTTTCAAGTGCAACGTCGCCTGGCCACTGTCGTTAGCAAAATTGACGTTGCCGGTAATGATGCTGCCGAAGTCGCGGACTTCGCCGATGTCCGTCTTCAGCTTCTCATTGGTGCGAAGAAAATCCTTCGCCCGCGCGGCTGCTTCGCTGTTTCCAACGGAATACAGCGCAACGCCGACTATCACGCCAACAAAGCAGACGACGAGAAAACCAAGTACGACGACCACTCCACCAACAATCAGCACGATTTTCTTTGTGGTCATCGAAGCTTTCTTCTTGGCGATCAGCTACTGAAGTAGAAGCGTGCAAAATAGTAGATGAGTGGCGCATTGAAGAGCAAGCTATCCAGCCGATCGAGCAAACCGCCGTGTCCCGGCAGGAGGTTGGCTGCGTCTTTTGCGCCGGCGCCACGCTTGAGCGCGCTTTCCGCGAGATCGCCGAGAATTCCGACCAGCGTCATGACGGCAGCGAGCGGCAGCGTGTACTTTAGTGGAAGCTCGCGAAAGAACCAGTAGTGGGCCAGCGTAGCCATCATCAGCGCTGCGATCACGCCGCCAACCGCGCCTTCCCAGGTTTTGCCGGGGCTGATCGAAGGGGCGAGTTTGTGTTCTCCGAGAGCGCGTCCGATGTAATAGGCGCCCGCATCCGCTCCCATCAGCACCATGAAGAAGAACGACAACAAGTGAGCCGACAGCGTTGGATCAAAACCAGTGCGCAGCGAAACGAGATGACTACCCAACAGCGGAATATAGAGCACGCCGAGGATCGTCGCGCCGGCTGATGCGATCATCTTGTCGAACGGCGCGCCGCGCAGTGTCGCGACGATAAGCGTGACGATAGTTAACGCGATGATTACAAACAGGGTCAGCAACACGCTGGCGGGATCGTTCAGCAGCGAGATTGTTACGAGCGCGCCGCCGGCAACATAGCCGATCGCCGGATCGGGTTTTAGCTGTAACTTTTTCGCGAGCAGGTAAAACTCAAACAGGGCCAGGACCATCGCCACCACCGCGAGCAGGACAAACAGCCACCACAAAGAAGCGATGAGAATTGAGGCGATCAGGAAGGGTAGGACAATGACCGCCGTTAGAAGTCTTTTCATCTATGACCTATGTTTTACTCACCACCAATTTTAATCCCCCGAAGCGCCGGTCGCGCCGCTGGTAGTCGACGATCGCTTCGAGCAGGTGGACGCGTCGAAAATCAGGCCAGAGAGTTTCGGTAACGTAGATCTCGCTGTACGCACTCTGCCAGAGGAGAAAGTTTGAAATCCGCAGTTCGCCGCTCGTGCGCACGAGCAGATCGAGCTCGGGCAAGTTGCGTGTGTAGAGCTCGTTGGCGATGCGCTCTTCGGTGAGCTCATCGGGACGGCTGCCTTCGTCTATTAGTCGCCTGACTGCGGCGCGCGCCGCATCGACGATCTCAGATCTGCCGCCGTAGTTCAACGCGACTGACAAAATCATGCCTTTGTTTCTGGCGGTCTGTTCGGTGGCGCGCTCGATCTCCTTGCGAACGTTTTCCGCCAGCGCACCGGTTCGACCGATCGTTTGAAACTTGATGTTCTGGCGATCGATCTCGTCGAGTTCGATCCTGATGTAACGACGCAACATGCGCATCAGGGCGTCAACTTCATAACGTGGCCGCTTCCAGTTCTCTGTCGAGAACGCGTACAACGTCAGCGCGCCCAGGCCCAATCGCGCGCCGGTATCGACGGCGGCGCGAACAGCTTCAACACCAGCGCGGTGACCCGCGATGCGTGGCTGCCCGCGTTGTGCAGCCCAACGGCCGTTGCCGTCCATGATGATGGCGACGTGCCGCGGCAATCGATCCCAGGCAATGGCGCCGAGCAGCGCCTCTTCTCGTGTTCCTTTTTGAATTACCCCGGTGAAGTCAGAAAGCATAAAATAGGACCTATAAGACCTATATGACCTATCACTAATAGCGTACAGAAAGCAATGTCAGCCCGCAGGCTGGAGCCGTGACGGCGGCTGCTGGGCGGGCTCCGGTTTCGAGCGCCTGCTTTATCGCCTCGCGATCCAATTCAGCGCGGCCCTGCGCCAGCAAGGTACCGGCCATCGCCCTAACCATATAACGTAAAAAACCGTCAGCGCTTACACGAATTTCGATCAAAGGGCCGCGCGAGCGTTCGTCCGCGCGCTCGCAGATCTCGATTTGCGTAACGGTGCGAACACGATCCTCAACGTCCGATTGCGCCGCCGAGAATGCGGTCCAGTCGTGCCTGCCGAAAAACAGTTCCGCGCCTTGTTTCATGCGCTCGAGGTCCAATGGACGCGCCTCTTGATGTGCGTAGCGCACCCAAAATGGCGAGATCACCGGACCATTCACGACGCGATAGACATACGTTTTCCCAAGCGCCGAATAGCGCGCGTGGAAATCCTCGGCCACGGTTTCCACACTCAACACACGCACGTCCCGGCCGATGTTTCCGTTGATCGCCGAGCGCAGTTTCGTAGTTGAGATCTCGCGCTGAATCTCGACACTCGCTACCTGCCCTTCAGCATGGACGCCGGCATCGGTGCGTCCCGAACCGTGCACATTGACGCTGCGTCCATCAATCAACGAAAGCGCCTGGGTCAACTCACCCTGAACCGTCCTGAGCTCGCCCTGAATCTGCCACCCGTGAAATTCTGTCCCGTCATACTGAAGCAGCAATTTGTAGTTCACGGCGCCTCCTTGGAGTGCGGCGGCTTGACGCCGCTTTGGCCTCCATCAGACGTCATCGATAACAAAGCGGCGTCAAGCCGCCGCACTCCAAGGAGGCGCCCATCTCAAGCTTTCTGCTGTCGGCTACCGGGCTTCACAGCAGGTTCGCCGAGTTTGCACGCCTCACACTCCGAAGCATCAACTGACAACACTTTCAGTGATGCGAGAGACGTGCGCGGAACACCCACGTCGGCACTACCACCGGAGCGATCGATGATCGACGCGGCGCCAACAACGTCCGCCCCGGCTGTTCGCAGTGCTTCGATCGTTTCGCGTGTCGAGCCACCAGTCGTGATCACGTCTTCAACCACGAGCGTCTTTTCGCCCGGTGCAACCGTGAACCCTCTGCGCAGCGTCATCCCACCGGCTTCGCGCTCGGTCCAGACAAACCTTGCGCCCAACGCACGCGCCACCTCGTGTCCGATCACGATCCCACCGATCGCCGGCGAGGCGACGAGCTGAATTCCCTGCCCCTGATACTTCTCCGCGATCGCGCGTCCAAAGCTCTCGGCCTTTTCCGGAAACTGAAGCACGAGGGCACACTGCAAATACACCGTGCTGTGCAACCCACTCGACAGTTGAAAATGACCTTCCAGCAACGCGCCCGTCGTTCTGAATTGATCGATCACTTGTTCAGCGTTCAATTCCTTACCTCGCTACACATGTACATGCTACAATCCGGCCCGAATGTTGCCTTATCCAAATCTAGTTTCAGATTCGAACTTCGTACAGGAAACAATCGACCTCTTAACTTGCTCCGGTGGACGCGCCGCCGCGTCCGAAATCGTCGACGTCGTCTTCAAACTCTCTCACGTTGACGACGAACTCGCGGGACAACTGGTCGCCGATCTCATCAGAAACGATCGACGCTTCAAGATCGTCGAAAACAACACCGTCGAACTGCAACAGGATGACAGTCACTCACGACTACTCAAGGATCTCGATTTCGTAGTAGTGGACGTCGAAGCCACCGGCGCTAAAACACCGCCTAACCGCCTGATCGAACTCGGCGCTTATCGCATTCGTGGCGGACGCATCGTCGACAAGTTTTTATCACTCGTCAACCCGGAGATTCCGATCCCGCGCTTCGTGGCGTCGCTCACCGGCATTTCGAACGACATGGTGAAGCTCGCGCCCGTGTTTGCCGACGTCGCGCCGCAGTGGCTCGACTTCGTGAGCGACTCGGTGCTGGTCGCGCATAACGCTCCGTTTGACACGAGCTTTTTGAATCACGAAATCTCGCGCGTCTACCCCGGACACCGCATGGTGAATCCGCACCTTTGCACCGTCCGGCTTTCACGACGCGCGTTGCCGGATCTTTCAAATCACCGGCTCGAGACGATCGCCACTCACTTCTCGATCCCGATCGCCAGCCGCCACCGCGCGGGCAGCGACGCACTCGCCACCGCCGAGATCTTTATCCTATTGCTCACCGAGCTCGAAGAAACTCACGGCATCAAAGACCTGGCTGCTGCTCGAAACTTCCAATTCCCAGAGGTAGATCCTCCACAGATTCCACAGATTTTATGACTAAATCTGTGTAATCTGTGGATTAGCTTCCTGGCTCCAGCCTCTGCTCGACCGCTTCCGTCCCTCTTTTAACCCAACGCTTCACCAGCACGAACATCAAAATCGCCGCGACGAGTCCCAATCCGATCCACGGATAGTATTTAATCAGGATCTCTTTAGCCTCTGCCCCGTAACGCATCGCAAAGTAACCAACCAGCAGAAACCTGATGCCGCGCCCGACCACGATCGCCAGCATAAACCGCACCAAACTGAACCGAAACACGCCCGCCGTCACTACAAACAACTTGAACGGAAACGGCGGCGGCAACAGCGTCGCCACTAAAACTGCCACCGCATCATAACGCTCGATCCAATTCTTAACCCGTCGTTGTTTCGCTTCGGAAAACTTCCGCAACGCGCGCGCGCCCGCACGTTTCGACACGAGGTAAAGAATCAAACAACCAAGCGCCGAGCCGCTGGTCGCCATGAACGCATAGAACACCATCCAGCTCGGATTCGCCGTCGACAACAGGATCATCAACGCGTCGACACTGCTCGGCAGCGGCACAAACGTCGAATCGAGCACCGCGACCGCGAACAGACCAAACGCGCCAAACGTGATCAGGTATTCAGAAAGACGTGTCAACCACTTGGTTACGGGATGAAGCAGAGATTTCAATCAGCGGTCCTTTCAACAGCAGGTTCCTCGTCAACTATAGCCTTCACAGTCCTCCGCCTTCTCACGAGGTAAATAATCGCGGCGATAAGCACGACCGCGCCGGCAATGCTCAGGATCACAAGCCCATTATCTTTCATGAAGAGCAGCACTCTTTCCCCGTAGAAGACCGCCAGTATGCCTTCGACGTAATAACGGAAAGAGCGCGCAATCATCACCGTCAGCAAAAACTTCCAGCGCGGATATTCGAGTGCTCCGGCAGTAGCAACAAAGATCTTGAAAGGCAGTGGCGGCGGCAGTATGGCCGGGATACCGATGGCGAGAAAACCAAATCGCTCGTAGGCGCGCTCGACTTTTTTAATACTATTCAGGTTGAAACGCTTGCGCAGAACCGCCTGACCACCGCGGCGCACAATCGTGTAGAGAATGTTGCAGCCAATAACGCTACCAGCCGCAGCGAAAAGTGGGAAATAAAACGCCGCGCTCGGATACTTGTAACAACGTCCTACAACCAGGTAATCGTTAATCTCCGGCAACGACAACAGCGAAGAATCGAGAGCGCCAATAATAACCATCGCCGGCGCCGCCAGATATAGCGGCATACTGATGACGTTCTCTTCCAACCACCTTGCGATCCCTAATAACCACTCAGGCAACATGCGGGGCTAATAAAAACACAGAAGCCACCAGAAATCATAATGAGCCACAAAAAGGCACAAAAGGCACAAAAATGAAATTCACTTTAGGCGAGGCCTCTTAAGAGAACTCTCTTCTGTGCCTTTTGTGCCTTTTTGTGGCTGATTTCCTTTTGTGCTTCTTTGTGGCTCTATTTGACTGTCGTGAAAACAGAAGGCGTGTCGTAAGTGACTCCGACCGTGAACCCGGAGTTTGGACTGAAGCTGGTGAGCCCTTTAATTCCTGCAAAATCGAAGCGCAGTCCCGAGGCCCTGATCTGCATTCCGAGTCGCGCTTCCGCCTGCGACTCCGTACCGAGCGGACCATTGCCGGGACGCGTGTTCGCGCGCCCGTTCACCTCACCCGCAATACTGAATTGCTTGTTGATACGAAAGATTCCGGCGAGCCCGTAAGTAATAACGTCGTTCTGTGAAAACAACTCGGTGGGCGCGGTGAGAATCGCGACGCCGAGATTACCGAACGTATTAAAGCGCCCATCCTGTCCAAACTTCTTGCCCACCAAAATCGAGCCAAACGCGTTGGTTTGATTGAGCCCGATGCCGGTCCCCTGGCTCGAGTTGGGCAGTTGCACACCAAAACGAAATCCCAGCGACGGACCGCGGCGCGTTTCATTCCGCAGTTTGAACTTGGCTGCGAGGGTGAAATCACCCGTATCGTTGGTCGAATTTGCGCCGGGTAACAGGTTGAGCGGAATCGCCGATGGTCCGCGCGAGTTGATGCTCACGTAATTCTGCGCCACGCCTTCGATCTGGAACTCGACGTTTGGTCCCATTCCGAAGTTGATACCGATAACGCCGACGCGCGTCAGATCGCCTCTGATTCCCGAGACGGGATATCTCGCGTCCTGCATAAAATCGATGCCCGCCTCGATGCGAATCGAGCCCGGCGGGATGATGTCGACGTCTTCAGTGATCAACGGCCGTTGCTGCGCCGTAACCACGACGGCGAAACAAGCAAGCAGAACGAGAATGAATGCGATGCGACTCATTGCCGCTCCGGATTTTAGGACAGGATTCATAGGTTGACAAGATTTAGTATCCACAGATTACGCAGATGATTTGTACAATCTGTGTAATCTGTGGATAAAATCCGCTTCTATCTTTGCGCGGAAAGGGAAATTAAAACCTATGCGACGTGTTGCCGTCCTCTTCCTGGTCTTCGTTTGTGCAATCAGCCCGATAACATTCGGCCAGCAGCCCGCTCCCCAAAGCGAAGCACCCCAATCGATCCAAATCAAAGGCCTCAAGGACCGCGTCACCATTCGCCGCGACGAGCGCGGCATCCCTTACGTTGAAGCACAGAACGACGAAGATGTTTACTTCGGTCAGGGTTACGCCACCGCCGCGGATCGCCTGTGGCAAATGGATCTCTTCCGTCGCACCGCCCGTGGCGAACTGGCCGAGGTGATGGGCGCCGGGCCAAACAACTTCGCGCTGGATCAGGACAAGCTCCACCGCACTTACGGCTTTGTGCAAGCCGCCGAGGCAGAGTTTGCCAACGCCTCTCCGCGAGCCCGCACAGTGTTGGAAGCTTACGCGCGCGGCGTCAATGCGTACGCGTCTTCACTCGATCCGAAATCGATGCCGCCGGAGTTTCAGATCCTGCAATACAGTTTCCGTCCCTGGACGCCAACCGACTCCCTCGTGGTCATCAAGATATTCTTTGAAGCCCTCTCAGACACGTGGCGCCTCGACCTGATGCGCCAGGCGCTCTCAGTTTTTCCTGCCGAGAAGCGAGCCGAACTGATGCCCGAGATCTCGCCAATCGACGTGCTGGTCGTTGGTAAAGACACTCAGTCGCGCGCCAAAACAGCAGCGCAACTGAAACCCGAGCCACTATCACCCGCAACGCTCGCAAACCTCGCGCACAACCAGGCGGTTGCCGCCGCCGCACTGGATCGCATCGGGTTTCACACTGATGCGCTCGCGGCAAGTAATAACTGGGTAGTGAGCGGCAAGCGCACCGTCACCGGTAAACCACTGCTCTCGGATGATCCACATCTGCGTCCAACAGCGCCGTCAATCTGGCACATGGTCCACCTGAGCGCTCCCGGTATGCGCATCGCCGGCGTCAGCACCGCTGGATTACCCGGCGTCATTATCGGGCACAACGATCGTATCGCCTGGGGCTTCACGAATGTCGGACCAGACGTTCAGGATCTCTATGTCGAAAAATTCAATCCCGACAATCCGAAGCAGTACCAGACACCGTCAGGCTGGCAGGATGCAGTTGTGCGCAGCGAACAGATCAAAGTGAGGAAAGCAATCGGGAGTTCCGAGCACGACATCGTTACTCACGAGGTGACCGTTACACGCCATGGTCCAATCATCTTCGAGGGCGACGGTAAGCGTTATGCACTGCGCTGGACCGCGCTGGATCCGGCAAAGAACAACTCCGAGTTTACTTACGTATTGAACCGTGCCCGAAACTGGAAGGAGTTCAACCAAGCACTCGAACTGTTTACGGCGCCGACACAAAACATCGTCTACGCCGACGTCGATGGTCACATCGGTTATCACGCGGCGGGTGTCGTTCCGATTCGCAAGTCTGGCGACGGCAGCGTACCGTACGACGGTTCGACAGATGCAGGCGAGTGGACCAGCTACATCCCCGTATCGAAGTTGCCGAATCTTTACGATCCACCATCGGGAATCATCGTCACCGCGAATCAACGAATCGTCGGCACCGACTATCCCTACTTTCTGACGCACTCGTGGGCGCAGCCGTATCGCGCGCGGCGGATCTTCGACCTGCTGAACGAGAAACCGAAACTCTCAACGGAAGACTTCCGGCGCATTCTCGGCGATATTTACTCGATCGCTGGTGTGTCGTTCACGCGCGAAGCAGTCAAGCTGTTGCGTCCGAAGTTGACTCCCGCCGATGACAAACTGCGCGCCACGCTCGACGCGTTTGAAAAGTGGGACGGCAGGCTCAACGCGGAATCCACAGTCGCGCCAATTGCTTCACAGATGCGACTGGCGTTCCGATCCAAGATCCTGACTGCGGCAATTGGTGCGGAACTATTCAGAAACTATCAGTGGAGCAACTTCGACACGACTCTCGACCGGGTCCTTAAAGATCAGCCGGCCTCCTGGCTGCCAAAAGAACACGCCAGTTACGCTGACCTGATGCGAGCTTCGTACGACGAGGCCATAAAGAATCTCACGAGGACGCTCGGTGCAGACGAGACGAAGTGGACCTGGGGTGAGATGGCGAAGGCGCGTTTTCCGCATCCGCTTGGAGGAGCGCCGTTGATCGGCGCGCAGTTTACGGTGCCGCCGTTTCCGCAAAATGGCACCGGCGGGTTACTCGGCGCGACGGTGAATGTCGGCTCAGGCGTATCGATGCGTCTGATTGCGGACCCGAGCGATTGGGACAAGACACAACAAGGAATCGCACTCGGCCAATCGGGCTTGCCGAAGAGCCCGCACTGGAGCGATCAACTGGCAGACTGGCGCGCCGTCACGCCACGCGAGTTTCCGTTTACGCCAGCCGCGGTGACGAAAGCGACGAAGCAGACACTCGTGCTAGAGCCATCGAAATGAGCCACAAAAAGGCACAAACCGCGCAAAAGGAAAAGCAAAGACAAACAGAACACGGCGATTTAAAAACGGAATGGCGAACGTTCTGTGCGATTGAGCTTCCCGCCGAAGTGCGGAGGCAACTGGAGGAACACATACTGAAGTTGCGTGAGGCGGTTCCGGACGTGGCGGCGAGTTGGAGCCGCGTGGAGAATATTCATCTGACGCTGAAGTTCTTCGGCAACGTCGCGATCGATCGGATCCCCGCGATCTCGGCGGCTGCTGAACGCACTACAACAGAGTTCTCACAGTTCCCGATCGGGATCGGCAACACCGGTGTCTTTCCGAGACCGAGTCGCGCACAAGTGCTTTGGATTGGAGTCAGTGATCCATCAGGCAAGTTATCGGCTTTGCAGGAGCGATTGGAGAACGAGTGCGCCGCAGAGGGCATCCCAAAAGAAGATCGAGCTTATCGACCACATCTCACGATCGCCCGCATCCGAAGACCCGACGGCGCCCGACGTCTCGCGGACACTCACCTTCAAATGAACTTCCCCACCACAAACATCGATCTAAACGAACTGATCCTCTTCCGCAGCGAACTAAGCCCTAAAGGCTCCAAGTACACCGCAATCTCCACGCACCCAATCCGTAAATGAATCCGCGAAATCCGCGGCCTATCTCGGTAACTCCCGCGGACGTGCCGGCGGCAGTGGCGGATTCTTGTCATCCGTCTCGCCCGTTTGCGACAACACTTCCTTGATCACACCGATACTCGAAAGCATCGCCGACGTCTCCACCGGCATAAAGATCACTTTCGAATTATTAGTCCGCGTCATGTCGCGCAAACTCTCGATATAGCGCACGGTGATCAAGTATTGCGCCGGATCGCCTCCGGGCACCGCCTGCGCAATCCGATTCAAAGCTTCCGACTCAGCTTCAGCATTCCGTAAACGCGCCTGCGCCGCGCCTTCAGCCGCGAGTATCGCCGACTGCTTTTCACCTTCAGCACGCGTCACCGCAGCCTGCTTCTCACCTTCCGCGCGCGTAATCGCCGCCTGCCGATCGCCTTCCGCCTGTAACACCAGCGCGCGCCGGTTGCGTTCGGCAGTCATCTGTTTCTCCATCGTGATGCGGACGTCTTCCGGCGGATTGATGTTCTTCACGTCCACGCGCGTCACCTTCACGCCCCACTTGTCAGTGGCTTCGTCAAGTATCACGCGGAGCTTCGCGTTGATCTGATCGCGTTGCGAGAGTGTGTGGTCCAGGTCCATCTCACCCATCACGGCACGCATGCCGGTGATCGTCAACTGCACGATGCCGCCAACCAGATCGTTGATTTCGTAAACTGCTTTAATGGGATCGGTGATCTGCCAGTAGACGACTGAATCTACATGAATCGTCACGTTGTCGCGCGTGATCACGGGCTGCGGCGGGAGATCGATGTACTGCTCGCGTAAGTCGATCGAAGTCAGCGCCGGCCGTGTGTTGGTCCAGTAAACAGCGCGCGGTTTATCGAGAAACGGCACCAGGAGATTGAGCCCGCTGCTGGCAACCTTGTCGAACCTTCCCAGCCGCTCAATCAGCATGACCGAGGCCTGCGGCACGATCCGGATCGTCTTGGCTGCGATTACGAGCAGCACCACCGCGATAAAGCCGAAGAACAGAAAAGCAAGAAGAGACGCGACTGGTTCCATAATCGACTCCCATCCATATCCGCAGATTACACAGATTGCGCAGATTATATAGCTAAATCTGTGTAATCTGTGGATAAAGCTTTTTCGACAATCTCGGCCGCCCGAAGGATCATCTCTTCCGCAAAAGGCGGCCCGACAATCTGTACGCCAATCGGCAGGCCGTCGTTCGATTTCCCGGCCGGCACGGTCACTACAGGCAGATCGAACACATTGAAGGTCTGAGCGTAGCTGAACGCTCGGAATGTACCTAATGTAGAACCACCGACCGTAACTTTCAGCGTGTTGTGTGGATACGCGGGCGTAGCACCGACTGGCGCGATGATGAGCGGCGTCTTTTCCATCCAACGCAGCAGTTCTTCACGGAGACGATCGCGCTCCATCCAGTTCGCGATGTATTCGTCCAGTGTCGGTGGAGGCACATCGTCCGCAGTCGAGAGTCGCCAGGTAACAAATGAACCTCCCTCCGTCTCACGACCTTTATAGATTTTCCGCAACTGAACGACGGACGCTCGCGAAAACAGCTTCAACCATAACTCATTACCGCGTTCGAGATGAGGTGGCCGGCGCTCTTCAACGATTAAACCTGCTTCGGTCAACGCCTGCGCTGCTGTACTAACGGCGCGGGCCGTCTCCTCAGTGACCGGCGCTACTCCGTCGTCTGTGTACCATGCCACTCGAGAACCGCGAAGGTCTCGCGACTCTCTGCCTGAACGATCGTTGGTGAGTGCATCGAGCAGTATGCGCAAGTCACCGACGGTGCGGGCCATTGGTCCAATCACAGCGCCAAGCGAATATGGGCCGGTGCTCGGAGGAAATTGTAATTCACCGGGTACGCGGCCTGTCGTCGGTTTCAGGCCACAGATTCCACAGAAGTGGGCGGGGATTCGCACGGATCCGGCAAGGTCACTTCCGAGTCCGCCCGGCGACATGTTCGTCGCAATCGCGGCAGCCTCGCCGCCACTGGAGCCGCCCGGTGTTAGATCTGGATTTAACGGATGATTAGTACGGCCGAACACAGGATTGTCAGCCGTGTAATCCATCGCCATTTCAGCGGCGTTCGTTTTGCCGAGGATGATCGCGCCGGCAGCTTTCAGCCGCGCCACCGCGGGCGCATCGGTTTTAGGAACATGATCTTGTCGAATTACCGATCCACTCGTGCTGCGAAGTCCCGCAGTTTCGATCGTGTCTTTGATCGTGACAGGCACGCCGTGCAATGCGCCCGGATCGTCTTCCTCTTCCGCTTTCCTCGCACGTTCCAAAACATCCGGCGCCAGCGTCACGATCGCATTCAGCGCCGGATTCAGTTCGGCGATCCGCTCCAGATGCGCCTCCGCAACCTCTACCGGCGAAACTTCCCGATCGCGGATCATTTTCGCAATTGTTCCCAGACTTTGTTGGACAAGTTCATTCATATGAAATCGCGGGTTTTGAATTTCTTCAACTTCTCAATATAATCAAACCACCCTTGTACAGACTCTTTAACAACCTCTCTAATCTTGATCGACTGGCGTCGATGTCACAGCTTTACGACAAAGGAGTGTATTCTTGGCTATTCGGTTGAGCAGGACCTTCGTCTTGCGCAAGCTGCATCAGCTTTCCGGTATTGTCCCACTCGGCATCTTTCTTTTAGAACACTTTTACACTAACTCAAAGGCGCTGACGGGCGCGGCCGACTTTAACAACGCGGTTAAAGATCTGCAGTCGATTCCGTACATTCTCTTTGTCGAGATCGGCGGCATCTTCATTCCGCTCATCTACCACGCCGTTTACGGCCTGGTGATCACCATGGAAGCGCGCCCCAACAATCTCGCGTACCCCTACGCGCGAAACTGGTTCTACACGATCCAGCGAATCACCGGCGTCATCCTTTTCTTCTTTATCACTTTTCACGTGCTCAACTTCCGCTTCGGGTTGATCCCGGGACTGAACACGATCTCCGTGGCTCACGCTCCTGATCAAGCTTTCGACATCGTTGCGGGTGAGTTTCGCATGGTTCCGATCTTTATTATCTACATGATCGGGATCACGGCGACTGTCTGGCACCTCGCGAACGGCATCTGGCTGTTTCTCGTCGATTGGGGCATCACGATTGGTGAGCGCGCGCAACGTCTGACTGGTTATGCGTGCATCGCTTTCGGCGTGTTGCTGCTGCTGGTCG
>DASVGE010000113.1:0-6983 GCA_036379695.1 Pyrinomonadaceae bacterium | reverse complement strand
GGTGCCTTGGCACCGCTTTGGCCATAGCGGTGCCAAGGCACCGCACTCCAGGGAGGCGCTTAATTATTAGTGCCTTTGGGCCTTTGTGGTTAAGAATCATTTACGCTACATTCCAAGCCTCAGATGAAACAAAAAATACGCATAGCAGCCGGACAAGGTTTTTGGGGAGATCTTCCTGACGCGCCCGTGCGCCAGGTTGAAGGTGGACCAATCGATTACCTGATGCTCGACTACCTCGCCGAGGTAACAATGTCGATCATGCAGAAACAGAAGGCACGCGATCCCAACGCGGGTTACGCTAAAGACTTCGTTCCTTTAATGCGTCGCATCCTGCCAACTTGTGTCGAGCGCGGGATCAAGGTCACTGCGAATGCTGGTGGCGTTAACGTGCGCGGCTGTGCCGATGCCGTGATCGACGTGGCGCGCGAACTCGGTTTGGCAGGGAAGGTCCGCATCGGGATTGTTACAGGCGACGACATCATGCCGCGGCTTGATGAACTGCTGTCACGCGGCGTCGAGTTGCGCAACATGGACACCGGTGCGCCGCTTTCAACCGTGCGCGACAAGATTCAAAGCGCGAACGCGTATCTGGGCGCGCAGCCTCTCGTTGACGCGTTGAACCAGGGCGCGCAAATCGTGATCACCGGTCGTGCGACGGATACAGGTCTGACCCTCGCGCCGATGATTCACGAGTTTGGCTGGTCCAACACCGACTGGAACCGTCTCGCCGCGGGCACGATTGCAGGCCACATCATCGAATGTGGCGCACAGGCTTCGGGCGGCAACTGCCAGTACGAGTGGCGCAGCATTCCCAACCTTGCTGACGTGGGTTTTCCGATTGTTGAAGCCGCGCCGGACGGAACGTTTGTCATCACCAAGCACGAGCGCACCGGCGGCTGGATCGTCATTCCTTCTATTAAGGAGCAACTGGTTTACGAGATGGGCGATCCGCACGAGTACATCACGCCGGATTGCGTTGCCGATTTCACGACGGTCCGGTTGGAATACGAAGGGCGCGATCGAGTTCGCGTCTACGGAATCGAGGGACGGCCCGCGACGGAGTTTTTGAAAGTGTCGATCAGTTATTCCGCCGGGTTTAAGGCTGTCGGCACGTTGGTCTATTCGTGGCCGGATGCTTACGACAAAGCGCAGGCTGCGGATCGAATTTTGCGACGTCGACTCGATCGGCTTGGATTGAAGTTCGAACAGGTGTTGACGGAGTTTGTGGGCGTGAATGCTACGCATGGTCCGCTTGCTGGTCCGCCGGGTCCCGACATTCCCGAGGTGCAGTTGCGTGTGGGTGTGCGTGGCCAGGATCGCAGCGCGGTTGAGCGATTCACGAAAGAAATTGCTCCTTTGATCCTGACCGGACCACCGGCGGTAACCGGTTTTGCCGGCGGGCGGCCGAAGGTGGAAGAGATCGTCGCTTACTGGCCGGCGCTGATTCCGAAAGAAGAGATCAATCCCGTGGTTGAGGTGCTCGAGACGTGAAAGTACAACTGGTAAAACTGGCCCATGCGCGTTCGGGTGACAAGGGCGACACGGCAAACATCGGATTGATTGCGTTGCGTGATGAGTGGTATCCGATCCTCGTGCGTGAGGTTACGGCGGAACGGGTGAAGCAGCACTTCAAAGGGATTTGTCACGGGGAAGTGGAGCGATTCGAGTTGCCGAATCTCGGCGCGCTCAATTTTCTGTTGCACGAGAGTCTTGGTGGCGGTGGGACGTTGTCGTTGATGACTGACGCGCAGGGAAAGACGTTCTCGACTGCGTTACTGCGGATGGAGATCGAGATATCCGACCAGGAAGCCAATGGCTGACGAACAAGTTGTCCTTTATTCAGTTGAAGGCGTGGCGGCGCGTATAACGCTCAATCGTCCCGAGAAGCGGAACGCGTTGAACGACGCCGTGATCGCCGGCGTCAAGCAGGGACTGAAGCAGGCGGCGGCAGATGAAAGAGTCAGGGCGGCGGTGATCTCGGGCGCGGGTAAAGACTTTTGCTCGGGCGCTGATCTTTCCGCACTCCAGAAGATCGCCGGCGCTTCGGTTGCTGAAAACTCTGAAGATGCTCGCACGTTGTTGGAGCTGTTTTCGTTAATCCGGCAACTGCCCATTCCAATCGTGGCGGCAGTCACGGGACGTGCGCTCGCCGGCGGCTGTGGATTGGCAACGGCGTGCGACATAGTGCTTGCGTCTGCTTCGGCGCGTTTCGGTTATCCGGAGGTAAAGATCGGTTTTGTCCCGGCGATGGTAATGGCGATTCTCCGTCGCAACGTATCTGAAAAACGCGCCTTCGAACTGATTACACGTGGCGCCGAGATCGGTGCCGATCAGGCGAAAGAGTTTGGCCTCGTGAACCAGGTCTTTGCTGACGAAAGTTTTGAAGAAGACGTGGCGCGTTATGTCAGCGAGTTTGAAAAGATGAGCCGTTCGGCGACGTCGTTGACGAAGACGTTGCTTTATCAAATGGACGGCATGTCCTTCCCCGAAGCGCTTGAAACCGGCGCCGACGTTAACGTCATCGCCCGCCTCACAGACGACTGCCAGCGCAGCATCGCCAAGTTCCTCCAAAAAGATCGCACCTGAACCCGCGACACATCAGGCTATCTCCGGCTCGGTAGTTGCACAGTAAAAGTGCGATTAACGAACTGACCTCTATAAGTCATTCACTTAACCGCAATTAACTATTCAAGGGAGAAATATGGCAGATACATCAGCATCAAGAACAGCACATTCAGGCATGGTCACCGGACTATTTCCAGACAGAGACAGCGCGGAGCGTGCATACGGCTCCATGCGTGAACGAGGTTACGGCGATGACGACGTCAACCTGATTATGTCGGACGAAACACGAAAGAAACATTTCTCGGTCGACAATCGTGAAACTGAGCTCGGCAATAAAGCGCTTGAAGGCGCGGGCACGGGCGCGGCGATCGGCGGCACAGTCGGCGCAACGCTGGCCGCAATCGCAGCTATCGGAACCACGTTAGCATTACCAGGCCTTGGTCTACTCATTGCTGGTCCAATCGCAGCAGGACTAGCGGGAGCCGGCGCAGGCGGCGCTACTGGCGGCCTGATTGGCGCGCTTATCGGTGCAGGCATGCCGGAAGAACGGATCAAGGATTACGAGGAAGGCATCAAGAAGGGCGGAATCATGATGGGCGTAACCCCGCGTAATTCCGAAGACGCTGCTTACTTCGAGGAAGATTGGAAGAGAAATCGCGGCGAACAAGTTTATCGCTAAACGATCGCTTCGAAGGAAGGAATAGGATGAACCGAATTTTAGTTGTTATGTGTCTGCTTGGGGTGGTTGGTCTTGCAGGTTGCAACGGCACCACTACTGCGCCCAACAGCAACTCCGCAAACGTCAATTCAAACCTGAACTCGAACACTGCGCCCGCGAATGTAGGTGTAGTGCAAAATAACAATGGGAACCAGAACACCTCAGGTGTCCGTCCCATAAACGCGAACAACGCTAATAACGCGAATAGCAACAGTCCAAATAGCAACGCCTCGCCAGGCAACCGGAATAACTAAGGCGCGAAAAATGCTCGCGCAAAGGCGCAAGGAAACGCCAGGAACTAAGAGATTCCTGGCGTTTTCCTTTGCGCCTTAACGCGGCTATTTTGACCAGGTTGAAGATGTCGAGGCAGCTCTCCTGATCTCATCAACGCCTCCTGACGGTGGATATTGAAGACCGACTCATCCTTCCAGACATCCAGATCGTAGGCATTACCAATACGCTTCATTAATTCTGCAGGCGTCCTGTGGTCGTCTACAAAGAATGAAACAGGCAGGCTTCATTCAGTCGCTGCGGCGACGAACCATAGAGCTTATCAATCGCTCTGAAACCAGCGAGCAGTCGCGGAGCAGTTCGCTGGCCCACTTCTCTACGCGCGCGATGTGTTGTTGCCACGATGCGTCTGAAGATTCGTTCTTAACTTCTTCGATGGTTCGATACAAAACGCGGAGTTTCCAATAACCGCCGGGCAAACGATCTTTAAGGCAGCTAGTCTACTGGCTTCGTTTTCGAGCCACTCGTAGTTGTTGCTTGCCCACTGTTTCCCGACTTCTTGTTCGGTGGTGTTGACGTGCCGGCGTTGAATTGACAGGCGCTTTGCAGAATCAACAAAACAGAGATCAGAGACAGTGGCGCGTCGGACGAAGGAATTATTTGACGAGAGTCTGGCTCGTGACTTGAATCGCTGTCGGTGTTCTACCTAACGATGAGTTTGCCTTGCGTTTGCGCTGCAATAATGACTCTTTGATTCTTGGTAAACATCTGAATTCCCGGCACACCGCTGAAATCCCCGTCATCCGTTATCACTTTGCTGATCCCCGCAGCCTTGGCAGCTTCCAAAAGGAAAAGGTCATAACCATCAAGTGGTTCAGAATGGAATCTCTGAACCGCCGCACTGATCATCGAGTCACTCACGTTAGTTTCGATTGAAGTCGCAAGCGCGGTCACCTGAGTCCAAGCGGATTGGACTTCTGAGACTACATTCGCACGCCGTGAAGGCAAGTTGTGACGAAATTCCTTCGCTGGAATCGGACCGGCGGCCGCGCTGTAGATCTCTCGTTCAGTCTTCTCAATCAGGTGAACCAATTCTGCAAGGGCCAAGCCACAGAAACGTAATCGAGAATTATTACCTAGTGCTTGGTTGATGTAATTTGGATAGTCTGTTAACTGCGTTGCGTGCGGTGGACTAGTTCCCAGCGAAGCCCGCGTATACGTCATCCAATACCAAACGTTGGTATCAATAAGAAACTCGTCGACAGGTTGAGGAGTGTCAGTGCGAATGTCGATTACATCCGCCTGAACACGGTAGTTAATGGCCATTAGACCTCAGCGGCGTGCTCGGCGAGGATGCGATCCAATGCCTCCCTGACTTGAGGGTTGTGATAAAAATCGTCTGAATTCTCAATAACTCGTTTCAGCGTTTCAAATCCTCCGGGAGGCAGGTTTGAGATCATGAGTAATCGATTGAGATCATCAGTTGGTATGTCCTCGAGTAGACGACCAATGGCAGCATTAAAGAAAAGAGACACGATGACCCGAACGTTAGAGAAGTCCAGTTCAATAGGTCGACCTCGCTTTAATTCGGGATGGATCAGGTCATAAACTTTGAGACCATCTGTATAGGTTACACAGTTGGCTCCAATTAGATCGAAGATTGTGAGTTTCATCGTACGTCCTTCAGAAAAGTGGTTTGTCATCACTTTCAGTCGTGAGGCGGTAGTGTCTTTGATCGCACCTGAGACTTATTGTCACCATAGTTCCTTCGAAGTTCTTGCTTCGTTCTTCATACCTTTCTGACTGGCTCAATAGTACCGCATATCCTTCATGACTGAATACCTGCAAAGCGCCTCCGTTCAGGCGAACAAGTCCCTTTAATAGGTCTAAACCGACTCCCCCACCTGAGCTCCCTGGTCGAGTGGTTGTTCCTCGTTGAAACGCCCATTTCATGGCAGAACTTGCATGAATGTTCTGATTCCCAGCAAAGCCACGAACGTTACACGGTATGCCTACACCAAAATCCACTGCTGTAAGTCTAACCATTCTCAACCGGGGATAATGCTGACCACAACTAAAGACTCCTATTCGGGAGTCGCTATGCTCAAAAGCATTGACATAGATCTCACACACTCTCGCGGCAAGGGCATAGCGTAAGCCATCACTAAGATGCACCCAATCCCTACCGAGCCAGCGGTCCGCTAGATATTCAACCAGGCTGTCCTTATCAAGCTCAGAATCCTCGCGATAGGGAATTGAATTGCCCTGCCACGGTTTCAGTCCCCCTTGAAATACTGAGAGAAAGCCATTCTGAGCCAGGTTCATCCTTATATCGCTGCGTAAGGTGCTCCAATCGATAGTCACTTTACCACCGCGCTGTTCAATTGCTCTGATTAGACCACCAAGAAAAGCCACTCCACTCTGACCAAGAAACGTGCATTCCGAGAAGTCGATCAGGAAGTGAGGCCCTCCGCCTTTCACCTGACGCCACAACGCAAATAGGCGAATGTAGGACCATGGATCTTCGGCAACTGTTGGAATGTAGAGCCGATTCATTGATATCGGAACTTTTATCTGGCCCATTGCGTCCCATACTTTCGTGCTACAGCCTTGCACGAAAAGCCATTTCCTGACTCTTCGTGCAAGACTGAACGAGGCCGACCTTAAACCGTTTCGCGTGCGAGCAGTTCGCCTTCAAGCACAGCAACCTGAGCGTCAACAATGCCGTTGACGTTCCACTCACCGCAGCGAGTGAAGGCAAGATGCTTCGCTCTCTTCGCGAGTGCTTTCGGGTGTGTCGCACTTTCAATCGTCGCCATTAGAACAAGCATTGCGGCCGACTTCCTGCCGGCCTCATCGCCAGCACGACAGATCATCTCCGTTAACGATTCAATCTTGTCTTCGCTTGAATCATCTTCGCTTGGTCGCGTTGGTTCCTGCGAAAAATCAATCGTCTCAGCAATCGCTTCGCCCGCATCGGCGCGGCGCACTAGTTCAGCCAGCCACGGATCGTCCGTCTCCAACCCGTAACGAATGATCGCACGGCTCCGAGCATCGATGGATGTGTCGTTCAAGACCGCCTCCGCCCTTCGTGTCAGAGCATTGACTATCGTGTTGGGCGTTGATGTTTGGTTTATGTGAGGAGTTTCGCGCACGGTTGCGCTACTATGATTAGCCATGATTGTCATCCTTTCGTGTGAAGGTTGATGATCTAGGGTCGATTTGTGTCGCAACCACAAGTCGGCCCGCTTCTTTGTTGGTGGAGTGCTGCACTATATCATAAGTTCGAGTCCATTGTTCTTTTTTCTCTTCCAATGACCTAATTCAATCTCTGTTGTGTGCGCGTTGCTTCTCAAAATAACTGAATCGAGTTAATAAATATTCCTTCAGTGCTTTGCTTTCAAAAGTCAGAAATCACTGTTGGGACGGGTCAGTACCACCTCGCGGTAGCGGGTGGGTGCGCAGCCCT